>DATDFC010000055.1:0-4098 GCA_036522815.1 Gemmatimonadales bacterium | reverse complement strand
CGCCGCCGCCATCGCGAAGGCGGAGACCGGAAGCGTCGGATAGCGGCGCAGATACGGCCGGTAGAGCACCGAGCAGACCGCGCCCACCGCGGCGCTCGCCAGGATGGTGAGCTCGCCGAGGATTGACCCCGCGCCGAGGATCTTGTCGCCCAGCGCCAGAGCAATCCCGGCCATCGTCGCGAGGATGCCGCCGATCTTGCGCACCGTGGCATGCTCATGGCCAAGCAATGCGGCGACGATCAGTGTGATGAGCGGGAAACTCGCAAAGATGAGCGCGCCGCGCCCGGCCGGTACGCTGCGCAGGCCGTAGTTCAACAGCGCGATCAGGATGCCGAACTGGCCGATGCCGAGCGCCGCAATCGGCAGGATGTCGGCGCGGGCAAAGCGCATGCGGCCGGCCATCGCGACCGCGGGGATCAGGCAGGCAACGCCAATGGCATAGCGCAGGAAGGCGAGCGAGGCAGGCGAGCTGTCGGCCGCCACATAGCGCGTCGCCACGATCGCGGCGCCGACCTGCACGCCGGTCGCCGCGGCCGCGAGCGCGCCCAGCGCGACCACGTACGATTCCCGGCTCGCCACGACGTAGATGTCGAACGCGCCGGCTGAGCGGTGCAGCACGCGATAGCGCCAGCGGGATCGCTGCGCGATGGCGGCGAGCAACGCCCGGCGCACGTCGTCGGGCGAGGCGTTGGCCGGCAGGCCTTCGAGGCGTTTCGCCGGCATGTCGGGTGACACGAAGTAGACCTGCTGCTGTCCACCCGCGGCGGTAGTGGTGCGGGTGATCACCACCTGGCCCCCCATGGCCACGAGCTGGTCCGCGAGCGCCGACGGCATCACGCCCCCGGGCTCGCTGGTCGAATCGCGATAGGCGCCGAGCAGCGACTGGGTGAGGTCTGCGGAGTGCTCGAGCGAGCGACGCAACGCCATCTCGGCGGCCGCGGCAAACAGCGCCACCACCAGCAGCGCGTAGCCCGCCAGCCCGGTCCACGCCACCCGCGTGAAGCGGCGCGTGAGCACGACGGCGAGCCGGCGCTCGCTCATGGTGTGGCCCCGTCCAGCCGGTACCCGACGCCCCGGACCGTGCGGATCGGCGCCGAGCGGCCCCCGAAGCTGAGCTTCCTTCGGAGGTAGTTGACGTACACGTCCACCACGTTGGTCTCGGGATCAAACTGGTAGTTCCATACTGCCTCAGCGATCCGCGAGCGAGACACCGAGCGGCCGGCGTTGCGCATCAGAAACTCGAGCAGCGCGAACTCGCGCGGACTCAGATCCACCACGCGCTCACCCTGGGTGACGCGACGGGTCAACGGATCGAGCATGAGATCGCCCACCTTGAGCGTGGCGTCCTGGTGCCGCAGCTCGGCGCGGCGAATCAGCGCGTGGACCCTGGCGAGCAATTCGGGCAGGTCGAACGGCTTCGTGAGATAGTCGTCGGCGCCGCCTTCCAGGCCCTTCACCCGCGCCTCGAGCTCGTCGCGGGCGGTGAGCAGCAGGACCGGCGTGAAAACGCCGCGCGCCCGCAGCTCCGACACGACGCTGAAGCCGTCCCGCCCCGGCAGCATGACGTCGAGGACAATGCAGCCGTACGTCCCGCCCAGCGCGCGCTCCAACGCCCGGTCGCCGGTGTCGGCCTCCGAGACCCCGTAGCCTTCTTCGCGGAACGCCTTGCTCAGAAAGCGCCGCAGCTCGCGGTCGTCCTCGACGAGGAGAATCTGCACGCCGCCTAACCTACGGTGGCCCGGGCGGGGCGGGGAGTGTGAGCTCCGTGAGAAAGCTCTAAGAAAGCGCCCGGGCGCTTCACTCGCGCGCCGCGCCCGCCTACGTTCAGCCCATGAATCTGCTACTCGCCCTTGTCGTCACGACCGCGCCGCTCGACACCGCTACGTTCGCGGGCGGCTGCTTCTGGTCCATGGAGCGCGCCTTCGACCAGGTCCCGGGCGTCGTGTCCGCCACCGTGGGGTACACCGGCGGCACCGTGCCACATCCATCGTACGAGCAGGTGTCCTCCGGCCAGACCGGCCACCTCGAGTCGGTGCAGGTGGTGTACGATCCCCAGAAAATCACCTACGAGCGGCTGGTGGACGCGTTCTGGCACGACATCGATCCCACGCAGGCCGACGGTCAGTTCTGCGATCACGGCCCGGAGTACCACACGGCGATCTTCTATCGTGACACGCTGCAGCACCGCGTGGCGGCTGCGTCGCGCCGCGCGCTCGAGCGGCGCTTCGCGCGGCCCATCGCCACCGCGATCGTGCCGGCCACGGCGTTCTACGCCGCCGAAGACTATCACCAGCACTATTACCGCAAGAATCCTGTCAGGTACGGGATGTATCGCGTGGCATGCGGGCGCGACCGGCGCCTGCGGGAGATATGGGGCAGCGTAGCCCCGCCAACGGAGGTACGATCGGGTATGCACGACACCAAGCCGAGCGACGCCGAGCTGCGGCAGTCGCTGACTCCCTTACAGTACCAGGTCACCCAGCACGAGGCGACCGAGCCGCCATTCCATAACGACTACTGGGACAACCACCGCGCCGGCATTTATGTGGATGTGGTGTCAGGGGAGCCGCTGTTCAGCTCGCTCGACAAGTTTGAGTCCGGCACCGGGTGGCCCAGCTTCACGCGGCCGCTCGAGCCCGCCAACGTCACCGAGCAGACCGACCGCTCCCTGTTCATGGAGCGGACCGAGGTGCGGTCCGCCCACGGCGATTCCCACCTGGGCCACCTGTTCGACGACGGCCCGGCGCCGACGGGGCTGCGCTATTGCATCAACTCGGCGGCGCTGCGCTTCATTCCGGTCGAGCGCCTGCAGGCCGAGGGCTACGAACGCTTCCTGCCGCTGTTCCAGAAGACCAGGTAGGTAACCGTCTTTTTGGTCGGCCCCGGGGCACCACTCCGGGGTCAGCCGCTCCTTGACATCCGACTACTACACATGTAAATCTACTCCTGTAGATCAACCACGAGGCCGAGCATGCCGGGTCGCCACCAACTCACCGAGCTGCAACTCGCCATCCTGCGCGTCATCTGGGACAAGGGCGAAGCGACGGTGCAGGACATCTGGGAAGCGCTGCACGCCGAACGCGGGCTCGCGCAGACCACCGTCGCGACGATGCTGTCGCGGCTCGAGCGCCGCGGCGTAGTCACGCGTCGCGCCCAATCCCGACAGTACCATTACCGCGCCGCGGTGACCGAGCAGGAGGTGCAGCACTCGATGGTGGGCGAGCTGACCGAGCGGCTGTTCGACGGCGACGTCACCGCGCTGGTGCAGCATCTTCTGAACGACGCCGACGTGAGCCCCGGCGACCTCGCCAAGATCCGCGACATGATCGAGCGCGTCGAATCGAACGCCCCGGAGACCCCATGACAATGTTCGCGTGGCTGCTCACCTATCTGATTCACAGCACGGTGCTCCTGGGGTTGGTCTGGGTCGTCACCCGGCGCGGGCGTGTGGAGCCCGCCGTCGCCGAGTTGCTCTGGAAGGTGGCGCTGCTGGCGGGCCTCGTGACCGGCACGATTCAGGCGCGGCTGCAGGTTTCTCCGCCCGCTGCGGTGACGTTGCCCGCTGCCGCGTTGCCCGCAACGCCGACCGTGGGCGAGACCGGCATCGCCCCGCGCCGGACCGCCGAGCACACCTCTACGACCTCTACTGCCCTTGGTCTACCGTCGCCCCCCATGCTGACGGTACTCCTCTGGGCCGCCATCGCGCTTGGCTCATCTCTATACTACGTCGCCCGTCGGCTGATTCTCATCGGCCGTTTGGCAGACCGCCGGCCGGTCTCCGACGGTCCGCTCGCTGCAACACTGTCGGAGCTGAAGCGCACCACCGGTTTCCGCGGTCGCGTGCGACTCACGATGGCGCGGACCATCTCCAGTCCCGTCGCCCTCGGTCGCTCCGAGATCTGCGTGCCTGAGCTGGCGCTCTCAGAGCTCGGCGCCGAGCAGCAGCGCAGCATGCTAGCGCACGAGCTGGCGCATCTCGCGCGGCACGATTCGCTGTGGCTCGTGGGCGCGAGCCTGATCGAGCGGTTCTTCTTCTTCCAGCCCTTGAACCGGCTCGCGCGCCGCGAGCTCGAGACGACGGCTGAATACCTGAGCGAC
>DATDFC010000054.1:0-60589 GCA_036522815.1 Gemmatimonadales bacterium | reverse complement strand
CAGCGCCGCGAGCGGCTCGGCCAGCCGCGTCAGCGCCAGCTCGGCCGCGCCGTAGCGCCGCTTGAGCGGCGCCCGGGTCGCATGCACGCCCTGGAGCGTCCACGCGTAGCGGTACGACCAGCGCAGCTCCCCCGCGAGCGACGCCGGCTTCGCCCCATCGGCGGCCGCCTGGAAGAACTCGTCGAGTCGCGACACCCGGTACGCGCTCTGGGGGTCGAGCTCCGCCAGGAGATCGCGCAGGCGCGACACCTCGGCGTGCGCGGCGTGATGATCGGCCCCGATGAACACGGGAATGTGCTTGCCGGCGGCGCGCGCCACGAGGGCGCCGCGCACCGGGGCCCAGGTCCGGAACACGCGCTCGGCCTCGGTCGAGAGGGTCGCCCCGACCTCGTACCCCGCGGGTGGCAGATGCCACAGCAGCACGTCCTTTCCGTCGGGACCGCGCCAGCGGTACAGGTCGCGCTCTTGCCCGGCCTCGCCCCCCAGGCCGCGCCACACGACGCCGTAGCGGATCCCGAACTCGCGCGCCAGGGTGGGCCACGCGGCGGGATGGCCGAAGGCGTCGGGTGAATACAGCACGTCGAGACGCGCGCCCCATCGCTCCGCGTCCGCCGCGCCCAGCAGCAGGTTCCGCACCAGCCCTTCGCCCGAGGGGATCTGCTCGTCGGGCAGCACGTACCACGGCCCGACCTGGAGGCGACCCGTCTTGACCAGCGCCTTGATGTCGGTCTCGCGCTCGGGCCGCACGCTCACGTAGTCCTCGAGCAGCACGGTCTGCCCGTCCAGCAGGAAGCTCCGGTACGCCGGGTCGCGCTGCAGCCGCTCGATCAGGTCGTCCAGCACGGCGACGAGCCGCGCTTGGAATGCCGCGCGCGGCAGGTACCACTCGCGGTCCCAGTGGGTGTGCACGATAAGGTGGAAGATGAGTCCGGTCATGTCGGGCCTAAGCCTAAGGGGATGACGTCGGGCTCGCGAGCGGCCATATTGGCGCCATGCGCACTCGAACCCTGCTCGCCCTGCCGGCGCTCGCCGGCCTGGCCTTCCTCGCCACGCGCGCCGTGCCCGGCCGGCTGCGCGACGGCTCGACGCTGTTGCCCTCCGGGTGGCGCATCCGGCCCGCCGGTCGCACGGTGAGCGTGGGCACGCTGCCGCTCGGCCTGGTGACGCTGTCGGACGGGTCGCTGATGGTCGCGAACAACGGCTACGGCCCGAACGGCGTGATGCGGATCGATCCCGTGAAGGGCGCGGTGGTGTGGGAAAAGAAGCTGCCGGCGTGGCTTGGCCTCGCGCGCTCGGGCGGCGAATGGCGCGACACGGTGTGGGTGAGCGGCGCCGGGACGAACCGGGTGTATCGCCTCACGTGGCAGGGCGGCATGGCGTGGACGCTCGACAGTGTTGTCCTCGCCGATACGAATGCGCGCGTCTTCCCGGGGGGCATCGCGCTCGTCCCGCGACGCGGTCTGGTGGCGGTCGTCGGCAACCAGAGCGACTCGGTCTACTTCGTCGATGCCGTGACCCTGGCGCGCCGGGGCAGCGCCGCCGTCGGCCGCCGCCCCTACGGCGCGGTCGCCGACTCCGCCCACCTGTACGTCAGCGATTGGGGCGACTCGACGGTGAGCGTGTTCGATCTGTCCGCCAGTGCGCCCGTCCGCCGGACCGCGATCCACGTCGGCCCGCATCCCTCGGCGCTCGCGCTGCGCGGCACGGACCTGTACGTCGCGCTGGCCGGGGCGAACGCCGTCGCCCGCGTCGATCTGCGCGCGGGTAGCGTCGTCGAGCAGCTCGCGGTGGCCCTGTCGCCCCACGCACCGACCGGGAGCGACCCCAACGCGCTGGCGCTATCGCCGGACGGTCGCACGCTGTACGTGGCCATGGCCGGGAATAACGCCGTCGCCGTCGTCCGGATCGGCCGAACCGGAATGCGGGTCGCGGGGCTCATCCCCGTCGGCTGGTACCCGACCGCGGTCGCCACGTCGGCGGACGGCCGCACGTTGTTCATCGCCAACGGAAAGGGGAACGGCTCCGGCGCCAATCGCGATGGGACCTATATCGGCAACGTGATCACAGGCTCGGTATCGATCGTACCGGTTCCCGACGATGCCACGCTCGCGCGCTACACGCGCGAAGCCTACGCGCTCAGCCCGTACTCGAATTCCCGACTGCGGAACGCCGTCGCCGACCGCCCGTCCGCCCGTCCGCCCGTCCGCCATGTCGTCTACATCATCCGCGAGAACCGCACCTACGACCAGGTGCTGGGCGACGTACACGGCGCCAACGGCGATCCCGAGCTCGCCATCTTCAACGACTCGATCACGCCGAATGCGCACGCGATTGCGCACCGCTGGGTGGTGTTCGACAACTTTTACGTGGACGGCGAAGTCTCGGCGGACGGACACGAGTGGTCCGACCGCGCGTTCGCCGGCGATTACAACGAAAAGACCTGGCCCCAGATCTACGGACACGGACGCAACTGGGACCTGGACGACGGCGACGACCTGGTCAACCCGCACGGCGCCTATCTGTGGGACGCGGCCCGGCGCAAGGGGCTGTGGGTGGTGAACTTTGGCGAGCGGTCCGAAACCGACTCCGGGCCCGGCGGTTCGACCCACACGAAGCTCGCCGGGCTCGACAGTATCACCGTGCCGAGCTATCCCGCGTTCCGGCTCGAGATCCGCGACACCACGCGGGCTCGCCTGTTCGCCGACTCGGTGGCGAGCTGGGACCGGCAGGGACGCTTTCCCGACCTCGTGTTCCTGTGGCTGCCGCGGGACCACACCTACGGTCGCGCCGGGGGGCAGCCGACGCCCCGCTCGATGGTGGCCGACAACGACCTCGCCCTTGGCCAGGTCATCGAGCGACTCTCCTCGTCGCCGGCGTGGTCATCGCTCGCCGTGTTTGTGCTGGAGGATGACGCGCAGAATGGACCGGACCACGTCGACGCGCATCGCTCGGTGCTGCTGGTCGCGTCGCCCTACGCGAAGCGCGGTGTAGTGGACAGCACGTTCTACACGACCAGCTCCGTGGTGCGCTCGATCGGACAGCTGCTCGACTTGCCGCCGCTCAGCCAATACGATTCCGCGGCCACGCCTCTGTGGAACGCCTTCGCGAGACGCCCAGACTCGACGCCGTTCGCCGTCGTGCCGAACACGTGGTCGCTCGACGAGCTGAATCCTCAAGCGTACCGCTCGCCGATTCCGCCCGGCGATTTCGCGGTGGCCGATCGGGCGGACGAAGTCCTCTTGAATCGCGAGATCTGGGAGAGCGTGCATCCGCGCGCGGCGGCGCCGCCGGTGCGGCGCGCCTGGGTGCTGGGCGAGCAACCACGCGCCCGGTGACGCGGGTCACGCAAGGACGCGCGCCGTGCTGCGCGTCCGCACGTGCGCGCTCTCGACACGTGCAGCAGCCCCGTGCCGCGTTCTGCCCACCCGCCCCCGTTCCATCACGAACGATCCGCTCGCTGACCTCTTGCCGACACGCGCGTTAACGAATTGATGCCGTAGCGTGCCAGGATCGTGATCATCACTGGCACGGCCATTGCTCGTCCGCGCGCGACCGCCGTCGCCGGCGCCGGTGCTAAAGGTCACCTGCGTCACACTTTGGATCATGGTCCGCTGGCCTGTGCGAGCCGCTGGACCATGCTCACGTCATGCGGAGTAATCGGACATGAGCGCGACCGCGCACGCCGTCCTCTGGGGCAGGCTCGCCTGGCATCCGGCCGTGGAGGCCTGGAACGGCATCTCCGATGGCCCAGTCGAGCCACCCGAGCACATCGAGATCCTCCAACAGAGCAGTACGTCGGCTACGTATCGACTGGTCGCGGACGGAGGCGGACGCTCCATCGTCGCCCGGCGATCGCTCACGCCGGGTGCGTCGATCGAGCGGACCGTGCACGAGCGGATTCTGCCGTCACTCCCCGTCACGTCACCACGGTATTGCGGGTTCCGGGCGGACGGCGCCGAGCGCGCGTGGATCTTCCTCGAGGCCGCGGGCGACGAGTGGTATGCGGCCAGCGACCCGACCCATCGCTCACTCGCGGGACGCTGGGTCGGCATGATGCACAGCGCGGGCGCGCGACTTTCCACGGCAGCGTCGCTCCCCGACGCCGGGCCGTCGCGCTACCTGGGCCTGCTGCGAAGCGCCCGCGAGATCATCCGCACCCACCTGACGAACCGGGTGCTCAGCACGCGCGACGTGAGCGCGCTCGAGCGACTCGCCACGGACCTCGACGCCCTCGACGACGGGTGGGCCCGTCTCGAGGAGGCCTGCGCGGGCGTCCCGGCGACGGTCACGCACGGCGACTATCGGCTGCGACACGCCTACGTCCGCCGTCGTGCCACGGGGCTCGAGCTCCTCCTCCTCAACTGGGAGATGGCGGGATGGGGCGTGCCGACCGTCGATCTGACCCACGTCGACCTCGACGCGTACCTGGCGGTCATCCAACCCACCTGGCCCGGTGTGGAGCTGGAAGACCTGCAGCGCCTCGTGACGGTGGGCCACGTTTTCGGTCACCTGGCGGCGATCCGGGCCGTGAGTCCGCGGCTCGGCGCCCAGACCACCCACGAGCTGCGCCCCGCGCTCGACACGCTGGAGTCGCTGCATGCGGAGTTGTGCGGCGATCGGTCCTGCTCGACGCAGGTCTCGGTGCCGATTGACGCCGCGCGGTCGGGCAAAACAGTAAAGAGTGTCCGCGGCCCGTCGCAGTAACGCGTGGCGTCGCTCTCAGTTAGGCGGTGCTGCGTCGACGCAACAGCTGTCGCCCTACGGTTGTGACGCCGCCCACACGCAGGTCGCAGCGCGGACGGTTGCGGGACGCGGCTGTGCGAGACGCTAGCCATTGCGCGAGAACCCGTTGACGTCCACGCGCGCGCGGTTGCGCAGTTCGATCATCTCGTTGTCACGTTTTGGTCACGACTTGGCACGTGTTGTGCGCTACCTCTTCTCGATCGACATCGATCCCCCGCGCTGCGTGCAGCTCGCAGTGGGGCCGAGGGCCCGACCCGGGCCCGCCGACACCCGGTGAGGGGAGGGCCACCTGGATCGCACGCACCGGCCGAGCGCTGGCAGCGCGCGCCCGACGACAGCCCCGAGTCAACACGCGTCTGCTCCGAAGGTAGCCACGCAGCGCGTCAGCCCCATTTCGACGCCGCAGCCCGTCGCCAGCCCCCTGGCCCCGGCCCCCCGGCCCTGCGTACGCGGCAAGTTCCTCTTCGTCGGCGACACCAAGCTGCGCATCCGCGGCGTCACCTATGGCGCCTTCGCGCCTGACGCCCAGGGACGCGAGTATCACGACCTCCGGATGATCGAGCGCGACTTCGCCCTGATGGCCGCCGCCGGAATCAACGCGGTCCGGATTCCGCACACGATGCCGCCGCGGGCGCTGCTCGACCTCGCGGCCGCTTGCGGGCTGCACGTGATGGTCGGGCTCAGCGCCGAGCAATACATCGGGTTCCTGATCGACCGTCGCCGCGATGCCCCCGATATCGCCGATCTGGTTCGCGCGAAGGTGCGGGCGTGCGCCGGCCATCCGGCACTCCTGTGTTACGCGCTCGGCAATGAGATCCCGGCGCCGATGGCCCGCTGGCTGGGCCGTCGGAAGGTGGAGCGCTATCTCGAGCGGCTGTACCACGTGGTGAAGGAGGCTGACCCGGACGGGCTGGTCACCTATGTGAATTACCCCACCACGGAATACCTCCGGCTGCCGTTCCTCGATCTGCTGTGCTTCAACGTCTATCTCGAGTCGCAGGAGCGCTTCGACGCCTATCTCGCCCGGTTGCAGAACCTCGCCGGCGACCGCCCGCTCGTGATGAGCGAGCTCGGGCTCGACAGCCTGCGCAACGGCGAAGATGTCCAGGCCCGGTCCCTCGACTGGCAGGTGCGCACGACGTTCGCGGCCGGCTGTGCCGGCGTGTTCGTGTTCTCCTGGACGGATGAGTGGTACCGGCATGAGAACGACGTTCCCGACTGGTTGTTCGGGCTCACCCGTGCCGACCGCTTGCCCAAGCCGGCTCTTGGGGCGGTGCGCGAAGCGTTCGCCGAAGCGCCGTTTGCGCCGGGCCTGCCCTGGCCGCGCGTGTCGGTGGTGGTGTGCACCTACAATGGCGCCCGCACCATCCGCGATTGTCTCGACGCATTGAGCCGCCTGGACTATCCCGACTACGAAGTCATCGTCGTGGACGATGGGTCCAGCGACGCGACCGGGGTCATCGCGCGCCAGTACGATTGCCGCCTGATCCAGACGGAGAACCGGGGACTCGCCAATGCGCGCAATACCGGTCTCGCCGCGGCCACCGGGGAGATCATCGCGTACCTCGACGACGACGCCTACCCCGACTCGGACTGGCTCACCTACCTGGCGGCCACGTTCCTGCGCACCGGGTACGCGGGAGTCGGCGGGCCCAACATCGCGCCGCCCGGCGACGGTCCGATCGCGGAGTGCGTGGCGCGCGCGCCCGGCGGGCCGGTGCACGTGCTCGTCACGGATCGCGAGGCCGAGCACATCCCCGGCTGCAACATGGCCTTCCGGAAATCGTGCCTCGAAGCGATCGGCGGCTTCGACCCGCAGTTCCGCACCGCCGGCGACGACGTGGACGTGTGCTGGCGGCTGCAGGAGCGGGGCTGGACGCTGGGATTCCATCCCGCCGCCATGGTCTGGCACCACCGCCGTAACTCGCTGCGCACCTACTGGCGGCAGCAGATCGGCTACGGCCGGGCGGAGGCCATGCTCGAGCGCAAGTGGCCCGAGAAGTACAACGGCCCGGGGCACGTGCGCTGGGCGGGCCGCATTTACGGCAGCGGGCTGACCCATGCGCTCGGCTGGCGCCGGCCGCGCGTGTACCACGGTGTATGGGGCGGCGCCCCCTTCCAGTCGCTGTACCAGCCCGCGCCCAGCCTGCTCGGATCGCTTCCACAAATGCCGGAATGGCATCTGATGATCGCGAGCCTCGCCACGATCGCCGCGTTCAGCGAAGTGTGGCGACCGTTCAAGCTTGCGGTGCCGCTGCTCGCCGTGGCGATCGTGCCGCCGCTCGCCCAGGCATGGCTCAGCGCCATGCGCGCGTCGTTCCCCGATACGCCCCCTGCCCCCTGGCCGACGCGCATGCGCCGCCGTCTTCTCACAGCGCTGCTCCATCTGGCCCAGCCCCTGGCCCGGCTGCGCGGGCGCCTCAACGAAGGCCTCACGCCCTGGCGACGGCACGGCACACCCGCGCTGGCCCCACTCTGGCCGGTCACGACATCGATCTGGACCGCGCACCGCCAGGAGCCCGACCAGCGACTCAAGGAGATGGAGGAGGGGCTCCGGGCCGAGGGCGCGTGCGTGTTGCGCGGCGGCCGACACGATCGCTGGGATCTGGAGGTGCGCGGTGGGTTTTTCGGAGCGGCCCGGCTGCTGCTGGGCGTCGAGGAGCACCCGGGTGGCCACCAGATGTTGCGGGTCCGGTGGTGGCCCGATGTACCGGCGCGCGGGCCGCTCCTGACGCTCGCGTTCGCGCTGCTCACCCGCAGCGCGCTGCAAGACCAGGCGTGGGTCGCCGTGGCCGTGCTCGGGCTGGGCGCGGCGTTCTTCGCGTGGCGCACGATCGAGCAGTGCACCGCAGCCATGGCGACCGTCCGAGACGCCGTCGCGCGGCTGCGTGTAGCAGACACCCGATGCACGACCTGACGCTGTACCGGCGCGTACTGCGCCAGACGCGACCCTACTGGTGGCACATCGCGGGGCTGCTGGGCCTCGGCGTGCTCGCGAGTCCGATCGCCATCTTGAACCCGGTGCCCTTGAAGATCGTGGTCGACTCCGTCCTGGGGAGCCGGCCGCTGCCGCCACTGTTGCAAGCGCTGCTGCCGAGCACGCCGGGCCCGAGTCCGGCCGCCGTGCTCGCGATCGCCATCGGGTTGCTCCTTGCCGTGACCGCCCTGAGCCAGATCCAGGGCCTCGCCACGACGCTGGTGCGGACCTACATCGGCGAGCGGCTCGTGCTCGACTTCCGCTCCCAGCTCGTGCAACAAGTGCAGCGGCTATCGCTCTCGTATCATGACTCGCGCGGCACGGCCGACTCGGTCTACCGCATCCAGTACGACGCCTCCGCGCTCCAGAACATCCTGGTCGACGGGGCCATTCCGTTCGTGTCGGCGGCGGTCACCCTGGTCACGATGTGGATCGTGACCGCCCGGCTGGACCGCTCGCTGGCGCTGGTGGCGCTCGCCGTTTCCCCTCCCCTCTTCTTCCTCTCGCGCGCCTATCGCCCGCGCATGCGGCGCCAGTCGCGTCACGTCAAGAAGCTCGAGAGCTCGGCGCTCGCCGTCGTCCAAGAGACGCTCGGGGCGCTGCGAGTGGTCAAGGCGTTCGGCCAGGAGGCGAGGGAGACGGGCCGGTTCGTGCACCGCTCCCAGGAAGGAGTGGCCGCGCGGATCCGTCTGGCCTTCCTGGAGGGGGGCTATGGCCTGCTCATCGGGCTGGTCACGGCCCTGGGCATGGCCGCGGTGTTGCTGATCGGCGTGGGCCACGTCCGGGCCGGCGCGCTCACGCTCGGGCAGCTGCTGCTGGTGCTCGGGTACCTCGGACAGCTGTACGAGCCCCTGAAGACCATGAGCCGAAAGGCGACGGGGCTGCAAGGCTACCTGGCGAGCGCCGAGCGGGCGTTCGCGCTGCTGGACGAGCAACCCGAGGTGCCGGAGCGACCGCATGCCCGGCCCATCGCGCGCGCCACCGGCGCCGTGGCCTTCGAGGGTGTCTGCTTCGCCTATGGGCCGGACCGGCCCGTCTTGAGCGACGTCTCGTTCACGCTCGAGCCGGGGACGCGCCTCGGCGTCGTCGGGGCGACGGGAGCCGGCAAGACGACGCTGATCAGCCTGCTCACGCGCTTCTACGACCCGACGGCCGGCCGCATCCTGCTCGACGGCGTGGACCTGCGCGACTACAAGCTCGCCGACCTGCGCCGGCAGTTTGCCGTCGTGCTGCAGGAAACGGTCCTGTTTTCGGCCAGCATCGCGGAGAACATCGCGTATGCCGCCCCGGGCGCCACACGGCCGCAGATCGTCGCCGCCGCGCAAGCCGCCAACGCGCACGAGTTCATCGTGCGCTTGCCGCGCGGCTACGACACCCAGGTCGGGGAGCGCGGCGCACAACTCTCCGGTGGCCAGCGGCAGCGCATCGCGCTGGCCCGCGCCTTCTTGAAGGACAGTCCGGTCCTCATCCTCGACGAGCCCACGAGCGCCGTCGACGCCGAAACCGAGGCGAAGATCCTGGGCGCGATGCGGTACCTGATGCGCGGGCGAACCGTGGTCTTGATCTCGCATCGGCCGAGCACCCTGGAGCGCTGCGAGGGACTCCTGGTCCTCGACCAGGGGCGAGTCGTCACCGACACGTCGCGGCCGATCACGCTCGCCCCGCCCGCTGCGCCGGTGCCGACCGAGCACGCGCCCGCAGCCGACCGGCGCGCGACCATCAAGAGCCATCCCGCGGTGCGCGCGTGGTGTCAGCTGCACCCGCACGCCGAGCCGGCCCAGATTACGCCGCTGCGGACCAGCCGGCGGAAGAGCGCCGTGTACCGCCTCGTGGGCGCCGGTCGAGGCGGGTCGCCGGTCATCGCCAAACGGAGCCGGACCGCGGTGGCGCAGATCGAGCGCACCGTGTACGAAGGCATCCTCCCCGGCCTGACGGTTCCATCGTTGCGCTACGACGGATTCGTACCCGAGGCGGACGACTCGTGCTGGCTCTTCATGGAAGAAGCCACCGGGGCCGCCTACTCGAACCTGTTGGCCGAGCATCGGGCTCGGGCGGGACGGTGGCTCGGCTTGCTGCATTCCGCAGCGGCGGATGTCGCCGACGGTCCCCGGCTGCCGGAGGCAGGGCCCGGACGCTATCTGCGACTGCTGCAAAGCGTGCGAGCTGCCGCGGGGGGCAACCTCGACAATCCCGTCCTGTCGCCGGACGACCTCGGCTTCCTCGAGGGACTCGTGGCTCGACTCGACGATGTCGCCGCGCATTGGGACCGTCTGGAAGCGATCGGTCACGGCGTGCCGCAGACGCTGGTGCACGGCGACTTCAACGGACGCAACATCCGACTGCGCGGCGAGCAGGGCGATGCCACCGTCGCAGTGTTCGACTGGGAGGAGTCCGGGTGGGGCGTCCCCGCAGTCGACCTGGCGCAGCTGACCATGCCGTCGAGCCAGCTGTGCGCCAACCCCGACGTCCCGGCCTACTGGGCGGCCGTGCGGGAGCGCTGGCCGACGGTGAGCCTCGAGGCGTGCTGGCGGCTCGCATACTGCGGAACGGTGTTTCGGACGCTCGCCGCCATGTCGTGGATCGCCCACAACCTCGCCAACGACGGGGCGCATGCGTGTCTGGGCGACATGCGGCTCTACGCCGCCGAGCTCGAAGGCGCCCTCAGGGAGCTCCACTGGGCCGGCCTCGTGGGGCCGCCGCCGCGGGAGGTGGCCGCGACATGACGCCGCTCCGGATCGGCTTCCTGGTGTCGTCGCGCTATGCGCAGAGCACGAGTCATGTGCCCGCCGTGATGCGAGCGCTGGCGGAGGCCGGCGCGGTTGTCGACGTCATCCACCCGGTCAAGCGGGCGCTCGAGCTGTCAGACGTGCGCGTCGCGTGCGACCTCTATCTCCTGAAGAAGATGAGCCGCCTCTCCCTGAGCCTCGCCGGCGTGCTGCACGCCCAGGGAGCCACAATCGTGAATCCGTATCCGGTGACGGTGACACTGCGCGACAAGATCGTCACCGCCAAGATTCTGGAATCGGCCGGAGTGCCGACGCCGGCCGCCTACGTCGCCGCGCACCCTCAAGAGCTGGCACCGCTCCTGGACGGCGGACCGCTCGTCGTCAAGCCGTACCAGGGCTCGGACGGCGTCGGCGTGCGTGTGGTCCGCACCCTGGCCGAGCTCGCGTCCGTGCGCGACGGTCGCGACCCGGTGTTCGCCCAGCGCTACCACCAGCCCGAGGGCCGCGACCGGAAGATCTACGTGGTCGGTGACCAGCTGTTCGGCGTGAAGAAGCCGTTTCCGGCGAAAACCCCAGCGGAACAACGCGGTGAGCCGTTCACGCCGTCGCCTGAGCTGTGTGACATCGCGCGGCGCTGCGGCCGGGCCTTCGGCATCGACTTCTTCGGCGTCGACATCATCGAAAGCAAGGGGACGCCATACGTCGTCGACATGTGCAGCATCCCGGGATGCGGCGGCGTCCCGGACGCGCCGCGGCATCTCGCGTCGTACCTGCTGGCGGCGGCGGAGCGCGCCGCGCGCGGAGAGCGGCTGTCGCTCGTCGGAGCCCACGCATGATGGCGAGTCACGTGCGCGAGACCAACACTCTGCGCGAGCAAGTCGCTCGCTCCCTCGCCGAGCGGCGCGAGCCCGGAGCGGCCGAGCTGTGCGATGCGCTGGAGCGCCTGCTGGACGGTGCGGCGGCCTCCCCGGACGCCAGCGGCCTCGAGCGCCTGCAAAAGGGTGTCTACCGGGTGCGCGTCGGCGACGCCTCCGGTCTCACGCTCGTGATCAAGCGCCATACGCCGGCCATGGCGCACATCGACCGCCTCGTCGTGGAGCGCTGGCTGCCGGCGCTCGGTCTCGGCGACTGCTGCCCACGGCTGCTCGCGGCGGCGGCGGCGAATGACGGGCGCTGGGTGTGGCATGTCTACGAGGACCTGCGCGCCGAGGCGCTCGCCGTTCGGTCGGAGCGACCCCGGCTCGAGGCGGCGATCGACCTCATCGCCCTGCTCCACACCCGCGGAGTGGGCCACCCCCTGCTGCCCGAGGTCCGCTGGCACGGCCGCGACCACAGCGCACCATCGTCCATCGCGAGCCTGCGCGACGCCATTGCCGTGCTCGAAGCGCTAGCTCGCGTTCGCACGCCGGCAAGGTTTGCGGTGGCGCGCTGCCGGCTGCTCGAGCGACTGCACTGGCTGCTCGACGCGGCGCCCCGCCAGGTCCGTCTCATGGAGGAGACGGGAGGGCCGGAGACGCTGCTGCACGGCGATCTCGGCCCCAAGAACATCTTCGTCGCGGTGGCGGGCGACCAGCCGCGCGCCCGCCTGATCGACTGGGATCACGTGGGCGTGGGTCCGGCGACCTACGACGTTTCGACGCTGCTCTATCGGTCGTCGCCCGACGATCGGCCGTGGATGGTGTGCCGCTATCGCGAGGCGCTCGACCGCGCGGGCCACCGGCTGCCGGAGGACCGGGAGCTGAACGCCGTGTTCTACGCCGCCGAGACGGCCCGCGGCGTCAGCAGCATCATCTGGCCCGCCATGGCGTTGCTGCACGACGGCGCCGAGTGGGGCCGGAGCGGACTGGTGGACATCGACGACTGGTTCGAGACCCTGCGTCCGCCGCTATGAGCCTCACCGTCTGTCTCGCACCGGCCAACACCGTCGGCTATCCCCAGGGAGGCGGGCACCTCTGGGTGTACCTCAACTGGGCGCTGTCCCTGCGCGCCGCCGGCTGCCGGGTGATCTGGCTCGAGGGCGTGGAGGACGCCGCGGACGACGCCTCGGTGGCGCGCCGCCGTCGCTGGCGCGGTCGCGACGTGCGCGAGTGCCTCGCCGCCCTGAAGGCGCACCTCGGCCGCTACGGGTTCGCCGACGCGCTGGCGCTCTACTCGATCAACGGCCAACCTCTCCCCGGTGACCTGACGGCCGCCGGCATGAGTCTGGATGCGGCGGCCGAGGCCGATCTGCTCCTGAACCTGACGCACGCCCTGCCGGCGGCGGTGGTGGGACGGTTTCGCCGCTCCGCTTTCGTCGACACCGACCCCGGGGTGCTCCAGGTCTGGATGACCACAGGCGACATCTGCGTACCGCCCCACGACAGCTACTTCACCATCGGTGAGACCGTCGGCACGCCCGCGGCCCGCTCGCCCGACTGCGGCCTGCGCTGGCACTACACGCCACCGCCCGTATTCCTCGCCGAGTGGCCGGTAGTGCGCGCCGACCCGGCAGCGCCGTTTACCACCGTGACGCACTGGTGGGGCGGGACGTTCGAGTTCGCCGGCACGACGTTCTCGAACGATAAGTCGGCGGCATTCCTTGAGTACGCGGGGCTTCCCTCGCGAACGCCCGCAAGACTCGAGCTGGCCGTGTGTCTGGGCGAGCACCACGAGGAATGGCGAGCGCGTCTCGAGCCACAGGGCTGGCGCATTCGCGAGGCCTGGGATGTGAGCGCGACGCCCGAGGAATACCGTGGCTACATCCAGCGCTCGAGAGGAGAGTTCAGCTGCGTCAAGGGGTGCTACGTCCAGTTTGCGAATGCGTGGGTCAGCGACCGCACGATCTGCTATCTGGCCAGCGGCAAACCCGCCGTTGTGCAACACACGGGACCCAGCCGCTTCCTGCCGGATGCCGCCGGGATGTTCCGGTTCCGGTCGATGGACGAAGCGGTGCGCGCCCTGGCGGCGATCGAGGGCGACTACGAGCGACACTGTCGCCTGGCGCGCGATCTCGCCGAAGAGCACTTCGACGGCTGCCGCGTGGTCGCAGGGGTGCTGGAGCGGGCTCTGGATTGAAAGGGGCGAGGATGGCGAGTCGGACGAGCCGTACGGTCGATCTGCAGGGGCTGGAGCGCTCGCTGGAGGAGTGGCGGGAGCCCGGTGGGGCGAACCTGTGCGAGCTGCTGCAGCGGATCGTCGGTGACGGCGTCGGACGGGGCTCGGAGCGGACGATGCAGCTCGAGCGACTCAAACAAGCGGTCTACCGCCTGCGAATCGGCAGCGCGCCCGACCGTGCGCTGGTGCTGAAGCGGCACCCGCCGACCGTCGCGGAAGCGGACCGTCTCGTCGCAGAGCGCTGGTTGCCCGCCATCGGTCTCGGCGACGGCTGCCCGCGGCTGCTGGCGGCCGCCGCGGAGCGAGAGGGGCGTTGGGTGTGGCACGTCTACGAGGACCTCGGCGACGAGGGTCTCGCCGTCCAGCGCCTGCCGCGGCGTCTGGCGGCGGCGGTCGATTTCATTGCCGAGCTGCACACGCGCGCCGCGGGACACCCGCTCCTGCCCGAAGTCCGCTGGCGTGCTCGCGACCATGGCGTGCACTTCTTCACGGCGAACCTCGGGGATGCCATCGCCGCGCTCGAGGCCCTCGCGACCCCGCCGCTTGAGGTGCCACCAGAGTTCGCCGGAGCCCGGGAGCGGTTGCTCTGTCGGCTGCAGCGGCTGCGCGAGGACGCGCCGCGGCGCGTGCGCCTCATGCAGGAGGCGGCAGGACCCGACACGCTCCTGCATGGCGACCTCTGGCCCAAGAATGTCTTCGTGCCTCTGGCCGGCGACAACCCCCGTGCGCGGCTGATCGACTGGGACCACGTCGGCGCGGGCCCATTCAGTTACGATCTCTCCACTTTCCTGTACCAGTCCTCGGCGGCGGAGCGCCCGTGGATCGTGCAGCGTTATCGCGACGCCGTGGATCGCGTGGGCCGGTGCCTTCCGGGAACCGAAGAGCTGAACCTGCTCTGCCACACGGCGGAGAGCGCTCGCTACGCCCACTGCATCCTGTTTGACGCGATCGCGGCCCTCAACGACGGCGCCGCGTGGGGAATCGCGGAGCTCATCGATTACGAGCGCTGGTTCGAGGCGCTCCGACCGCCGCTTCCAGAATGACAGCGCCCCTGACCGTGCTCATCGTCACCGCCGACGATTTCGGCATCAGCCACGGGGTGAACCGGGGGATCGTCCAGGCGCATCGCGAGGGGATCCTCACGAGCACGAGCCTGATGGTGCACCGCCCCGCGAGCGTGGAAGCGGCCGCCCTCGGTCGCGACTGTCCCGCCCTGAGCGTGGGCTTGCATGTGGAGCTCGACCCTGACGGCACGGCGGACGTCCCCGCCGAGCTCGAGCGTCAGCTCGGCCGTTTCACGGAGCTCGTCGGTGCGTCGCCGACGCACGTGGACTCGCACCACGACGTGCACCGCCACCCGCGCGTCTTGCCCTACGTGCGCGTGTGGGCCGAGCGCATTGGGGTCCCGGTGCGCGGGTACTCCCCTGTGCGCCATCTCTCGAAGTTCTACGGCCAGTGGGGCGGCGAGACCCATCTGGAGCAGATCAGTGTCGACGGCCTGCTGCGCCTCTTGGACGGCGAGCTGGGTCCGGGCGTGACCGAGCTGACCTGTCATGCCGGCTACGTGGACGAGGGACTCGTCTCGAGCTACGCCAAGGAGCGCGAAGCCGAGCTGCGCACCCTGTGCGATCCGCGCGCGCGGCAGGCGCTGGCCGAGCGGGGCATTCGGCTGGTCGGGTTCCGCAGCCTGCTGGAGGCCGCAGCATGATCGCCGTCATCTCGGTCTACAAGGTCGCGAACTTCCCCGACGGGGGCGGTCACTTCTGGGTGTACATGCAATACGCCCAGGGGCTGCGGCGGCTCGGCTGCGACGTGTACTGGCTGGAGCAGTTCCGTCCCCCGGACGATCGCGCTGCAGAGACGCGCATGCTCTCGGCCTTCTTCGAGCGGCTCGGGCGTTTCGGGCTCGAAGGAAAGGCGCTGCTCTACGCGCGCGATCGGGGAGCGGCCGCCGGCACCGACGCCTTGCGCTTCGTCGGCGGCGAGTGGTCCGACGCGGAGCGCGTGCTGCGGCAGGCGGACCTGTTGTTGAATTTCCATTACGCCATCGACCCCCGGCTGCTCGGCTGCGCCCGGCGCACGGCGCTCGTGGACATCGACCCCGGCCTGCTCCAGTTCTGGATCAGCACGGGTCAGCTCAGCGTAGCGCCCCACGACTGCTACCTGACTACCGGCGAAACGGTGGGGACGCCCGCGGCCCGCTTCTCCGACTGCGGGTTGCAGTGGCACCACATCCGGCCCCCCGTGTGTCTCGATCTCTGGCCCTTCACCTACGATCCCCACGCCGAGGCGTTCACGACCGTCTCGAGCTGGTCGACGACCGACTGGCTCAAGGTCACGGAGAACGGCAAGACCGTGCTACGGGAGAACACGAAGCGCGTCGCATTCCTGCAGTTCGAGAGCCTGCCGCGCCACACGCGCCAGCCGCTGGAGCTGGCGCTCTACACGGACGAGCGCGACGCGGCAGACCTCGCGTGCCTGACACAGAACGGCTGGCGGGTGCGGCACTCCCGGGATGTCGCCGGGAGCCCTGAGGCCTACCGCTCGTACGTGCAAGGCTCGCGTGGCGAGTTCAGCTGCGCCAAGGCGTCGTGTATGACGTTCCAGAACGCCTGGGTGAGCGACCGCACCGTGTGCTACCTGGCCAGCGGCAAGCCGGTCGTGGTCCAGGACACGGGTCCGAGCTCCTCCCTCCCCAACGGGGAGGGCATGTTCCGCTTTTCGTCGGTCGACGAGGCCGCTCGCGCCCTGGACGCGATCAATAGCGACTACGGGCGCCATTGCCACGCGGCCCGACACATCGCCGAGACCCAGTTCGACTCGAAGCGCATTCTGGAAGGTGTGCTCAACACCACGCTGATGGCGAGGGAGATGGCACCGTGATTCCGATCATTCCGCTCTTGCTGCTGCAATCAGGGTCTGTCGACCAGGCCCGCGTCCCGGACGTCCCGGTGGCCGTCACCGCCGCGCGGGTCGCACCCGCGGCGAAACCCGTGCTCGACGGACGCCTGGACGATGCCGCCTGGGCCCTCGCGACCCCGGTCGGCGGACTGCTGCAGCGCGACCCCTTGGAGGGCGCACCCGCCACCGAGCGCGCGGAGGTGCGGATCCTGTACGACGCCGATGCGCTGTACGTCGGTGCGCGCCTGTTCGACTCCGCGCCGCGGCAGATCATCGCGCGACTGGGGCGGCGCGACGTGAACACGCACAGCGACGAGTTCCGGGTGTTGCTCGACAGCTACCACGACCGCCGCACCGCCTTCGAATTCATCGTCAACGCCGCCGGCGCGAAGCGGGATGCCCTGCTGGGAGACGATGGCGGCTACTCGGACGACTTATGGGACGCGGTGTGGGAGGCGGCAACCGCGGTCGACTCGCAGGGCTGGACCGTGGAGATGCGGATTCCGCTCTCGCAGCTGCGGTTCTCGGGGGCGCCGCAGCAGGTGTGGGGCGTGCGCTTCGAGCGCTGGATCCAGCGCAAGAACGAGCTCGACATGTTTCCGCTCGTGCGCAAGACCGAGAGCGGCGTCGCCTCACGGTTCGCCGACCTCGCGGGGCTCCAGGACCTGCCGACGCCGAGGCACGTGGCACTCCTCCCCTACGTCGTCGCGCACAGCCAGTACGACACGCCCAAGTCGCCGAACAATCCGTTCGACCGCGGCAGCTCGTACTTGGGAGGCGTCGGCACGGACCTCAAGTACGGCGTGAGCTCCAACCTCACGCTCGATGCGACGGTCAATCCGGATTTCGGGCAAGTGGACCTCGATCCCGCCATCGTCAACCTCACGCAATTCGAGGTGGAGCTCGAGGAGAAGCGGCCGTTCTTCGTCGAGGGAGGCAACATCTTCGGGTTCGCCGGCAACGGCGGCGGGCTGGCCAAACTGAGCGATCGACCGCAGTTCTTCTACTCGCGGCGCATCGGCGAGCCGCCGCAGGGCGACGCCCCCGGCGACTACGTCGACATGCCGTCGAACAGCACCATCCTGGGCGCGGCGAAGCTCTCCGGACGACGGGCCAACGGCTGGTCGATCGGCGTGCTGGACGCGGTCACCGCGCGCGAATGGGCCACTTCGGCCTTCGACTCCGCGCCCGCCTTGCGCCAGCGCGACGAGGTCGCGCCACTCACCAACTACTTCGTCGCCCGGTTGAAGCGCGATCTGCGCGGAGGCAATACGACCATCGGCTTCGTCGGCACGGCCGTGAACCGCGATCTCGACACGCCGGCGCTCGACATGCTCGGCAGCGCCGCCTATGCCGGAGGCGTGGACCTGTTCCATCGCTGGGGCCACAAGACGTACACGCTGGCCGCGAGCCTGGGAGGTTCCTACATCCGGGGCAGCCCGCTCGCGCTGCAGCAGGCCCAGCAGTCGTCGGCCCGCTACTACAGGCGACCGGACGCGCAGAGCTTCCACTACGACTCGCTCCGCACGTCGCTCACCGGGATCACCGGCGATGCGTTCCTCAACCGCGTGGGCGGCGCCTGGACCTGGAGCCTCGGCGGCGAATTCGTCTCCCCCGGCTTCGAGGTGAACGACCTCGGCTTCCAGGAGCGCGTCGACCGCATCTCCACGGCTGCCGCGCTGCGGCGGCGCTGGAGCCATCCGGGCAAGGTGTTCCAACAGGCCCTGGTCGACCTGTCGCTCGGTCGTGGCTGGAACTACGACGGTAATCTGATTCAGCAGAAAATCGGCACGTACGCGTTTGGGCAGTTCCGGAACTTCTGGATCGCGGAGCTGACCGCGAGCTACGCGGGAGGCGCGATCGACGACCGGCTCACGCGCGGCGGCCCGCTCGCGCGCACCCCGCCCTCCTGGCACCTGACTGCCGACGCCTACACCGACGACCGGAAGATGGCAAGCGCCTATGTCTTCGCGGCGCTGTCGCGCGATACCGCGGGTGGCTGGTCGTTGGAGGTGCTGGTCCCGAAGCTGACGCTGCGGCCCAGCTCGGCCGTGTCCCTGAGCCTCGCTCCCGAATACGTCACGGGACGATTCCCCGCCCAGTACGTCCAGAGGGTGCAGAGGGTGAGCGACTCAACAGCCGCCACGTTCGGCGCGCGCTACGTATTCGCCGAGCTGATCGAGCACCAGGTGAGCGCGACGCTGCATTTCAACGCCACGTTCTCGCCGGCGCTGAGCTTCCAGCTGTACGCGCAGCCGTTCACGTTCACGGGTGCCTATCGCGGCTTCAAGGAGTTGCAGGCGCCCCGGACCTTTGCCTTCAACACGTACGGGGAAAACGGCTCGACCATCGTGAAGAGCGGGAACACATACACGATCGACCCCGATGGATCGGGACCTGTGGCGCCGTTCACCATCAACAATCCCGACTTCCGGACGCGTTCGCTGAGCGTCAAGGCGGTTTGGCGCTGGGAGTATCGCCCCGGGTCGACCATCTTCTTCGCGTGGACGCACAGCCGGTCCAACTTTTTCCAGTACGACACGAGCTTCGATGTGGCGCGGGACTTCGGCCGCGAGCTGCTGCTCGACCGGCCGAAGAACGTGTTCCTCGTGAAGCTGAACTTCTGGCTGAGCCGCTAGACGTTCTCTTCCCCTCGTCCCGCCGCGTGATGTAGGTCACGCGAGCCGCCGCCGCGGCGCAGCGGCGCCCGTTCCACACGCCGTTCATCGCGTAACGCTGCGGTAACGCGGCACCGCCGCACGCACAATCCCTACACCGTCACGGCGTTGCGCCGCAGGCACTTGCGTGACTGCGCGATCATGCACCGTGTGGCGCCCCCTGTGGCATGTACGGCACGCCGATTGCCCGGCGGGGCGCGAAGGTCTGCCAGCCGTCACTCGACGGATAACTCATTCGCCTGGAGGGAGGCGCCATGAGCGATCTGAAACAATCGCATGGCGTATTGTGGGGGCGGCTCGCCTGGCACCCCGCCGTGAAGGCCTGGCTCGCGTTCGCGGAAGGGGCAGGCGAGCCGGACACCATCGAAGTGCTACGTGACGGGAAGGAATCCGCCGCGTATCGGCTCGTCGGCGTGGGACCGGACGGAGAGTCGGTCATCGCCGAGAGCCGCGACCGCGTGTGGCAGTTCTCCCGTGAATCGGGGACTCGGGCGGGCGCCGGATGATGGGCGGCGAGCGGTCGACGCCCGCCGTAGCAACGAAACAGCGAAGCCGCGCGGTCGAGCCGCGACCGGTTGACGAGCGGCTAACTCCCGCGATTCGCCGAACGCTCGAGGCGGGGCTGACCCGGCTCCGGGGCCGGCCCATCCGGATTCAGGAAATCCGTCGCCAGTTCTCGAGGGGGAGCTCCAGTTTCCCCACCGAGCGCTTGCGTGTCTCGCTCAAGGGCGAGCGACGACCGCTGCTGGTGTTCTTCAAGGATCTCCATCCGAACCATCAGATGGAGAAGGCGCGGGCCGTGCGTGCGTACGACCTCGAACCCGGTCGGCGGGAGCTGCAGATGTACGAAACGATCCTCTCTCCGGAGCGGTTCGGGACGCTGCACCTGTACGGATACCGCTGGGAGCCCGAGCGCGATCGCTTCTGGGCCTTTTTCGAGGACGGTGGGCGGACGCTGTTGCACAACTATCTCGACATGCCCCGCTGGACGGCCGCGGCCCGCTGGGCGGCGCGTTTCCATGCGGCGACGCACGGCCTGCCCGACACCCAGACACGATTCCTGCCCCGCTACGACGAGGCGCACTACCGACGCTGCGCCGAGCGCGTCGAGCAGCTCCTGCCCCAGCTCACGGGTGCGGAGCACACCCTGGTCGCGCGCGGCCTCGAGTGCTTCATGGACCGCATCGAATGGCTCAGCGCGTTACCGCGCTGCGTGTTCCACGGACAATACTTCGGCAAGAACATCCTGCTGCGCCGCAGCAAGCACGGCCCCAAGGTCGTCGTGATCGACTGGGAGACGGCCGCGCTCGGCCCCGGCACGTTCGACCTCGTGAGCCTCACGTCGGGCAAGTGGACCACGGAGCAACGCGACGCGATGCGGCGCGCCTACCGCGAGCAGTATGAGGCGGAGACCGGCCGGCGCATCGACGAAGCGGCGTTTCGCGAGGAACTGACCGGCGTGGCCCTGTATCAGGCGCTCGAGTGGCTCGCCTGGTGGGGGCCGCATCGCGCCTTATCCCGGCACTTCGGGAACTTCCTGCGAGAGCTCGCCACCCTGCTCGAGGAAGAGAACTGGGCGCCTGGAGCGACACAGGCCGCTGGGGTCGGATGACGCTCGAATCCGCGCCGCGAGGGACGCAGGGCACCGCGCCTCGTGTCTCGGACGTAGTGGAACGGCCCGAGTTGCGCGAGGAGCTCGAGCGGTTGTGCCGCTCGCAGTGGCGCTGGGGAATGCCGCGACAGGTACACGTTCGCGTGCGCAAGGCGCACACGCGACGCTGCACGTTCGAAGTCACGGTCCACACTGCCCGCGCACGACGCTCGCTGATCGGCAAGACCTACGCCCGCAACCGCGCGGACATCTTCCAGGCGATGGAGGCCTTCGTCCATGCCGGCTTCGGACCGGACGCGGAGTTCTCCATTCCCCAACCGCTGGCCTATCTCGCCGCGCTGGGCGTGCGCCTGGAAGAGAACGTGGCCGGTCCGTCGGCGAAGGACGTCTTGCTGACCGGCGATCGAGCGCAGCATGCCGCGGTCGCTCGACGCTGCGCGGGCTGGCTGGCGCGTTTCCAAGCCGCCGCGCCTCGCCGGCTCGGGAAGCGGATTGACCCGGCCGCCGAGGTGGCGCGCTGCGAGACCTGGACCGATGAGATCGTGCGTTGGGGGGAGCCCCTCGCCGGCAAGGCCCGGGCGCTGCTTACGGGCTTGCAACGGAGCCTCCCGGCGACCGTCGCGGAAGACCCGTGCGCCACGCACGGCAGCTACATTCCCGACCACGTCATCCTGTCCGGACCGCGCACCGTCGCGATCGACCTCGACGAGTACGGCGTGGCGGATCCGGCTCGCGAGGTCGCCTGGTGGGTGATTTCGCTCCAACGACTCGCGCTGAAATCCCTCGGCTCCTTCCACGCACTGGACCACGTGGCCGAAGAATTTCTCCACACGTACCGCGCGTCCAGCCGCGGAGACGGCTTGCCGAGATACGGGTTCTACCGCGCCGTGGAGTGCCTGCATCGCGGCCGACGTGACCTGCTCGGCCGGAATCCCCCGGCACCGGAGTGGACGGCCACCATGCTAGACCAAGGCTTGGAGGCGCTCGCGCTATGAGGACTCCCTACGCGGAAAAGGACGCCCGCGTCGTCATCGCCGGCTTTGCCGCCGTCTTCGATCGGGAGGAATTCCGTCACGAGCTCGAGCGGCTGGCCCTCGGTCCCTGGCGGTGGGGCCGTCCCCTCGAGCTCCGTGTCCAGCCGCTCAAGGCGCACCTCGCTCGCTGCACCTTCGAGCTCGGCGTGCGGACGGAGAGCGGGTGGCACACGGTGATCGGTAAGGTGCACACCACCGATCGCTCGGACATCTTTCGGGTCATGACCGCGGTCCGCGCAGCCGGCTTCGGCACGGACTCGGAGTTCTCGATCCCGGAACCGCTGGCGTTCCTGCCCACGCTGCAGCTGCTGCTGGAAGAGCGGGTGCAGGGATCCGCGGCGAAAGAGGTCTTCCTGGGCGGCGGCCCCCTTGAGCAGCTGGCCGCCGCTGAGCGTGGCGCCCGGTGGCTGGCGCGCTTCCATGCCACGGCGCCGCGGCTCGGCCAGACGGCCGAGCCGGAGGCGCTGCTCGAGCGGGCTCGGCACTGGGCGGACCGGATCGCGACGTTCGAGGGGTCGCTCGCCGCCAAAGCCGCGCAGCTTCTTCGCAGGCTGGAGGACGCCCGGGCCGGTGCCGGCATCGACGGCTTCCGCGCCGGGCACGGCAGTTACATGCCCGAGCATGTGTTGCTGAGCCACGGGCGCACTGCGGTGCTCGACCTGGATGAGTGCGACGTGGCGGACCCGAGTCGGGACGTCGCCTGGTTCGTCGTGTCCGTGCAACGACTGGCCCTGACGCAGCTGGGCTCGCTCAAGGCGTTGGACGGCGTCGTGAGGCAGTTCGTCGACACCTACAAGGAATCGAGTGAGCCAGGCGCCGCCCGGCACCTGACGTTCTACCGGATGCTGGAGTGCCTCCATCGCGCGCGGCGCGATCTGTTCAAACGGATCCCACCAGTGCCCGAGTGGGCCGAGCTCATGCTGGACGAAGGTCTGCGAGTTGCGTGACCTCCTCCGCGCGCCGCAGATGCACGTGCGCCACGCGCCGTCCCCGCGAGAGCAACGCCCGAATGTCCCCCCGTGCCTGAGCGCGCTTGAGCCGTCCAAACGTGATTCCGCTCTCGGGAATCTCCGCGTCTTCCGCGTCGTCGCTGGTGACCACCAGGAACAGGCCGGTGCTGGGACCACCCTTGTGCAGCTGGCCCGTGGAATGGAGGTAGCGCGGGCCGAAGCCGAGCGTGGTGACGCACCCGAGCGCGCGCCCCCAGGCCGCACGCACCGCCTGGAGCCTGGCGGTGACGTCGGGCGTGGGTGACAGGTACGCCAGGATCGCCAGGTAGTCGCCGGGCCGTGCCGCCTGGCGCAGCGATTCGGGGGTGATCGTTGGTAGGGGCGCAGCATGCTGCTCCCCTGCGCCGGCACCCACCCCCCCCGCCAGCTCGGCCCGCGCCAGCGCCTTCGCCTGCTCCACGTCCGGCTGATCGAACGCGTTCACCCCCAGACGGACGCACAGCTCCCACGTGGCATACTCCCACGAAACGCACGCCGCGCCCAGAGCGAGCGGCTCGGGCGGCACATCGGTGACGACCTGGCCATCGGGATACTGCGCCCCGACGGGATCGTCGACCACGGGAATCACGCCGCGTCCGCCCTTGCCGGTGCTCTCGGCTACGAGCTGCTCGATCCAGTCCGCCAGCCGCGTGACCGCCGCCGGCGGGCGCAGCACGAGCTTGTCCCGCCCCGCGAGGGCGGCGGCGGCGATACGCGCGCCCAGCGCGCGCGCCGCCTCCGGGTCCACCGCGAGCGCCCGCTCGAGCAGGACACGACCATCGATCCCCGCGAGCGCGGCGGGCAGCATCCCCACGACCGTCAGGGCGGCATAGCGTCCCCCCACGTCCGGGGGGTGCGGGAACACGGCCCGGAAGCGGCGCTCGCGGGCCAGCGTCTCGAGCGGGCTGCCGGGATCGGTGATGGCCACGAAGCGTTCCGGTCCGGCACGCGCCGCGAGAAACCGGTAGAACGAGAGCGTCTCGACCGTAGTCCCCGACTTGCTCGAGATCACGAACAGGGTGCGGCCGAAGTCCGGCGCGCGCGCCACCGCGAGCACGGCGGCCGGGTCGGTGCTGTCGAGCACCGCCAGGCGGGACTCCCCGAAGCTCGCCGCGAACACCTGCGGTGCGAGGCTCGAGCCGCCCATCCCGCAAACGACCGTATGCGTCAGCCCGTCGCGTCGCGCCGCGTCGGCAAAGCGCGCGAAATCGTCCCACTGCCCCAGTGTCGCGCGGGGCGCGTCTTTCCATCCCAGGAGGTCCATACGGCCGCGAAACATAACGAACCCTCCCGGCCGCCGGGGATGGCCGTTAGGTTAGCGCGGAGGTCGCCCGTGCCCCCCCTTGACCGCCTTACCCGCACGCTGGTGACGATCGCCGCCCTCTCGTTCCTGGTGATCGTGCTGGCCTATCTGCTCGCCCCCGCCGATCGGGCGGCGCGCACCCTCGTCGCCGCCGTGCTGATCGGCGCCGCGGTAGCGAGCATCGGCGTCCGGTCCACGTATTCGCTCCGCGCCAACCGTCGCTATGCGGCACTGCTCGAGAACGAGGTCGCGAGTCAGACCCGATCGCTCATGGATTCACTCGCGGCGACCGCGGCCGCGGAGCGCAACCTGCGGCTCGTCATGGACGCCGTGCCCGATGCCATCGTCGTGGTCGACGACGCCGGCCGGGTCCTCGAGGCGAACGAGCCGGCCCGGGGCATGGGCGCCCTCCCCGGGACCACCCAGCGTCCCACCCTGTTCGACTTCGTGAACCCCGACGCCGTCGCCCTCGTCCAGGAGCGACTCGCCGCGGCATTCCGGGGCGACGTACAGCGCCTGGAGATCCCCCTGATCCGCGCCGACGGGAGCCACGGCATCGCGGCGCTCTTGTACGCGCCGGTGCGGGAGGGCAGCGCGATCACCCGTGTGCTGATTCTCGCGCGGGACGTCACCGACCAGCGGCGCAGCGAGTCCCAGTATCAGCAGGCGGAAAAGCTGGCCGCCCTGGGCCAGCTGGTGAGCGGCGTCGCCCACGAGATCAACAACCCGGCGGCGATCATCTCGGGCTTCGCGCAGACGCTGCTCTTGGACGAGCTCAAGCCCGAGCATCGCGATATGCTCCAGATGATGTACGATGAAGCCACCCGCATCGGGCGGATCACGTCCAGCCTGCTGGCGTTCGCGCGGGCGGGCGGCAAGCAGCGCGCCCTCGTGGACCTGAACGACATCGCCCGCCGCACGTTCGCGCTGCGCTCCTACCACCTCTCGACGCTGAACATCACGGTGGCGCTCGACCTCGATCCCGGCGACCCCAAGATCTGGGCGGACGCCTCCGAGCTGCAGCAGCTGCTCCTCAACCTGCTGATCAACGCGGAGCAGGCTCTCGTGACCGTCGACACTCCGCGCACGATCACCGTGCGGACCCGAGCCCACGAGCCCGACACCCGGCTCGAGATCGCCGACTCGGGCCCGGGCATTCCGGTTGAGCTCCGCACCCGGATCTTCGACCCGTTTTTCACCACGAAGCCGGAAGGCGTGGGAACGGGGCTGGGGCTCTCGATCTGCTACGGCATCGCGCGGGACCACGGCGGCCGCATCTGGGTGGAGTCGGAGCCGGGAGGAGGCGCCCGCTTCTGCGTGCTGCTGCCGCGCGACCAGCGCGAGGAAGCCCGCGAGCCCGCTGCCACTCCGGAGCCGGGCCCGCCCCCGGCCGCCGGCCGGCTCGCGGTGCTCGTGGTGGACGACGAGGTCGCGTTACGCGACGCGCTGCTGCGCTTCCTGCAGCGCCGCGACATCCACGTCGAGGGCGTCGCCGACGGCTGGGAGGCGATCCGCCGGCTCGAGCAGCGCGACTTCGACGTGATTATCTCCGACGTGCGGATGCCCGGGATGAGCGGACGAGAGTTCCTGGAGCGGCTGCGGCGCGACCGGCCCGATCTCGTGGCGCGCCTGGTGTTCAGCACCGGCGACGCCTTCACGCCGGAGACGGCCACGCTGCTCAAGGAATCCGGCGCGCCCACGGTGGCCAAACCGTTCGACTTCGCCGTGCTCGAGCGGGTGGTCCGCGAGGTCGCGGGGCGGGCTACGGCCTCGGCCTGAGCTCGACCTCCAGACCGGAGGCGCCCACGCCGGTCGCGGTGGGCGCGAGCCGCACCCGCAGCGCTCCGGCGGTCGCCTGCAGCGCGTCCAGCACACCGGGGTCCACCGTCAGGTCGTAGTCGCCGGGCTTCACCCCCAGGACGTAGAACGCGCCGTCCGAGAACGTGGTGAAGCGCTGCGTGACTCCGCTGCGCCGGTCGGTGAGCCGCAGCGTCACACCGGGAACGCCGACGCGCCCGGCACCCGCCCCGCGGCTCACCCGACCCTCCACCACGCCGGCCTGCACGATCGGAATGTTCAGGCCGCGGAAGCGGTTGGGGCCGGGCTCGAGCAGCGCGCTCGCGAACGCCGGCACGAGCAGCGGGGAGGAGAGCGATAGCGAGTCCACCTGCACGCTGACCGGCTCGAACGGCACGATGTCCCACACGCGGAACTCGCCGTTCGAGTCCGAGACGGCGGTGCTCGTGCCCACCCGCACGCGCACGCCCGGAATGCCCCGCTCCCCGGGGTTCTGCACGCCGTCCGCGTTCTCATCCAGGAACACCCGCCCGGATACGCCCGACCGCTCGAGCGAGGGCCCGGGCGCCGTCGTGAGCCGACCGGTCGCGCGGTCCCACAGCACGGACCCCTGCACGTATTGTGTTCCGCTGACTGTGCCGCCGGCGGGTGCGCTCACCGTGGTGTACGACCGCAGCGCGGCGAGGTAGGACGTGAACGAGAGCGACAACACCGGGCCTGACCCGCGCAGCCATGTGACACCCGCCTCGACCCGGAACCCCGCGCCGACGGGGCGGGCGGCGAGCAGCGAATACGACGACAGCCGCAGCGGGCCGTCGGTCTCGATCTCGACAGCGCCGCGCAGCCAGATCGGCCCCAGCACCGGGCCGAGCGCCGGGCGCGGCAGCACGACGGCGCTGGCGCCGCTGAACCACCGGGTCGCCCCCGGCACGCCGGCCGGGGCGTCCCGCTCGAACCGGACGAACGGCAACGCGCGCACCGCCTGACCTTCGGTCGAGCTCTCGACGCGCGCGAACGTCGTGGTGCCGGCCACGCTCGTCTGACGGTCGAGGGTGCCGTCGAAGAAGAAGAAGCCCGCCCGGCGGATCGGTCGCCAGAACCCGAACAGCATGAGCCGCGAACGGGCGCCGAGCGGCGAGAGGATGGGCGCGACGGTGCCCTCGGCGTAGCGCGTGTATTCCGCGGTCACGCGCCGGTCGATGGACGGCTCGTAGCGCAGCCCCGCGCGCGCGAACGCGGCGGTGACCCCGTCGAGCGTGACGGTCCAGGTGGTCGACGGGCTGCCCACGACCGAAACGTAGGCGTGAGTCAGATCGGGCAGCGTGTCGCGCCAGAACTGATCGAGCCCGCCCCGCACGGTCCAACGGTCGCTCACGCCGTAATGCAGATCGACGTTGGCGGTGGCGCCACACGGCGTCCCGCGGCACGACCCGGCCGAGACGCCGTATTCGAACCGCCGGGCGGGGAGCAGCTCGTCGGCGACGCGGAAGGTCTGGTTGAACTCGCGGATCTCGCCGAGCGGGCCGTAGGCCACGAAGTCCACGGGGTTTTCGCCGTACCGCACGGGCACCTGCACGTCGAAACGACCGGCGGCGTCCGCCGAGTCGAACGCCAGGAGCTGCCCGCCGCGGTACGCCTCGACCGACCACCCGCCCCCCGGCTCGAGTACGCCGTCGTAACGCTCGATGCCGATGAGGGAAGGGCGGACGAACGGTGCATTCGTGATGGAGACGCCGCGCAGCGGCCGCAGCGCGGGCCCCGTGGACACACCATCGCCCAGACGGAGCTGTTGGAGCCAGCGCTGGTCGCGCCACACGCCCGTCCACGACCCGGCGATCTGCACCACGCCGTCCGCCGCCCGCCCGACGCTCGAGGCGACGAGCTCGAGCGAGCCGCCGAACGCGTCCGCCCCGAGCGCCCCCGTGTACCCGCTGCCCGCGAGCGGGTCGCCGCTGGGTGCGAGCAGCGAGTAATCGAACACCAGGCCGTCCCAGTGCGGGTGCTCGGCCGCGAGCAGCAGATCCGGATGCACCAGCTCGCGCGGCCGGAGCAGGGCCGTCCGGGCCGCTTCGCGACGCAGCCGGCGCGCCACCGGCAGGTCGCCCGGATCGGCCATGGTCACCGTGAGCTCCGAGAAATCCACGATGAACGGCGATCCCAGCAGATCGCCCAGGCGCTCGGCGCCCACGTACAGCTCCCCCTCGCGGAAGCTCTGGTACTCGGGCTCCAACCGCACGCGGCGCGCGCCGTAGCTCATCGTGTCGCCGCCCGCGTCGATCACCAGACGCCGACCTCCCGGATCCACGGTGGCTTCGAGCCGTCCGGCCGAGCTCAGGCGGTAGCGGATCTCGGCGAGCTGCAGGAACTGGGTGAGCGGGAGCAGGACTTCGGTGCGCACCCGGTACGCCGCGACGGTGCGACCGGCGACATGCCCGAGGCGCAGCTCCACGAGGATGGGCTCCGCCGTATCGGGCGGAGCGGCCCGCTGAGCGGCCGCCACGGAGACGCCGGCCACCGTGAGCCACAGGGCGACCCGCGTCGCGCGCCAAACCGGTGTCATCGGATTACAGGTAGGCGATCGTGACGATGATCGTGCCCGTGTACACGCCGGGCTTGGCCGTGGCGGCGGGGCTCACAGTGCCGCCGATCCAGAGGTAGATGTACGGGTTCGCGGGAGGGCCGAGCTTGCCCGTGGTGCCAGCGATCGGGTCGAAGACAGTCGCGCCCGCCACGTTGTTGGTCGCCCGGTTCCAGCGGGCCGACGTGGCCCCGAACGACACCGGCATGGTGCTGCCGGGCAGCGCCTGAATGTTCGTCAACAGCGCGGGCAGTACGAAGGTGATGCTCACATCGGCGTTCTTGCTGCCCTGGATCTGCCACGCGCCCGCGCCGGCCGCCGTGGGCTGCACGGTGGTCGCGACGCCCTTGGCAACGCTCCCGAAGTTCAGGTTGCTCAGCGTGGTGACGCTCAGCGCCTGCCCGATCACGGTCGCGTCGATGCCGACCGCTCCGCCCACGCCTTGCGAGCGAGCGGAGCGCGGCATGAGCAGCCCGAGCAGCAGCAATCCGGCGCGACCAGGCCGTCGCGTCATGGGACCCGGACGTCGATCGAATCACGCACGGGTGGACTCGGCAGGACCAGCTCCGGAGCGAGGTCGTCGCGTTCCGTCGCGAGCTCGAAGCGCAGCCGGTAACGACCGGGCGCCAGCGCCCCGATCGGGAGTGTGTAGCGCGGCTCCATCGCGTAGTAGACCCCGATCGGTACCCTGATTTCGCTCACGGTCTTGCCGGCCGAGTCTGACAGCACGGCGTGCGCGCGTCCGATATAGGCGGCGTTGCCCTGCTGAGTCAGGTGAGCCCAGAGAGCGAGCGAATCCCCCACGACCGCCGTGCGCAGGCCGGACACCGTGACGCCGGTATGTACCGCTCCCTTGCGGTAGTACACGCCGATGATCGTGCGCACCTCGAGGGTGAGCCCGACCTTGACCCGCGCCGTGTCCGCCACGCCCGTGACCGGGAGCTGTCCTCCCTTCGCGGAGATCACGAGGCGCGCCCAGTATTCCCCGTCGGCGAGTCCGGCCGGGGGACTCGCGAGCAGGCGGATGGTTTGGCGCTCGAGCGGCGGCACCGTGAGGCGGCGCGGGAACGCCTGGATCCAGCCCGCCGCGGACGGACTCGTCGAATCGGGGTGCTCGACCGTCCGCACGACGATGCTTCCGGCGGAGTCCGTCGCCGGAAAGCCGAAGAAGAACGATATGGCGACCTCGACGGGCTCGGGGTTCGGGTTGTACAGCAGCACGGCTCCGCTGCGCGTCCGCGCCTCCATGAACACCGCGTGAGGGGCGATTACCACACCTTGCCCGGCGAGCGGTGCGGCCCCGAACAGCAACGCGAGCGACAATCCGGTCCGCTTCATGGGAACGCCGCGAGGTTGAGGGTGATCGTGCCCGTGTAGGAGCCGGCGCGCTGCGTGGGCGCCGGCAGCGCAGTGCCGCCGAGGAACACGGACCCGCGCCCCTGCCCGCTGAACGTGATCAGGAACGGCTGCTTCGGGTCGAACCCGATCTGGCTACCGATGTTCTGCGACTGCGAGTAGCCCGCGTCGCTCCCGGAGAACGTGAGCGGCAGCGTGGCGCCGGCCGGCCCGGTCAGCACGGAGGGCAAGGTGAACGTCACCTCGCCCTGGGTGTCGTGGGGCCCACCCAAATCGAACCGCCCGCTCCTCGCTGCGTCGGTGCGCGAAACAGACGTCGGTAAGCCGGGGATGAGGGTGCCGAACGTGATCGACTGGATGCCCGTCACCGTGAGGGGACGCTGAGCGGCGAGCGGCAGAGCGGCCGTCGCCGTCAGGACCAACGCGTACCGCAGACTTCTCATCGCGCGCCCTCCCGTGTGTGGCTGCGCCGGCAGAGGGACCATCCAGCCTCTGCCGGCGCGGCGACAGCCAAACTTATGCGAAAAGGCTGTTTAGTACGACACCGTAAGCGTCACCGTACCGGTGTAGCTGCCGGCCGGCAAGTTGTTCGCAGGTGTGACCGTGGCGCCGACGAAGAAGTACAGCGCCCCACTCCCGCTCAACGTCGCGCCTGCGGGAGTCGCCGAGGGCGTGATGGCCGAGCCACCCGACGTGGAGCTGGTCGTGTTCACATAGCCCGACCACGAGCCGATCGGCAAGTTGTTGCCGGCGCTCGTCAGATTGGCGGGCAGAGCGAAAGAATACGTGACCGGCGTGCTCGCCTGGCCGGTTACGCTGAACTGGCCGGCGTTGGTGGCATCGCTGTACGCGACGGTCTTCACCACACCGGGGAAGACGTTGCCGAAGGTCAGGTTCTGGGCCCCGGTGACCGTGATCGGCGACTGCACCGTCGCCGTCGCCGAGATGCTGCCGTTCACGCCCTGCGCGCGGACCGTAGTGGCCGCCACCAGCGCGAGAACCAGCGTGGCAAGAGCGGCTTTGGAAGCAGTGTACATGCGGCGTCTCCCCCTATCTATCGTGTGGTACTGCGCTTACAGCCAAGAGGCGCGTGCGCCTCGATTGTTGTGCCTACGCAACAGGCAAGGGGTGTGCCACAGTGCTTTATTTCTTGACGATCGTCAAAATATTGTACAATGAACGAGTAGTTCGCTACGGCAAGACACGGAAGCGCTTAGCCGCCCAGCGCGCACTAACCGTCACGATATTCGACACCAGCCGTGCTGGCGCTCGGCAAGGAAACAGACCATAAGTTATTGTGGTGCACATAATTATGTCATTGGCCATCGAGGTACGGACCATGCCTTAGGAGGCACCAAGATAATGGCCCTGGCCCGAGGAGCACTCAGATGACAAACCGACGTCGTTTTTCAGTCCCTCGTGTGGTCGCGGCCGCAGTGTTGGTCGGCGCCGTCTGGCTGGGTAGGCCGCTCACCGCAGAAGCCCAAGCTCGTGGCACGCTGCAAGTCACCGCGCAAGTTGTTGATACCAAGCCGAGCTTCGACGGCCTTCAGGCGGCGCGCGTCGCGCTGCGGCACGCGGCGGCCGGGACCCAGAATGCGATAATCGATACTGTCTCAACACTGGCGCAGGTAAGCATCGCCGAGCCCGCCACGGGCCGTTCGGACCTGGTCGTCACGATCGATTACTCGAAGAACTAGCGAGCAGTCACTCGATCCCCAGCTCCCGGCGCAGCGGGATCGGCATGATGGCCACCGCATGCCTGGTCGGTACGGACAAGCCGAACCCAGGCGCCTGCGCCAGACCCGCTCGGTGGATGGCGATCACCTCCCCACTGGCGTTGAACAGCGGACTTCCCGAGGACCCACCGATCGTCATCCCGTCGAACTGAATGACGTCGTCCGTGGCGCGCGAGATGATGCCGGCCGACATCGACGTACGGACGACCGACGTGCGTAGCCGGGCGAACCCCGCCCCCGCCGGATATCCGATCAGCGCCGCAGGCTCACCCTGCCGCGCCTTGGTGCCGCTCCAGTCGACAGCCGCGATATAGCCTCCTCGATAGCCACGCAGCTTGATCACCGCGATGTCGCGCTCCGGGGACGTGGCGATCACATCGGCGTAGCGGGCCTGGGACTGATCGGCGAGGATCACCCAGATCGTATCCGGTCGCGCGTGCAGCGAGTCGGCCACGACGTGCCAGTTGGTGAGCATGTAGCCGTCGGGGGTGATCACGAACCCGGTCCCGTTGTAATAGTCCCGTCCAAAGCTCACGGTGATGAGCCCGACCGCTCCCTGGTTCTGCTGTGCAATGGCGGCGAAATCGGTCCCGCGGATCGCGCGGATCTTGGCGTCGAGCCCTTGCGTCTGCCGCTCGGCGCTGGCCACGGCACCGCGCAGACTGTCGAGCGTGCCCGCGGACGGCGCGCGCCGCTCCGCCGCGGCGAGCTCCTCCCGCAGCCGTTGCACGTCGTTCTGCGCCGCGAGACGACGCGCCTCGCCCGCCTCGAGCTGGGCGCCGAGAGCCGCCTGCGCCCGGTCCAGCGCCGCACGCAACTCCGCGGTGCGGGCCTGGGCGACGCCGAGCTGCGTGCGCAAACTCTCCACCAGCACCGCGGGGGCCGCGCTGGCCCGGGCGGCCTGGAGGTCCTGCTCGAGCCGGCGCGTCACCAGACGCACCGAATCTTCGACGCTCTGGCGCGCCTGGTTGGTCTGCTCCACCTGCGTCGAGAGCAGCCAGTACACGCCGTACACGGCCGCTCCGAGGAGGAGAATCAACACCATCACGACACTCATGAGCCAGCGGGGGGAGCTCTCGGCGGCGACGGCTCGCACGAATGCAGCCGACCCCCGCTTGCCCGCCCGGCGCTCCTCCCTGGCATGCGCCAGAGCCTTGCCGAGGACGCGCGCGACGCTGGGGCGTGGTGCTCGCCCCGGCGGGCGCGCCACCGCGAGCTGTGGCATTGTGCCGAGCCCGTCGACGACGAGCATTGGACCGCCCGCCCCGAGCATGATCCGGTCACCCAGCCGCACGGGCAGCGGCGTGATGACCCGTTCGCCGTTGACCCACGTGCCGTTCCTCGACCCGGCGTCGCGCACCAGGAGTGAGCCGGAGGGGTCCACACTCAGCTCCGCGTGGACCCGCGAGACAGTCGTATCGGCGCCTGCGGCGACCTGGACTTCGCACTCGTGGCCCCGCCCGATGCGGATGCGTACGCCCGCCGCCTCGTAGCGGCGTCCAGTGACGCTGTCGAGCAAGGTGACCCCGTACGCACGGTCTCCCGTGGGGAGCCCGGGGCGCTCGGGGACGGTGGGTGGGAGGGGCGGGCCTTCGGTCACGGCGGCGATTTCGAATCGCGGCCCCGACTCGCCCAGACCGATCACATCACCGGGCCCGAGGATAACGGCAGCGTCGAGCCGGCGGTGGTTCCAGTAGGTGCCGTTGCGGCTGCGGAGGTCGGCCAGACGCCATGCGCCGTCCTCGTAGCGCAGCTCGGCATGGAGGGCGGAGACGACCCCCGCGCCCGGGCCGTCCACGACCACGCGACAGTCCGGGCTGCGGCCGAGACGTGCGACGGCATCGCGGATCTCGGTGACGTCCTGCGTGACGGAATCGATCAGCCTGAGGTAAGGCACTCGCTACGCCAGCAGCGGACTCCCCTTGGCGCGGCGGTCCGGGAGCAGACGGCGGGGCGTGAGCGAGCGCCGCGGGGCCCGGCGCCGCTCGCCGCTGGAGCGGCGCTCCGCCCCGGAACGGCGCTCGTTCGGTACCGGCGTGCTCCCCTGGCGCCGCTCCGCGCGCGACCGGCGGTCGACACCGGAGCGGCGGTCGTCGAGTTGACGGCGATCGTCGCGGGTGCGCCGGTCGGGCAGTGGTTCGTAGGCGATGGGAATCCTCCGGTCGGGGGCCAAAAATACTGGCCACCCGACCGGCCGGCTAGTGCGCGACGGCCCGCAGCCGCACGTCGATATCACCCACCACTTCCTCGGCCCTGCCCTGACGGACCCACGCCTTGTGCCGGCTGCGGTCCCGCATCTCGCGCAGCCCGCGGATCAGGACGCGCCCTCGCTCTCGAGTGGCAAACACGCGCACGACCTCGTCGTCACCGCGTCGTGCCCAGATAACCCGGGTGGGACCGTCGTCCTGGACGCGATAGACGACGTAACCACGACGCACCAGTACGTCGCGCGTCACGACCACCACCTGGTCCACCGGCACGACGTACTCGTACTGGACCGGCTCGGCGTACACGACCTCAGCCCGCGTATAGACACCCGGTCCACAGGCGGCCAGCGCGAGCCCAAGAGCTGGGAAATAACGGCCCATAGGTGAATTCGGCTCCGTTCGGGGTTTCTCTCAAGACTCCGGCAGCCCCGGCTTGGTTACGACGGTGTGACGGCGGTCACACCCGGACGTCGGGCGGTGGGGAGCCCTGAGGGTCGCTAGATTGGGCCACGCGATGACCTCCGCCCTGCCTCCCACCGAGCTGCTCGATGGTGTCGTCCGCGTGCTCGAGCCGGCGTTCCGCCTCGACCGGCTGGTCGCCGCGACGGCGGAGCGCGTGGTGTACCACGCCTGGGATCGCGTGCTCAAGCGGCACGTCGCGCTGCACGCGCACCTCGCGCCCGACGCGCCCGGGCGCGCCTGGTTTCTGCGCGAGACGGAGACCCTCGCGGCGCTCGACCACCCCACGATTCGCCACGTGTACGCGGCCGCGACTGCGGGGAGCTTCGCCTACCGGACGACGAACTGGGTGGAAGGGGAAAGCCTCGCCGATGCGCTGCGCCGGGGCCCGAGACCGATCCCGACGGCGCATACCCTGGTGCGCGACCTGCTCAGCGCCGCCGAGCACGCGCACGCCCGCGGTGTGATCCTGCGCCGCATCGTGCCACTGACGCTCATGCTCGAGCTCTCGGGCCGGGCCGTGATCACCGACCTGCGCTACGCCAACTGGTGTCTGCCCAATGTCCCGCCCGAGGAGCGTGGGGCGGGGGGCGCCTTCGTCGCGCCCGAGGTGCGCGCCGGCGGCCCGGGGGAGCCGGCGAGCGACGTGTACGCCGTCGCGGCCCTGGTCTACTACGTGCTCACCGGTCACGAACCGGACGCGGACCCGGCGCGGGTCGTGCCGCCGCGGCAGCTCCGGCCCGCTGTGCCGGCGGCGCTGGAGCGCGTCCTGTTGCGCGCGCTCCAGGCCGCGCCGGCGAGCCGCTACTACACGGCGACCGAGATGCTCGAGGACTTCGTGAGCGACGCCGGTGTGTTCCAGGGGCCGGCGGCGACGCCGCCCCTGGCGGAGGCGGGCTTCGAGCGGCGGCTGCGACGCGCCCTGGGCGACGACTACGAGCTGCTCGAGGAGATCGGCACGGGCGGCTTCGGGAGGGTGTACCGGGCGCGCGATCTCGCGCTCGAGCGCGACGTAGCGATCAAGGTCCTGCACCCGTCGCTCACGGCCGATGCCGCGGTGACGGAGCGGTTCCGTCGCGAAGCGCAGCTCGCCGCGCGGCTGCGCCACCCCAGCATCGTCAGCATTTACGACATCATGGGCCGGGCCGGACTGGAGTGGTACACGATGGAGCTCGTGCCCGGCACCAATCTCGCCCAGCTGGTCCAGACGCAAGGACCGCTCTCGGTGGATCAGACGGTGCGCGTGCTCGACCAGGGGCTCTCGGCGCTGGAGCACGCGCACGCCCTCGGGTTGGTGCACCGGGACCTGAAACCGGAGAACATGCTGATCGAGCCGGACGGCCGCCTGCGCATCACCGATTTCGGTCTGGCCCTGGCCCTGCGGGGCGATGGGCGGTTCGGCGGCGCCACCTCGCGCAGCGGCACGCCCCAGTTCGCGGCGCCGGAGCAGCTGCTGGGCGAGCGCGTCGACCAGCGTGCCGACCTGTACTCGCTCGCCGCCGCCGCCTACTTTGCGCTCGTCGGTCGTCCCCCGTTCGACGGACGCACCCCCGAGGCCATCCTGGCGCGCCAGACGACCGACGATCTCCCGCCCCTCGCGGATGCCCGGCGTGACGTGCCGCGCGAGCTGGAAGAGGTGTTGCGCCGGGCGCTGGCGAGCGACCCGCGGGCCCGGTTCCAGACGGCGACCGCCTTTCGGGAGGCCGTGCGGCGGTCACGCGGATTGCTGCGCCGCCTCAGGGCCGTGCTGCGCGGCGAGTGAGCCGCGCGTTGACACGAGCCGGACAAAATCCGAATTGCCAGGCGGGGACGTCTCCCACACAATAGCGTCGGACCACCAAGGGAGACGCCATGCGGATGCGATGTGAGGTGCTTATTACGGTGCTGGCGGCCGCGTGCGGTGGGTCGAGCCCCACGAGCGCCGGGGGAGGCGGGGGGGGAAATCCGGCGGCCTCGGTGACGATGACCGATTACCGATTCTCACCGGAGACCGTGCGAGTCGCCGTGGGCAGCGCCGTCGGCTGGAACAACAATGGCACGACGGGCCACACGTCCACGAGCGACACGACCGGCATCTGGAACAGCAACGCGATCAATCCACCCGGCCCTCCGCCGCAGACCTGCCCCTACCCGCCCTGCGACGGCACGCCCGGGGGCAGCTTTCAGTACACCTTCAGGACCGCGGGGACATATCCGTACCACTGCGCGTTTCACAGCGCGTTGGGGATGAAGGGTGTCGTGGTCGTTACCCCCTGACCTAGCGCCACCGAAAGATCCCCAGCGCGACCACGAAGCTCGCCAAGCCCCACGCCGTCACGATCGCGAGCGGCGTGCCCAGTCGCGTGAGCGGGCTGCCGTCGATCATGACGGCCCGCAGGGCGTCGTTCAGGGCGGTGAGCGGCAGGGCTCGCACGAACGGCTGCATCGTATCCGGGAAGCGGGCATACGAGAAGAACGTCCCCGACAGGATCCACATCGGGAGCATCACGAGGTTCATCAGCCCGGAGACCGCCTCGATGGTGCGGGCACGGCTCGCCACCAGCATGCCCAGCCCGTTGAACGACAGGGCGCCGAGCACGGTGATGAAGGCGACGGCGCCGAACGAGCCCCGCACTCCCACGTCGAACATCCACCACCCGAATCCCACCAGGGCCGCGACCTCGACGAACAGGAACACCAGACGGGACAGCACGAATGACAGCAGGTAGTGGCTGCGCCGCATCGGCGTCGCCATGTAGCGCTTGAGCAGGCGCTTGGTGCGGGCCTGCACCACGGAGAAGCCCACGCCCCACAGCCCGCTCCCCATCAGGTTCATGCCCAACAGGCCCGGGATCAGGAAGTCGATGTAGCGTGCGCCCGGCTCCGTCACGCGCTCGTCCTCCACGCGGACCGCGTCGGCCCGCCCGCGCGCCCGCTGCACCGCGTCGTCCACCTGGAGGCGCGCCAGCCGGCTCTCGGTGCGGGTCGAGTCGTACCGGTACACGATGTGCTCGCCGGGGATCACGAGCAGGGCGACGCGGCCGGTCCGGAGCTCGAGCCGCGCCGCGGCGCTGTCGAGCAGCGTGACGGTCAGGCCGGGAGCGTGGCCCAGCGCCGCGGCCAGCGCCGAATCGCTCCCCTGGCGCAGCACCGCGACCCGCAGCTCGCCGGGCCCGCGGTTGCGGAAGGCGATCCCCAGCGCGAACGCCAGCACGATCGGGAACCCGAACACCCAGAAGATCGCCTCGGGCTCGCGGTAGAATTCGCGCATGCGCGCGAGCGTCAGCTGGACCAGGGCGTGGTCACGCATCGCGCAACTGTCTCCCGGTGAGCGTCACGAACACGTCCTCGAGCGTCGCGTGGTGGGTGGCGAGCAGCGAGAGTGCGGTGCCGCGGCGCTCCAACAGGGCCAGCAGCGCCGGGACCGCGCGGTGCACTTCAGCGACCGTGAGCGCGGTACGGTCCGGCGCCGGACGCACGGCGCGCACCCCGGGCAGCGCGGCCAGCTCGTCCACGGTGGGCGCGGCGCCGTCCGCCAACGCGAATTCGACGACGTGCTCGGCGCCGAGCGAGGCGATGAGCGCGCGCGGCGTGTCGAGCGCGATGATCTTGCCGTGGTCCATGATGGCGACCCGGTCGCACAGCCGCTCCGCTTCTTCCATGTAGTGCGTCGTCAGAAGAATCGTGCCGCCCCCCGCCCGGAACCGGCCGATCACGTCCCACAACTGGCGCCGCGACTGCGGGTCGAGCCCCGTCGTCGGCTCGTCGAGGAACAGCAGCTCCGGCCGCGAGACGAGGGCGCACGCCACGGCGAGGCGCTGCTTCTGCCCGCCGGAGAGCTTGCCCACCCAGGCCGCGCGCTTCTCCTCGAGCTCCACCAGGGCCAGCACCTCGTCGACCGTGTGCGACGACCGGTAGAAGCTGCGGAACAGGCGCACCGTTTCCTCGACCGTCAACTTGTCGGCAAGCTGGGTGTCCTGGAGCTGGATGCCGAGACGCTCGCGCAGGGCGCGCGTCTCGACGCCGCCGGTCCAGTGCAGCCCGAGGATCTCCACGTCTCCCGCATCGGGAGGCGTGAGCCCCTCCAGGATTTCGACGGTCGTGGTCTTGCCGGCGCCGTTCGGCCCGAGCAGGCCGAAGCACTCTCCCGCAGTCACCGCGAGATCGAGTCCGGCGACGGCCAGCACGTCGTCATAGCGCTTGACCAGGCCGGTGCAGCGAATGGCCGACACGCTCAGGCGGGCTTCTTGGGCTCCGGTGGCGTCATCGCGTGCTTCAGCGCCGCGTCGAGCTGGATCTGCAGGTTGTTCACCGCGTCCCCGAGCGCCCGAATCTTCATGAGGACCCCTCCCCCCCGCCCCGCCATCACCGACATCCCGCCCGCCACGTCCGCGATCGTGCCGACGCTGCCGGTCAGGGCCCGCTGCCGCAGCTGCGAGGCCTCGATGGCGATCTTCTCGCACAGCTGCTGAATGGTGCGGGTCTGTCCGGCGCGGTTGGCCTCGAGCTCGGTGACGAGATGCTTGAGCCGATCGGTCATCCGCAGGAAGCCCTCGATCTCCTCCACTTGACGGACCTGATCGGCCGTGAGCTTCTGGCTCATGGGAGCACGTCCGTGAGGGGCCGACCGTCGAGCGGCTCGGCGGGGGTGAGGTCGAGCAGCCGCGCCAGCGTCGGCGCGATGTCCACCGTGCGGACCCGTGTCTCGTACACGCCGCGACGGACACCTGCACCCCAGAAGATCAGTGGCACGTGCGCGTCCAGATCCGAGGGCTGACCGTGCATCGCGATGGGAAGGTTCGCGATGCCCCAGATGGAGTACGGCTTGAGCGTCACGACCAGCTCCACGCCGGCGTCGGGCGGTACCTGGTGGCGCCAGCGGCGCACCGTGGGATCGGCACTGTCGGCCGCCAGATCAGCGGGCCGGTCCACGCGCGCCACGCCCGCGAGCCGGCGCAGCCGGGTGGCCACGTCGGCGACGACGCTGTCGACGTTGACGCCCTGTGCCGCGAGCCGGCCGCGGCCCGGCACGATGAGCATACCACTCTCGAAGACGAGCCAGTCGGCCCCGCCGGCGCGCGCGTCGAGCGCCGCGTTGACGCTCTGGATCACGCTGTCGGGCGTCACGCGCACCGCTCCGCTCCGCCCCAGCGCGCGCGATCGCTCCGTGAACGGCGTCACACCGTGGTCGGCGGTCAGCACGATCAGAACGTTGCTGCCGCCGTAGCGCACGAACAACTGCTCGAAGAAGCGGCCCAGATAGCGATCCAGGCGCAGCACCTGGTCGTGGATCTCGCGCGAGTCGGGTCCGTAGGCGTGCCCGATGTAGTCCGTGGTGGACAGACTCACCGCGAGCAGGTCGGTGGTCCCGCGCACCCCGAGCCGCAGCGCGCGCGTCCCTTCGAGGGCGAACGCGAGCGTGAGCGAGTCCATCGTCGGGGTCGCGAGGAAGGCGAGGGCCGCCTGCCCGCTGTCGCTCGGGAGCCGGTGCGGAAACACGAAATCCAGCCCCTGGTTCTCGTAGGGAACGCTGTCGGGCTCCGGGTAGTCCCGCTCCGGGAGGAGCAGCGTCCACTGCGTCCCCGCCGCGCGTCGCGGGACCCGCTCACCGTTGAACGCCCGCACCCACAGCGGCAGCGAGTCGGCGTAATAGCGGCTGGTGGTGAACACGCCGGCGACGTACCAATACACCTGCTCTTTCGCGCGGCCGATCGGCAGGATGGCCCCGCGGTCCTTCCCCGACACCGACAGCGCCCGCGCCGTCGGCTCGGCCGCCCGGAGCCAGTCGAACAGCTCCGTCCCCCGGAACCGCGCCGGAGACGCTCCGATCCCGGTGACGCCGATGAGCGGCGTGGCCGAGTCCTGCACCCCCACCGAGTTGCGGATGATCCCGGTATGCGCGGGCCAGCGCCCCGACAGGATCGTGGCGTGGCCGGGGGCCGTCTCGGTGATCGCGTGGTCGTGGTACGCCTCGGTGAACACCGCGCCCTGCTTCAGGAGCATCGCCAGACCGCTGCGCAGCTGCGGGCGATAGCGGTCGAGGTAGTCGGGGCGCAGCTGGTCGACCGTGATGACCACCACCAGCCGGGGCTTGGAAGCGGGGCGGGACGGCCCCGCGACGAGGGCGAAGAGGAGGGGAATCATGGCAAGAAAATAAGGGGGTCGGGAACCCTACGCCGCCGCGGGGACCGGCTCGGTGCGGGACACCCGGGTCGCCAGGAGCAACGCGCAGGCGATGATCACGGAGCACGCGAAAAACGGCACGCGCGGGCCGAGCCTGTCATACGCGAGCCCCGCCCAGATGGGCCCGATTACGCTGGCGACCCCCCGCAGCGCCTGCTGCACTCCGAGCATCAGCCCGAACTCGTGTCGCTCGGCGCGGTGACTGACGAGCGCCGAGTTGGCGGGGAAGAACAGCGCCGTGCCGAGCGGCAGGAGCACTTGGAACACGAGGAACATCGGCACCGAACGCGCGAACGGCAGCAGGCCGTAGCCCAGACCATACAATACCGCGCCGAGCCACATCGTACGCACCTCGCCGAGGCGATCGTTGATGGGCCCGACCACGAACGCCCGCATGACCACGCCGACGGCGCCGAAGATCACGAAGAACCATCCGATGTTCTGCTCGGTGATGCCGAAGCGCCACGCGAGGTACAGGGAGAAGACGGGCGGCGTCGAGTTGTAAGCGAGCATCGCGATCACGTAGATCCAAATGACGTACGCCACGGGTCGCTGGGGATGGCGCACGACCTCCCAGAGGGCGTGCAACACCGGCCGCGGCTCCGGCGGCGGCACGAACGTCCCGCTCGCGGTGCGCGCGCCCGGGTCGCGGAAGCGCGACTCGGGTAGCCACCGCCAGGCGAACAACACGTTGATGACGCAGAGGGCCGCCGCCACCAGTCCGGGAGCGGTCTCACCGCCCCGGGCGGCGAACGAGCCCACCGCGGGGCCGACGATCACGCCGGCGCTGGTCGCGGCCGAGAGCCAGCCCAGGGCTTTGGCCCGCTCGTGGGGAGGCATGGTATCCGCGACATACGCCTGTGCCACGCCCGTCGTCCCGCCGCCGAGCCCCTGCACGAACCGGGACACGAACAATTGCCACAGCGACCCGGCGAAGCCGAAAATAACGTACGCGATCGCCGAGGCGCTCAGCCCGACCAGCAGCGCCGGCCGGCGTCCGTACCGGTCCGACACGCGGCCCCACACGGGGGACGACGCGAGCTGCGCCACGGGGAAGGAAGCGGACAGCACGCCGATGAGGGACGCGCTGGCGTCGAGCCGCTTGGCGTACAGCGGCAGCAGCGGGATCACCATCATGAGCCCGATCATGTCCACGAAGGCGACGGCCATGAGGACCGACATTCGCTTCATCGTCTCGCGCGCTCCGTCGCCAGATCAAAGATGTGAACGTGTGCCCGGTCGGTGCGAACGAAAGCCCCACCCTCGCTTCGCGTCAATCTCCGTGCACCGGATCTTTAAGCTTCCTGACGATTCATGGCCTGGTCTCCCCGGGAGTCCTGTTCTAATCTTCTTGCCACTTCACATGTCCGACACCCCGCCACCGGACCATGATTCGCGGCTGTTCCGCCGCACGCTGCTGCGCGTGATGGCGGTGCAGGTGGCGACGTTGCTGCTCCTCTGGCTGCTCCAAATCCGCTACACCCGATGATCCCCCGGTCGTGCGCGCGCTAGACTGGGCCATCATCGCCGTCTACCTGGTATACGTCGTGGGGGACGGCGTGCGCCGCGCCAAGGGCACGCGGGAGATCGAGGGCTACTTCCTGGCCTACCGGAGCCTCCCGTGGTGGGCGGTGGGACTCTCCGTCATGGCGACGCAGCTCTCCGCCATCACGCTCATCGGCACCACGGGCCAAGGGGCGACCGACGGCCTGCGCTTCATCCAGTTCTACTTCGGCTTGCCGCTGGCCATGGTCATCCTGGGAGTGACGCTGGTCCCGTTCCTCCATGGGGCCAGAGTGTTCACCGCGTACGAGTACCTGGAGCGGCGGTTCGACGCGCGCACGCGCTCCCTGACCAGCTTCCTCTTTCTGGTCGCGCGCGGGATGTCGTGCGGCACCATCATCGCCGCGCCGGCCGTGGTGTTCTCCGCCATCTTTGGATGGAGTCTGTTGTGGTCGGTGGCCCTGATAGGACTTCCGACGGTGATCTACACCATGATCGGCGGCGTGCAGGCCGTGACCTGGGTGGACGTCAAGCAGATAGCGCTCATCGTCTGCGCGCTGATCGCGGTGATGGTGAGCCTGCTGGTGCAGCTTCCGGTCGCGCCCGGCCACGCGCTGGCCCTGGCGGGCGCGGCGGGCCGGCTGCGCGCCTTCGATTTCTCTTTCGACGTGACCAACGACTTCACCTTCTGGTCCGGCCTGATCGGCGGCACGTTCCTCATGTTGTCGTATTTCGGGACCGACCAGAGCCAGGTGCAGCGCTACATCACCGCCAAGTCGGTAGGCCAGGCGCGGAGCTCGCTCTTGATGAGCGCCTACTGGAAGATCCCGCTCCAGGCGCTGGTGCTGCTCACCGGCGTCCTGGTGTTCGTCTTCTTCGTATTCCAGACACCACCGCTGCTGTTCAACCCCGCCGCGGAGCAAGCCGTTCGCGCGGTGGAGCCCGCGAGGTACGAAGCCCTCGAGGAGCGCTACCGCAGCGCGCTCCAGGCACGCGCCACCGCGGCGCGGGCCGCCCCGTCGGCCGCCTCGTTGGACGCGTTCCGGGCCCGCGAGGCGGACGTGAGCGCGGCGCGACAAGAGGCACTGGGGTTGGCCCGCCGCGTGACCGGAACGACCGCGCGCGACGTGAACTTCATCATGCCGTGGTTCGTGGTGCATTACCTGCCGCTCGGCCTCGCGGGGATCTTCGTCGCCGCGGTATTGGCGGCCGCGATGTCGGCCGTCGCCGGAGAGCTGAATTCGCTGGCCACGGTCACCGTGATCGACTTCTACCGACGTTGGATTCGGCCCGAGGCACCCGATGCGCATTACCTCCTGGTGTCGAAAGCCGCGACCGGATTCTGGGGCCTGTTCGCTTGCGGCGTGGCCACCTTCGCCGCGACGCTCGGCTCCCTCATCGTCGTCGTGAATCGCTTCGGGTCGCTTTTCTACGGCTCCATCCTCGGGGTCTTTCTGCTCGCCATGATCCCACGGGCGCGAGCGACCGGAGCGTTCTTCGGGCTGATCGCCGGGATGGCCGCCGTGGGTGCCGTGAACTTCGGGGCGCCGTCGGTCTCGTGGCTGTGGCACAACGTGATCGGAGCCGTGACGGTCGTGGCCGCCGGTTTGGCTCTGAGCGGTCGAGTCAACGCGGAACGCGGAACGCGGAATGCGGAACAGCAGTAAGTCCGTCCGTTCCGCGTTCCGACTTCCGCGTTCCGCGTTTCACCTCTTACCCAGCGCTAACAGGTTCGCAAACAGCCGATACGCGCCCGGCACCCCCGCGGGCAGCTGTCGGAAGAAGCTCAGCCCCGTGTAGACGTACGTGCCCTTCCCCACCGGCGCCACGAGCAAGCCGCCCGAGAGCGGCGGCTCGCCCGGATCGTGCGCCTCCAGCAGCGCCGTGTAGGACGAATCCCAGTCGTGCGCAAAATAGAGCCCGCGCTCCTGCACCCATCCCTGCCAGTCGGCCGGACCGATCTGGTTGGGGACGTGCAATGCGGGGTGCGATGGCTCGAGGGCGGTGACCGACGCGGTCTCATCGGTGACACGGTCGTGCGGCCGCGCGATGGACAACCGGTAGGGCGCGAAGCTGCCGCTCACGAACGGGTATTGCTGGTATTGCACGATCACGAGACCGCCCGAGCGGGCGTAATCGAGCAACCGCCCGTTGGCCGCCACCAGCGCCGGATCTGTCTCATAGGCGCGGCTGCCGATGACGATCGCGTCGTAGTGTGTCAGATCCCCGCGCCCGAGCGTGTCGGGACCGAGCAGCTCGATCGGGATGCCGACGGCGGCGAGCGCCTCCGGCACACGGTCGGACGCCCCCCGCACGTAGCCGACGCGTGCCAGCCTGGGCAGCGCGATACGCGCGGCGCGGACCTCGGCCACGGAGGCGTGCGTCACGCCACGCGGGCGGATGTGCGGGTAGTCGATGATTGCCAGCGACCCCTCGCTGCGCTCGCGGTTCGCGACCGCGGCTGCCTTGACCTGGTACACACCGGGCCGCACGCCCGCGGGCAGGGCCAGGCCGACGGTGAAGCTCTTCGCCTCGTCTTCCCGTTGGAATGACAGGCTCTCGGCGGGGACCCCCGCCCAACCGGACGGGGGTGTGAGCACCACCTGCGCCGTCGCCGGCCCGCGCGTGCGATTCGTGACGGTCACCGTGAACGAGCGCGGACCCGCGGCGGTGCCGTCCACGGGCCAGACGACGAGATCGGGGGTGACGGCCACATCGAACGGGCGCGTGACGAACACGGGCCGCCGCACCTCCCCGATGCTCTGATCGCGGTACCGGTAGACTATCTCGCGGGTGAGCGCCAGCGGCTCGCCGGCGACGGTGAGTCGCACTGTCAGCTGCAGCAGCCCCGGCTCGAACGGCAGTCCGCGCAACTCGGGGGGCACGCCACCCCAGTCGTACAGCGCGCCGACGAGGGGCCGCCGCAGAAAATACGGTTGCGAACGCGGCGCGTCCGGGGCGACGGTGACGGCGAAGCGCCGGGTCGCAACGGTGCCCGGCGCGACCGGGGAGGTCGCCGCGTCGACGCGCTCGACCTTCCATCCCGCCGGCGCCGCGACATCGATGCCGTCCAGCGTCACGGCGCCCGGCCCCGAGTTCCAGACGGTGGCTTCGATCTGGACGCGCTCGCCGGGAATCACGACCCCGTCGTCCGCCGCACCATCGAGCGCGACGCCGGCCGCGGCAGCGAGCGTTTGATCGAGCAGCACCTGCTGGCCCGAGTCGGCGCCGCCGAGCTCGTGCCGGGCGCGCGCGAGCAGGGGGACGATGACCTCGGGGTGCGACGGATTCAGGCGCGCCCGGGCGGAATCGATCAGGGCCGCGTAGCGGGCGCGGCCCGGAGGCAGCGTGTCGACGCCCGCGAACAGGCCATCCCCGTCCCCCGGGCCTCGTCCCCGCTCCCGCCACTCGATGAACGCGAGGCGATCGATGCTCGGTCCCGGGCGCTCCAGCTGGCCTTCGTCCTGCGAGCGATGCTGGCTCCGCCCCGCCATGGCGATCTGATGGTAGGAGCGCCCGGACACGGGGTCGAGCGCACCCGCGTCCAGCCGTACCGTGGCGGACGCCGTATCGGAGTAGAGCGAGCGGTACAGCTTGACCGGTCCCCAGCTCGAGTCGCGCAGCGTCTCGAACGCCTGGCGCGCCAGCACCCCGGCCACCTGATGCTGGCCGTGGCCGTCCCTGGGAGTTCCCGAGAACACGGATACGATGATCTGGGGACGGAAGCGTCGCACCACGTCGAGCACGTCGCGCAGCAGCGAGTCGCGCGGCCACATGCGGAGCGCTTCATCGATGTTTTTGGAGTAACCGAAGTCGTACGCCCGGGCGAAGAACTGGCGGGCGCCGTCGATGCGGCGAGCGGCGAGCAGCTCCTCCGAGCGGATCACTCCCAGCTCGGGACCGAGCTCTGGGCCGATCAGGTTCTGGCCGCCCTCGCCCCGGCTGAGCGACAGGTAGGCGACCTGAGCCGCCATGCCCCGCGCGAACAGCGCCACCAGGTCCGAGTACTCGTCGTCGGGGTGCGCGCCGATCATCAAGATCCGCTTGGTGGGCCCGAGCTGGCGCAACGCGTCCGCCAACGCCGCGACGCCGCCGGTGCCGGGTGGGGTGTACTGCCCCGCAACCGGGCCGACGGCGCCAACCAAGAGAGCGAGGCTAATCCCGAGCGCGCGCCGCACTATGGCGAAAGATAGGTGACTCCGCCCTTCATGACGAACCGGACCCGCTCCAGTTCGGTGATGTCTTTCAGGGGGTCGCCCGCCACCGCGACCAGGTCGGCCGCCATGCCGGGTGCAACGGCGCCGAGATCCGCCTGGCCGAGCAGCTCGGCGGCTCCCGACGTTCCCGACTTGATCGCCTGCATGGGCGTCATGCCGTACTGGACGTAATACGCGAACTCCTTGGCCTCGTTGAGCTCGGTCCAGGGAAATCCGCCCACGTCGGTTCCTACCACGATGCGGACGCCCTTCTTCAGGGCCCGGGCGAACGCCTGGCGCTGGTGCTCGACCATGGGGCCCCAGGCCCCGCCGCGCGGCCCGGCGACGTAGTGCGCCACCGTCACCGTGGGAACCCAGTAGACGCCCTTGGCGACGAGCACGTCGCTGAGGGAATCGGTCATACCGTCGCCGTGCTCGATCGTGTTCACGCCCGCCCGCAGCGCCGCGGCGATCCCGTCCGAGCCGATGGCGTGCGCGGCCACGCGGCGGCCCAGCCGGTGCGCCTCGTCGACGATGGCGCGCGCTTCGTCGTCGGTGAAATTGACCCAGCTGTGCAGCACCGAGTCGGGTGCGAAGTAATAGCGGCGATCGGCGTAGAACTTGATCCAATCGGCGCCGTGGGCCACCTGCTGGCGCACCGCGAGTCGGGCGCCCTCGACGCCGTCCACCGGCTGCACGCCGTGTGGCAGCTCGAGCTCCCAGTTGTCGGACACGATCGGATACATCCCGGTGGGGGCCATCGCCCGCGTGGATGCGAAGATGTGTGGGCCGGGGATCACGCCTCGCTCTACGGCGCGCTTCACGTCCACGTCGGCGTACATCGCGCCCTCGGTCTCGAGGTCGCGGATCGCCGTGAAGCCGTGCTCCAGCGCGATGCGCGCGTTGCGCGCCGCGAGGATGGCGCGGTACGCGATGGATTGGTACAGCAACTGCTCGTCGTACGACGCGGCCGTCGGGTCGCCCTGCAGCAGCAGATGCGTGTGCGTGTCGATCAGCCCCGGCAGGACGGTCATCTGAGTGAGATCGATCACGCGGGCGGCCGCGGCCTGGGATTGTACCTGGGCGAGGGGCCCGACGGCCTTGATGCGATCCCCGGCGATCAGGATGCCCACGTTGCTGCGGGCGACGTCGGAGCGGCCGTCGATCAGGCGGCCCGCCTTCACGAGAATCGGCTGGAGCGGCGTGGGCGTCTGGGCGACCAGTGCGGTCCGCAGCGCGAGGGCGACGATCAACGGCAACGAGTGGGGCATCACGAGGCTCCTCAGAGTAGCGCGAGGCGAATCTCCCCCTGAGCGCGGGCCTGTCAAGGCGCTTAAGTTAGAGCAGGAGGTTCTCATGGCCACTACCGTCACGCCCCCGGAGCGCAAGGTCAGCGCCGACGAGGCCCGCGAAGTCGCCGAAGCCGCGCGCGAGCAGGAGTGGGCCGCGCCCAGCTTCGTCCGCGATCTGTTCCTGGGCCGGCTGCGGCTCGACCTCGTGCATCCCTACCCGGAGCAGGACGCGGAGGAGGTCCGCCGCGCCCAACCGTTCCTCGAGCGGCTCGAGCGGTTCCTGCGCGAGCACGTCGACTCGGACCGCATCGATCGCGAGGGGGAGATCCCCGAGGCGGTGATTCAAGGCCTGCGGGAGATGGGCGCGTTCGGCATCAAGATTCCGCGGGAATACGGCGGACTCGGCCTGTCGCAGCTCTCGTACATGCGCGCCATCGAGCTGGTGTCTTCCGTCGACGGCTCGATCACGGCCCTCTTGTCGGCGCACCAGTCGATCGGGGTGCCCCAGCCGCTCAAGATGTTCGGATCCGAGGGACAGAAAAAGCAGTACTTCCCCCGCCTCGCCAAGGGAGCCATCTCCGCGTTCGCGCTGACCGAGCCGGGCGTCGGGTCCGATCCCGCCGCGATGGAGACGATGGCTACGCCGAGCGAGGACGGGAAGGCGTGGATCCTGAACGGGGAGAAGCTGTGGTGCACCAACGGCACGAAAGCCGAGCTGATGGTCGTGATGGCGCGGACGCCGTCGAAGGTCGTCAACGGCAAGGAGAAGCGGCAGATCACGGCGTTCATCGTCGAGACGGCCTGGCCCGGTGTGAAGGTCGAGCACCGCTGCCATTTCATGGGGCTCAAGGCCATCTACAACGGCGTGATCTCGTTCCGGAACGTACGCGTGCCGCGGGAGAACGTGCTGTGGGGCGAGGGCAAGGGGTTGAAGCTCGCCCTGATCACGCTGAACACCGGGCGCTTGACCCTCCCCATCTCGTCGGTCGCCGCCGGGAAGCGCTGCCTCGAGATCTCACGCCGCTGGTCGAGCGAGCGGGTGCAATGGGGTCGCCCTATCGGCAAGCACGACGCGATCGCACAAAAGATCGGCGCCATGGCGGCCAACACGTTCGCGATGGAGGCCGTCGCCGAGCTGTGCGGCGCCATGGCCGACCGTGGCGGCTACGACATCCGCCTCGAAGCCGCGATCGCCAAGCTGTACAACTCCGAGGCCGGGTGGCGCATCATCGACGACACGGTCCAGATCCGCGGCGGCCGCGGCTACGAGACCGCCGACTCACTGCGGGCCCGGGGAGAACGTCCCGTAGCGGTCGAGCGCATCATGCGCGACTTCCGCATCAATCTGATCTTCGAGGGGTCGAGCGAGATCATGCACCTGTTCATCGCCCGGGAGGCGGTGGACAAGCACTTCCAGGTGGCGGGCGACGTCGTGCTGCCGGGTAAGACGCCCGGGCAGCGGCTGCGCGGGCTCGTGCGGGCCGGCCTGTTCTACGCCTGGTGGTATCCGTCCCGCTGGCTCGGCTGGGGCTTCTGGCCCAAGTACGCAGAATTCGGGCGCCTCGCCCCACACCTGCGGGCGGTGGAGCGCGGCGCCCGGGGTCTGGCGCGGGGCGTGTTCCACGCCATGGTGCGCTTCGGGCCCAAGCTCGAATACCGCCAGTCGGTGCTGTTCCGGCTGGTGGACGTGGGAGCCGAGCTGTTCGCCATGGCGGCCGCGTGCGCGCGAGCGCAGTGGCTGCTGCGGCACGATCCCGCCGCCGGCCGCCGCGCAGTGGAGCTCGCCGACCTGTTCTGCCGCCAGGCACGCGCGCGGGTCCACGTCAAGTTCCGCGAGCTCCGCCATAACGCGGACACGCGGGCCTATCGGGTGGCGCAAGAGACGCTCGCGGGGGAGTATCGGTGGCTGGAGCGGGGGATGGTGGAGCTGGAGTGAGGGGTGGAAGGGTGGAAGGGTGGAAGGCGGGAAGGCGGGGATGGCTCCAAGTTTTTCGTCGCTACCTGCATGAATTGGATGCCTCTGAACCGCAGCCCGCCCTCAAGATGGGCTTTCATGATGCCGTACGAACGTCTCGACGCCTGGCATGCGTGCCACGAGTTGTTCCTCGAGACCTACCGCGTCACGTCGTTTCCTCGACATCACACTCGGTTCTCTGGCCGAGCTTTCCTACGCGATCATCGCGATCCGCGACCTGGAGCTCGTGTCGGCCGACGCCGTTCAACGACTGGATACGTTGCGGCAGAGAGCCGGACGATTGACTTGGGGACTGTACCGTAGCGTCGCGAAGCAGGGCGACCGATACACGGAACAACCGTCCAACATTCCAACCTACCGTCCGATCACGCCGCCTGATGCGCAATCATGATGCTGCGCAGCCGCTCGGGCGTATCGCCTGAAACGTCGCCGTATGGCGCGGGATGCCCACCCGCGTCCATGACCACCGAGGGACACGTGAATTCGTAACCGCGTGCGGTGATGCGGTCCGCCGCGGCCTGACTCGCGACCGGGGTGGCGATCACCACCTGCTTCGCACCCAGCTGCTCGGCGACCTTGGCGGCCGCCAGCACCCTCCACGGATACGCCACCTGCCCATCCACGATGACCGCGATCCGACCGGCCAGCTTTTTCACCGGCCGCTGAGTGCGGTACAGGATCAGGTCCTGACTGATGCGCGCCCGCGACTCGTCGATCGCGCTGGCGAGCTTGTCCATGAGCCCGCCGCCCGGCTGGAAGTCCGGGTCCATCTCCGAGGGCGCCGACTCGGCGATCGCCCCGATGGGCGCCAGGTTGGATCCCAGCTTGATGAACGCCGCGACCAGGACGTCGAACTGCGCCCCCATCGCCTTGGCCGCGTGGGCGGCGATCTCCACCCCCTCCGGAGTGACGCCGAGCAGGATGCACCCGATATAGCCGCGGGCCGCGAGCTGCTGGCCCAGCAGGGCCCCCGCCCCTGAGCGCGTCGGGTAGAGCGGAGGGCGTTTCGGAGCGGGCTGGGTCATGAGAAGCGAAGATAACGACGGCGCGAGAGGTCGGTAGAGGGCGGTAGAGGTCGCCTCCCAGTTATCTTTCCCCAGCCAATTTCAGGACGCGCACCGCGTGGCGAAGCACACTCTCTCGGTCACCGACAACCGCACCGGCAAGCAGTACGAGCTCCCGATCGAGAGCGGGACGATCCGGGCCATCGATCTGCGCCAGATCAAGCTGGGCGCGGACGACCCGGGACTCGAGACGTACGACCCGGGTTTCCTCAATACGGCGGCGTGCCGCAGCGCCATCAGCTTCATCGACGGCGACAAGGGCATCCTGCGCTACCGCGGGTACCCGATCGAGCAGCTGGCCGAGCGGAGCACCTTCCTGGAGACGGCCTACCTGCTGCTGCACGGCGAGCTGCCGTCCGCGGCCGAGCTCGATTCGTGGGTGTTCAACGTCACGCACCACACGATCGTGCACGAGAGTATCAAGAAGTTCATCGACGGCTTCCATCACGACGCCCACCCCATGGGGATGTTCGTCAGCACGGTCGCGGCGCTGTCGACGTTCTACCCCGAGGCGAAGCACATCCAGGACGAGACGTCGCGCCGCAACCAGATCTTTCGGCTGATCGCGAAGACGCCCACGCTGGCCGCCTTCGCCCACCGGCATTCGGTGGGCCTGCCGTACGCCTACCCCGACAACGATCTGTCGTATACGGGCAACTTCCTCAACATGATGTTCAAGACCACCGAGGTGAAGTACACGCCGAACAAGACCCTCGAGCGCGCCCTGGACGTCCTGTTGATCCTGCACGCCGATCACGAGCAGAATTGCTCCACCAGCGCGATGCGGGGCGTGGGCTCCTCGCACGCCGATCCCTACTCGGCGATGGCGGCGGCCGCGGCGGCCCTGTACGGACCACTGCACGGCGGCGCCAATGAGGAGGTCCTGAAGACGCTGCGCGAGATCGGCTCCAAAGACCGCATCCCCGCCTACATCGACCGCGTGAAGCGGGGGGAGTTCCGCCTGTTCGGCTTCGGGCACCGCATCTACAAGAACTACGATCCGCGCGCCAAGATCATCAAGCGGATCGCGGACGAAGTCTTCGACGTCACCGGGAAGAACCCGCTCATCGACATCGCGGTCGAGCTCGAGCGCATCGCGCTGCAGGACGATTACTTCGTCTCCCGCAAGCTCTACCCCAACGTCGATTTCTACTCCGGCATCATCTACGAGGCGATGAAGTTCCCGATCGACATGTTCCCGGTGCTGTTCGCGATCGGGCGGACGCCGGGATGGCTGGCGCAGTGGCAGGAGATGCTGCTCGACAAGGATCAGAAGATCGCCCGGCCGCGACAGATTTACACGGGCCCCGACAAGCGGGACTACGTTCCGATTGAAAACAGAGGCTAGCGGCGGCGTCTGCCCCCGCTGCGCGCTCGCACCGACCGGCCCTGCTTCGGCTGCTCTGCCTGAAGCGGCTTGGGCTGCAACGGTTTGACCGACGGCTCGAATCCCGGAATCACCTCGCGCGGGAAGATCTGCCCCACCAGCTTCTCGATGTCGCCCATCAGCAGCCACTCGTCGGGCGATAGCAGCGTCAGGGCGAGGCCGCGCGCGCCGGCCCGCGCCGTGCGGCCGACGCGGTGCACGTACACCTCGGGGTCGTGCGGCACATCGAAGTTGACGACCATGCGGATGCCGTCCACGTCGATCCCCCGGGCCGCGATGTCGGTTGCGACCAGCACGTCGGCCGCGCCCGACCGGAACGCGTCGAGCGTGCGGGTGCGGTGGCTCTGCGCCTTGTCGCCGTGGATGGCGTGCGCCGGGATGTCCTCCCGCCGCAGAAACGTCACCAGCTTGTCCGCGCCGTACTTGGTGCGGGTGAACACCAGCGTCTGCCCGGCGGGCTTGGCCTGCAGGATGCGGGCGAGCACGCCCCGCTTCTGCAGCTTGTCCACCGCCACGACCACGTGCTCGATCCCTTCCGCGGGCTTGGCGCGGCGGCCGATCTCGACGGAGGCGTGACCGTCGAGCGCTTTGCGGGCGAGGGCGTCCACCTCGGGGGAGATGGTGGCGGAAAAGAGCATCGTCTGGCGCTTGTCCGGCAGGGCCCGCAAGATGCGGTTCACGTCCGGCGCGAATCCCATGTCCAGCATGCGGTCGGCCTCGTCCAGCACGAGCACCTCGAGCCGGGAGAAATCGACGTGTCCCCGCTCCATATGGTCGAGCAGGCGGCCGGGCGTCGCCACCACGATGTCCACGCCCCGCGTGAGCGCCCGCGTCTGGGGCTCCATACCCACGCCCCCGTATACCGCCGCCGCGCTCGCGTCCAAATGCCGGCCGTAGGCGCGCGCGCTCTGCAGCACCTGCTCGGCGAGCTCGCGCGTCGGGACGAGCACGAGGGCGCGCAGCACGTGCCTGGCGCCGTTGCGCGTGAGACGCTGCAGGATGGGGAGCATGAAGGCCGCCGTCTTGCCGGTCCCGGTCTGGGCGGAGCCGATCAAGTCGCGGCCGGCGAGGGCGAGGGGAATCGCTTCCTGCTGAATCGGGGTGGGCTGCTCGTAGCCTTCGTCGGCCACGGCGCGCACCAGTTCGGGGACGAGCCCCAGTGATGCAAAAGGCATGTACACTACTCCACACACGCACGTCCCCCGACGGCCCAATGCCGCTGGGTGAACGTCACTCGTCAGTTTGAACCTGGGGAATGAGACCGGGCGTGTGTACAGCGCCGGAACCCGCTCCTGAGCGGGACCGTCCTTCGGAAGGATGCCAGCTCGCGGTTCTGTGAACTACACCGCGTAAGCTAATCGACCCACCTAGTTACGTCAACGGCGTCACGGAAAGACGTCGCGGAGAGGCGTCACGGACGGGCGTCACGGTGGGACGTAGTTACGACTCTCCGTGACGACTTTCCGCGACGTCTGTCCGCGACGTTTTTCACTTGACGCCTCTTGGCTCTTGATCCCACCACCACATCTGCGGCAGCGGCTTCGTCCTCGGCCACACCTCGTTCAGCGTCTCGCCTTCATACAGCCGTCCGTTCTTCATCACGTAGCGGATCTTCTCCGTGTTGTGGATGTCGTCGAGCGGATTGGCGTCGAGCACGACCAGGTCGGCGAGCTTGCCGGGCTCGAGCGAGCCCAGGTCCTGATCCATCCCGATGCCGTAGGCGCCGTCCCTGGTGCCGACGCGCAGCGCTTCGCGCGGCGTCATCCCGCCCCCCGTCATAGCCCACAGCTCCCAATGGCACCCCAGTCCGTCGAGCTGCCCGTGGCACCCCATGCCCACGTTGCCGCCGGCGCGGAGCACCGCGGCCGCGGACGCCGCGATGCGCGGGAACACGTACTGATTGTCGCGGAACCAGGGCCGCCGCTCGGCGCGCTGGTCGATCTCCTCGTGGGGAATGAAGCGTCGGATCTTCGGGTTGTCGTGGATATCGTAGCGCTCGTAGAAATAGTTCTCGCTGAACGGGCCGCCGTACGACACCAGCAGCGTGGGCGTGTAGGTGATCCCCGACTGCGCCGCCAGCTGGACGGCATCGGTGTACAGCGGCATGATCGGGAACGCGTGCTCCGAGCCGGGATAGCCGTCGAGCTGGACGGTTTGGTTCATTTTGAAGTCGAGCCCGCCCTCGATCGTGGGCATGAGGCCCAGCTCCTTGGCCGCCATGATCACCCACTGGCGCTGCTTGCGGTTCCCCGCCATGTACTGCTTGATCGTGTTGGTGTGGTAGAACTCGCTGTAGCGCTTCAGGGTGTTGCGAACCTCGTCCAGGCTGGTCCAGTTCTCCTCGAGGAACGCGCCGAACACGCCCGGGCCGGTGTGATAGATGCGGGGGCCGAGCAGGTCGCCCGTCTCGACCTGGTCGGCGTAGGTGAGCACGTCCGTGGTGGACGTCTGCGGATCGCGTGTGGTGGTGACGCCCCAGGCGAGGTTCGCGAGGTATTTCCACACCTCCGTCTCGTGAATGCCCCAGGTGGGCCAGGGATGGGCGTGGATGTCGATCAGCCCCGGGATGATCGTCTTGCCCGCCACGTCGATGACGCGTGCCCCGGGGGGCGCGGTGCAGGTCGCGGCCACGCACCCGATGCGGTCGTCGGTCACCACCAGGTCGCCCTTCTCGATCACCTCGTCGCCCTTCATCGAGACGATGCGCGCGCCGCGCAGCACGACCGATCCGCGCGGCACGTCGCGCGGCACGCGAACCGTCACGTCGACGCGCTCGCCCTCGTACGCCGGCAGCTTGGCGAGCGAATCCACGCGGGCTTTCCCGACGGAGTCGGGCTTCTCCTTGGTGGCCTGCTTGAGCGAGTCGGCGCGGATCGAGTCGGCCCGGGCCTTGGCCTTGCCGAGCGAATCACCCAGCGCCGGGCTGTACCGGAAGAAGCTGCGCCCCACCGACCAGTACACCGTCTTCGCGTCCGGCGTCCAGCCGATAAAATCGCCGCCCACGCGGGTGAGCCGGTGGACGGGGAACGATGCGGCCGCCGTGTCCGCCACGTTGATGGCCGGCGGCGTGGCGCCCACCAGGGGCAGCGTGACCAGGTACACGTAGTTGCTCGACGTCGCGAGCACCCGGCCCGAATCCGGCGCGATCAGGACCTCGTCCGCGGGAAAGGGCTCGGGATTGGGCGCGAAGTTGGGGGTGAAGCCCGTCACTTTGATATGCACGCGCCGGTCGGTACCGTCGTAGCGCACCGAGACGAGGCCTTCATTGGCTTCGTAGATATAGACGCGGTTCGGGTCGCGGCTGAAATGCGGGCGACCGCCGCCCGAGATCGGCGTGATGCGCGTGGGCGCGCCGCCCGCGGCGGGCAGCCAGTCGAGCTCGTAGCCCGGCCCGAAGTGCTCCGCCACGCGCGGGGCGCGCGGCCCCTTGATCGTCACGATGCGCTGCCCATCGGGCGACCACACGGGGTGATCGTAGAAGGCCGGCTCGGGCGTGAGTCGCTGGGCCCTGGCACGGCCGTCCGCGCGGATCTTCTCGACATAGCCGCCTTGGTCCGTCCACGTCACATAGGCGATCCACTGCCCGTCGGGCGACCACGCCGGCACCTGCTCGTGCACGCTGTCGCTCGTCAGGCGGCGCGGTGCGCCCCCCGGCAGGTCCATCACGTACAGCTTGTCGAGGGCGCTGAATGCCAGGCGCTTGCCGTCGGGCGACGGGCTCGCGTCGCGGATCTGCTTCACGAGCACGGCGCCCGTATCCACCCGGGTCTCGAACCGGACCAGGGGCCCGAGATCCTGGTGCACCTTGGCCGTGAACGGGATGGGCGTCGCCTGACCCGACGGCACCTCGACGCGCCAGATCTTTCCGCCGTACGACACGACGAGGGCCTTCGAGTCGGCGGTGAAGGACGATCCCGGCATCACGTCGCGCGTGAAGCGCGACTCCTGGTCGTCGCGTTGCGCCGGGTAGACGAGCCAGCGTTCGTCGCCCGACGACAGGTTGCGCAACCGCAGGCCCGTTTCCGCGTCGTGGCGCGTCGCATAGACCAGCCACTTGCCGTCGGGCGAGAGCACGGGACGCATCGCGCTGCCGTACAGGTCGGTCTGGTTGAACACCTTCCCGGTCTGGCGGTCGTAGATGGCGAGCTCCCACTCCGGCAGATCCAGGTTGTACCCGAACCCGCCGCGATGGCGGGCGTACCACAGATAGCGCCCGTCGGGACCGAACGCGGCGCCCAGCGCGTTGTTCTGCGTGCCCCGCCCCGGAGGCCCCGGCGCCGGGCCTTTGTCGTCCTTCGTGAGGCTCACCCCGCTGCCGCCGTCCTTGTGATACAGCCAGATCTCGTACACGCTGCCGATCGGCATCGACGTCTTGGACGCGACGACGTACTGCCCGTCGGGCGTCCACTCGGGCGAGGCGTAGAGGTTCTTGTCGCCCTTGGTCAGGGTGCGCGGGTGAGACCCGTCGGCGTCGCACAGCCACACGTTCTCGGAGCCCGAGCGGTCGGACAGGAACACGATGGTCTTGCCGTCGGGGGAATAGCGCGGCTGCGAGTCGAACGCCGGACCCGCGGTGATGCGCTTCGCCTCGCCTCCCGTCACGGGCATGGTGTACAGGTCTCCCAGCAGCTCGAACACGATCGTCAGTCCGTCGGGCGACACGTCGAGCGAGATCCAGGTCCCTTCCGATGTCGTGAAATCGACGCTGCGCGTGGTCTTCAGGGGCAGCGAGTCGGGCCGCTGGGCGGCGAGGGACAGCAACGGGAGAAGGGCGGCGAGGAGTAGCCTGGAGATCACGGAGACTCCGGGGAGAGAAAAGAGGCGTAGAAGCTGAAGACGTCACGCGAACCCGTCAAGCGAAAACCGTCCCGCAGAAACGTGGGTGGTTGACAAACCCGGTACCCCCTGCGATCATTCCCGGCGAGCGAACACGAACCAGAGACTGTTTCGAGGACCTGGGCTGCCGCCCCGGTCCTTCACTGTTTCTGGAGCTCTCACACGGAGACCCGGATGGAAGTGACCGTAGGCGACGGCGACAGACTGGAATACGTTCTGAAGAAATTCCGCCGTCAGATCACGAAAGCCGGACTGTTTCAGGACATGAAACGGAAGCGCTTCTACGAGAGCCCGGGCGCTCTACGGCGACGGAAAGACAAGGCCGCGGCACGCCGCAAGGTGAAGTCCGCACGACGTCGCGAACACCATTAAGTCAGGAGTACCAGCAAGATGGCACGCATCACCGGTATCGTGAAGTGGTTCAACGACGCGAAGGGGTTCGGTTTCATCACGCCGGAGAACGGCGAGAAGGACTGCTTCGTGCACCACACCGCGATCCAAGCGCAGGGGTTCAAGTCGCTCGCCGAGGGCGAGCGGGTCGAGTTCGACGTCGTGCAGGGACAAAAGGGTCCGGCGGCGCAGAACGTCGTCAAGCTGTAAACCGGCCCCAGGTCGCAGCAATGAAAACGGCGCCGTCCTTCGGGACGGCGCCGTTGTCGTTCTCCCGATTCCGCTACCGCAACACGATCCGCATCGCGTGCGTCTCGAGATCGATGTCCCAGGTGTTGATCCGCGGCCGCAGGAACTCCTCGCAGTCGCGCGGCGTGAGCGACGCGGAATCGGCGTCGAGGAACTCGAGCAGCCGCATCCGCGCCTCGAGATAGGTGCAGCCGTCGCGCGTCGCGGCCATCCGCAGCCCCACCTCGTCCTCGAGCTTGCGGTTCACGAACCCTTGCGCCACGGACAAGAGCCGGCCCACGATCACCGTCTCGAGCGCGGGGCCATCGGGCCGGGCCAGCCGGCGCTGCACCACGCGCTGCCGCTCGGGCGCACACAGCTCCAGCAGCTGGCGGCTCACCCGCGGGTCGGGCCGGCCCGCCGCGGCCGCCGACGCCCGTTCGGCGCGGGCGCAGGTGGGCAGGTCGTTGCGGTGCAGCCGCAGGAACTTGGTCATCGGCGTATACAGATCGCTGCGGCTCGGAGCCGGGGGACGGCGGCGACCGGCTACCAAGTCCGCCATATAATCCTCGGAGACCTTCACTGCTTCCGCGAGCTCGCGCGGCGTGCGCTTGAGCTCTCGCAGACGGCGTCGGAGGAGCAAGCTGACCTTCACAGGATTCTTGAGGGGCGACGCTGCAGGCATCTCGTCGGGGCTCCTTTCGAACGGCACAAGAAACGGCCCACGGGGTGCGATACGGGGCCAGCACACCGCGGGCCAATGTGCCTAAATATAGCTAGGACAGTGCGTTATTGGTACCCCTCAGGCCGCCGCCGAGTGCTGCGCTGGCGCAGCAGCACCACGGAGCCGACCACGATGATCACCGCAAAGCTGAACCACTGGACAACATACGACAGGTGGGGGCCATCGCTCAGCTCGGGCGGGGGCCAGCGGGTAAGAGCGGGCGGTAGAGGACGGTCGAGGGTGGTAGAAGGCGGTAGCTGCTGGATCACCACGGGCAGCAGCCGATACGGTAATGAATCCCGCAGCGCCATCGGGTTTACGTCGCCCCGGCCACGCGGCGCCGCCATCCCAAGGCCCACGACATCGGCGCTGTCGGCTTCGCGGTAGGCGGCGGCGTCGACATGGTACCCATCCGGTGAAGGCGCCCAGCCGCGGTCCACCAGCACCGCGCTGCTATCCGAGAATCGCAACGGGGTGACGAAGTCGACGCCCGGTATGCCCTCGTAGCTCCGGCCGTGCCACAGGCGCTCGCGGGCGTAGTCGTACACTCCGCGCGCGCGCACGCGGCGGTCCCGCAGCGAATCGATCGGCAGATTGGCACCGCCCCGAAGCTCCACTTCGGGACGAGCACGGGCGGCGGCGACGACCGCGTTGTGGGCCCGGCGTTGGTGCAACCGGTCGAGCTGCCAGATGCCGAGGCGCACGCACACGCCGGCGACCAGAAACGCGCCCACAAGAGCGATGAGGTCGCGCCGATCCATCGTCATGGGCGCCGCACCAGCGCGAGTTTCGCGGCGCGCGACAGCCGGCGCAGGGCGGCCTCACGCCGCAGGGCCGCCGCGCGATCCGGCTGGCGCTCGTGGTACACGAGCCGCACGGGCAGGCGGGTGCGCGTGTACGCGCTGGCGCGTCCCGCCCTATGGCGCCGCAGCCGTTTCGGAAGGTCGTTGGTGATGCCCGTGTAGAGCGAGCCGTCCCGACAGCGCACCATGTACACGGTCCACACGTCCCCCCCCCGTCCGCTACTCCAACTTCGCGTCGAGCGTGATCTGGGGGATACCGGCGAGCGCCTTCGACACGGGGCAGCCGCGCTTTGCCTCCTCCGCGGCCTTCTGGAATCCCGCCTGGTCGAGGCCAGGAACCTTGCCGCGCACGGTGAGCGCCATCCTGGTGATCTTGGGCGCGCCGTCGACCATGTCCATGGTGCAGGCGGCCGTGGTCTCGACCCGCGTCACGGGCTTGCCGGCCTTTTCCAGTCCGGCCGAGAGGGCCATGCTCAGGCATGCCGCGTGGGCCGCGGCGATCAGCTCTTCGGGGTTGGTGCCCTTCGCCCCTTCGAACCGGGTGGCGAAGCTGTACGGCCCGCTGAACGCGCCACTCGCGGCGCGGAAGTTTCCCTTGCCGTCCTTGAGCTTGCCTTCCCAGACGGCGCTGGCTTGACTCGTGGGCATCGCTCGAACTCCTGGTGGATGGTGAGAGGCGTGAAATCTGGCGGAAGCGTGGGCCGGACGCTACGCTTGTGACTCGCGCGAGAGGAGCGATCGATGGCCACGAAGAAAGGAACCCGGCGCCCGGCCAAGAAGCGGCCCGCGCCGCGGCGGCCCGAGCGCCAGCAGCCCGAGTCGCTGCGGCTCCGCTCTCTGGCGGTGTCGCTCACCGTGAACGACCTGGTCCGAAGCCTCGCCTGGTATCGCGACGTGCTCCGCTTCACCGTGGGCGAGCGCTGGCAGGACGGCGGTCAGCTGCGCGGCGTCCAGCTGAAGGCGGGGAGCTGCGATCTCATGCTCAACCAGGATGATTTCGCCAAGGGACGCGATCGCAAGAAGGGCGACGGCATGCGCATCTGGCTCGCCACCGCGCAGGACATCGAGGATCTGGCCGCGGGAATCACGGCGCGCGGCGGGCACCTGGATCATGCGCCGCAGGACATGCCATGGGGCGACCGCGCCTTCGCGATCACCGATCCGGACGGCTTCAAGATCACGGTCATTCAAGAATGAGATGCTGACGCTCATCGCCGCAGCACTGGCCGTCCAAACGCAGGTCGCCGATAGCTCTCCGTTTCGCGCGCTGCCGCTGCCCGCGGCCAACCGGGTGCGGAGTGCCTCCGGAGCGCCGGGCCCCGACTACTGGCAGCAGCGCGCCGATTACGTGATCCGGGCGACGCTCGACACCGCGGGCTCGGTGATCCACGGCAGCGAGCGGATTCACTACGAGAACCACTCTCCCGATACGCTCGCGTTCGTGTGGGTGCAGATCGAGCAGAACATCTTCGCCAAGAACAGCGTGACCTACGCATTGAACCAGCCGCCGCTGCACTTCGCGGGCGGCGCGGTGTTCGACTTCACGGGCAAGGGGTTCATCGGCGGCATCACCATCGAGCGGTTGCGGGCGGCCGGACGAGAGCTGGCGCGCACGGAATACGGCACCATGATGCGGGTCGAGCTGCCGCGGCCGCTCGCCCCCCGCGGCACGATCGACTTCGAGGTCGCCTGGCATTTCCCGGTGCCGCCCTACGGGGGCGGCCGCATGGGACGGATCGGCACGCGCCTGTACGAGATCGGCCAGTGGTACCCCCGCATGGTCGTGTACGACGACGTGCACGGCTGGAATCCGCTGCCCTACATCGGCGCCGGCGAG
>DATDFC010000053.1:0-25979 GCA_036522815.1 Gemmatimonadales bacterium | reverse complement strand
TACAATCACGGCACGAGCTACCCGCTCGCGATGCGGGACGAGCTGATCGCGGCGCTCCCGTACTTGAAGGCGCGCTACCCTCGCTACGCCGACTACGCCGGTCAGACCGTCAGCGACATCTTCTCGCCCGCGGAGCTGGCGGGTGCGACCTTCAAGCGGGCGCGCACGTTCGCGACCGCGCTGGCGAAGAACAACGGCGACGGGTCGTTCACGCTCGTCCCGCTGCCGCGCGCGGCGCAGCTGGCGCCGGTGTACGCGATCCTCGCGCGCGATCTGGACGGAGACGGCAAGACCGACCTGCTCGTCGCCGGAAACTTCGACGGGGTGCAGCCGGAAATCGGGCGGATGAGCGCCGGCTATGGATTGGTGCTGCGGGGAGACGGCCGGGGACAGTTCACGCCGCTGCGGGCGGCGGAGAGCGGGTTCAGCGTGCCGGGTCAGGCCCGCGACATCCAGCGGGTCCGGACCCGGCGCGGTGATCTCTACGTGGTGACGCGCAACAACGACCGCCCGCTGATCTTTCGGTCCTCGCGCGCCGGACTAGCGCTACCGCCGCTTCGTCCTGATGACGATCACGCCGTTGGCGCCGCGCACGCCGTACAGCGCCAGGCCGGCGGGGTCCTTGATGACCTCGATCGAGGCGATGTCGCGCGGATTGATGGCCCGCAGGGTCGCGCCGTCTCCGAGGTTGACCGGGACGTCGTCGATCACATACAGGGGCTCGTTGCTCGAGAAGAACGAGCCGACACCGCGGATGCGCACGGAGAGGCCGCCGCCGGACGTGCGCGACGTCACCACGCCGGTAAACCGGCTCGCCAGCAGCTGCTCGATCGGCTGATCGGGCACGCGCTGGATGTCCTCCTCCGTGAGGACTGAATGCGGAATCGCGGTCGCGGGTGCGATCGCTTCCAGTTTGCTCTCGCCCGCGGCGGTTTGCTGGTGCGAGCACGCGGTGGCGGTGACGCAGCCGAGGAGCAGCCCGATGAATCGCTGGGGGTGGGCCGAGTACATGGGTGACCTCACTGATCGGGACGCTTCGTTTTGATGAGAATGATGCCATTGGCGCCGCGCACGCCGTACAACGCCTCCCCCGCGGGGTCTTTCACCACCTCGATGGTCGCGATGTCGCGCGGATTGATGCCTGCGAGGCTCCCGCCCGGTCCGGGTTGGATTTCGACGCCGTCGATCACGTACAGCGGCTCGTTGCTGCCGCGAATCGAGGTCGTGCCGCGGATGCGCACCGAGACGGTGCCGTCGGGTGCGCGCGTAACCGACACGCCGGGGAAGTGGTCCATCAGGACCTCTTCGATGGGTTGGCCGGGCTGGCGAGCGATGTCCTCGGCGGTCACGACCGGGCTGCCGGCCGCCGTGGGAGGATTGCTGTCGCGCCGATGGACGCAAGCTGCGCCGAGGCTCACGCAGAGCCCCATGGAAAGGAGGGTGCGGGTCGAACACCACCTCATAGGCGTCCTCCAGCGTTTGGAGGCCTGACCGCCCCGAGCGACTACACGCGACGTTTCAATATACACCACTGAGACCAAACTTGTAACCGGTGAACCGACATGCACATCTGGCTTCGCTATACGACTCGTCTGGCCGCGTTGAGCGTTGCCGCGGCCACCCTCGTCGCTCCCACGGCCGTCGCCCAGGAGCTGCGCGTCGCATCCCCGGACGGCCGCAACCACGTGGCCGTCGCGATCCGCGACGGCGGGCTGTATTACAGCATCGACCGCGACGGCCGTGCCCTGTTCCTACCCTCCCGCCTGGGGCTCGCGTTCCGCGGCGTGCCGCCGCTGCGTGACAGCCTGCGAATCGTGGACTCGGCGCGGACCACGCACGACGAGACCTGGACGCAACCCTGGGGCGAGGTGGCCCGCGTGCGGGATCATCACAACGAGCTGAGCGTGTCGCTCGTCGAAACGGCGCCTCCCGGAAGACGGTTCACGGTAGTGTTCCGCGTGTTCGACGATGGGGTGGGCTTCCGCTACGAATTGCCCAAGCAAGCCGGGTTGGACGAGTTCGCGATCACAGACGAGCTGACCGAGTTCACCCTGGAAGACGACGCCCGCGCCTGGTGGATCCCCTCCAACCGCCCGCGCCTCGACCGCTCGGAGATGCTGTTCTCGTCCTCGCCCGTGAGCGTGCTGGACAGCGTGCAGACGCCGCTCACGCTGGAGACGCGGGACGGCAAGAGCTGCATCGTGATTCACGAGGCGAACCTCGTCGACTACGCGCGCATGTTCCTCGCCGGGCCGCGCATGCAGTCGCGCACGCTGCGCGTGGCGCTCGCGCCCTACGCCGACGGGACGAAGGTGTACGGCCGGACGCCGTTCGTCACGCCGTGGCGCACTATCCAGCTGGCCGACCGCGCGGCCGACCTGGCACCATCGGTGCTGGGTCTGAACCTCAATCCGCCCAGCGTCATTGCGAGCACGAGCTGGATCAAGCCGATGAAGTACGTCGGCATCTGGTGGGGCATGCACATCGGCACGATGACGTGGAGCTCGGGGCCCAAGCACGGCGCCACCACGGCGAACACGAAGCGTTACATCGATTTCGCGGCGGCGAACGGGCTGGGCGGCGTACTGGTCGAGGGCTGGAACGTGGGCTGGGACGGCGACTGGATCCAGAACCGCAACGCGTTTTCGTTCACCAAGCCCTATCCCGACTACGACCTTCCGGAGTTGGCCCGATACGCCCACGAGAAGCGCGTGAAGCTGATCGTCCACAACGAGACGTCCGGCGGCCTCGAGAACTACGAGCGCCAGATGGACAGCGCTTTCGCGTTATACCACTCGCTCGGCCTGGACGCGATCAAGTCGGGCTACGTGGCGGACCTGGTCGGGGAGGGGCATTCGCACTACGGCCAGTACATGGTGCGACATCACCGCCATGTGATCGAGAAGGCGGCCCAGTACGGCATCATGCTCGATGTGCACGAGCCGATCCACGACACGGGGGAGCGTCGCACCTACCCCAATATGATGAGCCGTGAGGGCGCGCGCGGGCAGGAGTACAACGCGTGGAGCGCCGAAGGAGGCAATCCTCCCGAGCACGAAACGATCCTGTTCTTTACGCGCATGCTCGACGGCCCGATGGACTTCACGCCCGGCATCTTCGACATCCTGATCGAGCGCGGGACCGGCAGACCGCGCCGGCCCGACGAGCCCCGCCCCCGGACGACGCTCGCCAAACAGCTGGCGCTGTACGTGGTGCTCTACTCGCCGCTCCAGATGGCGGCCGATCTTCCCGAGAACTACAAGCACCAGCCCGCCTTCCAGTTCATCCGCGACGTGGCGGTCGACTGGGATACGACCCGCGTGCTCGCCGGCAAGATCGGCGATTACGTGGTGGTGGCGCGGCGGGAGCGCAACGGGCCGAGCTGGTACATCGGGGCGATCACCGACGAGGAGGGCCGCACGTTCGACATCCCCCTCACATTCCTCGCGTCCGGGCGGAAGTATGTCGCCGAGATCTACGCTGACGGGCCCGGGGCGAACTGGCTCACGAATCCGCTGCCGGTCGCGATTTCGCAGCGTGCGGTCGACGCCAGGTCCCGCCTGCACCTGGTGCTCGCGCCCGGCGGCGGGCAGGCGATCCGGATCCGGCCAACGCGATGAGGCAAGTTCCGCGCTCGATTCCGTTGCTCTGCGCCGTGCTGGCGGGCTGCGGCCGCACTCGCGCGCCGCAGCTGTTCGAGCGGCTGCCTCCCGAGCGCAGCGGCGTCACGTTCGTCAATCGGCTGCCGGACGACACCGCGTTCAGCATTCTCGACTACATGTACTACTACGACGGCGGCGGCGTGGCCGTCGGCGACGTCAACAACGACGGGCTGCCCGATCTCTACTTCACGTCGAACCTCGGCTCCAACCGGCTCTACCTGAACAAGGGCAACTACCGGTTCGAGGACATCACCGAGCGGGCCGGCGTCGCGGACTCGGGGCCCTGGAAGACCGGCGTCACGATGGCCGACGTCAACGGCGACGGCTTGGTCGATATCTACGTCTCCGCGGTCGACTTTCCCACGCTGCACGGGCACAACGTGCTCTACATCAACAACGGCGACGGCACCTTCACCGATCGGACCCGGGAGTACGGTCTCGACTTCGCCGGATTCTCCACCCAGGCCCTGTTCTTCGACTATGACGGCGACGGCGATCTGGACATGTACCTCCTCACGCACTCGCCCCACCCCGAGCGCGCGTCGCCCTCGCACGTCATGCGCGGTCCGCGTCTTCCGGGGGTCGGCGACCGGCTCTATCGGAACGACGGTGGTCACTTTGTGGACGCGAGCGGGCGCGCCGGCATCTACGGCGGCGCCACCCGGTACGGCCTGGGGGTAGTGGCGAGCGACCTGAACGGAGATGGCTGCCCCGATCTGTACATCGCCAACGACTTTCAGGAAGACGACTTCCTCTACCTCAACAACTGCGACGGCACGCTCAGCGAGTCCGGCGCGAGGGCTCTGGGACACACCAGCCATGCCGCGATGGGGGTCGACGCGGCCGACGTGAACGACGACGGGCACCCGGACGTCGTGGTGCTCGATATGCTGCCCGACGACGAGAAGATGCTCAAGACCTCCGCCAACGCCGAGAGCTACGATGTTTATCTCGAAAAGCTCGCGGCCGGCTACCATCCGCAGTACGCCCACAACACGCTGCAGCTCAACCGCGGTGTCATGGCCGGCGCCCTGCGCTTCAGCGAGATCGGCTATCTCGCGGGCGTGTCCGCCACCGATTGGAGCTGGGCCCCGCTGTTCGCCGACCTGGACAACGACGGCTACAAGGACCTGTTCATCACCACCGGGATCTATCACCGGCCGAATGACCTCGATTACTTCACGTACGTGTCCGACCCCGTCGTCCAGGCGTCGCTCAGACAGGGGACGAAGGGGCTCGCTCGGGCGCTCATCAGGAAGATGCCGCGGGTCCCGACGCCCAACTACGCATATCGCAACAACGGAGACCTCACGTTCACCGACGAGGCGCGTGCCTGGGGGCTGGCCGAGCCGGGGTTCTCGAGCGGCGCCGCCTACGTCGACCTGAACAATTCCGGCGCGCTCGATCTCGTCGTGAACAAGCTCAACGCCCCGGCCGCGATCTACCGCAACCGGGCGCGCGAGCTGACGGGGAACCACTACCTGCAGGTGGTGTTGCGGGGCGCTGGGGCGAATAGCGCCGGCATCGGCGCAAAGGTCATCATCAAGCACGGCGACACGGAGCAAATGCTCGAGCAGTTCCCGACCCGCGGCTTCCAATCGTCCGTCGATCCCCGTTTGCATTTCGGGCTCGGAGCGTCCACACGAATCGACTCGCTGATCGTGACCTGGCCGGATCGACGGTCACAAGTGCTCACTGACGTAGCGGTCGATCGTGCGCTCACGCTCTCCCAGCACGATGCCGCCGGCGCGCGTGCCGGGACCGCCGCTCCGGCAGCCCAGCGGGCACCCGCCGTCGCGGCGGCCCCGGCCCGCTCGCCGGCCCCCCTCATGTTCACCGATGTGACTGATCGCGTCGGCATCGACTTCAAGCACCGGGAGAACGCCTTCTACGATTTCCACCGCGAGCCGTTGATCCCGCATCTCGTGTCGGCCGAAGGGCCCGCGCTCGCCGTCGGCGACGTGGACGGCGACGGGTTGGACGACATCTACGTGGGCGGGGCCAAGTGGCAGGCCGGACGCCTGTTTCTGCAGCAACGGGACGGCACGTTCCGCCCGAGCGTGTCGGTCGACCGTGTGTTCCAGGCGGACAGCCTGAGCGAAGACGTCGACGCGGTGTTGTTCGACAGCAACGGCGACGGGCGGCCCGACCTCTATGTCGTGAGCGGCGGTAACGAGTTCTGGGGCGACTACCCGGCGCTGCAGGACCGGCTGTATGTGAACGACGGCCGCGGTCGGTTCCACCGCGACACCCTGGCGCTGCCCCGGCTCTCGGAGAGCGGGTCGTGCGTCGTGCCCGGCGACTTCAACGGCGACGGCCATCTCGATCTGTTCGTCGGACGGCGAGCCGTGGCCCGCCGCTACGGCATGGCGCCGCGCAGCTATCTGCTCGAGAACGACGGCACCGGTCACTTTCGCGACGTCACGCTCGAGAAAGCCCCCGCCCTCGCCGAGGCCGGCATGGTCACCGCGGCCGCGTGGGTCGATTACGACCACGACGGTCGGCTCGACTTGATCGTCACCGGAGAGTGGATGGCGGTGCGCGTGTTCCACAACGAGAACGGCCGGCTGGTCGATCGGACTCGGGAGGCGGGGCTCGCGGGAACGGAAGGCTGGTGGAACAGCGTCACCGTCGCGGACCTGAACGGGGACGGGCGCCCGGACCTGGTGCTCGGCAACCTCGGGCTCAACTCCTACCTCCGGGCGTCGCCCGCGGAGCCCGCCCGAATGTACGTGGCCGACTTCGGGCACAACGGCACGTTCGAGCAGGTGCTCACGGTCTACAAGCACGGCGTGAGCTACCCGGTGGCCGGTCGCGACGAGCTGCTCCGTCTCATCCCGCGCTTGCGGGACCATTACCCCTCCTATGCGTCCTTCGGCGCAGCCCGGGTCGAGGACGTTTTCCCCGCCGCCGAGCTCGCCCAGGCCACGGTGCGGGATGCGCGCATGTTCGCGAGCTCGGTCGCGCTCAACAACGGCAACGGCACGTTCACACTCGCGCCACTGCCGGTCGAGGCCCAGTTCGCTCCGATCCGCGCCGCGCTGGCGGCCGATTTCGATGGTGACGGACGCACCGATCTGCTGGTGGCGGGGAACGATTACGGGTTTCCCCCCGTGCTGGGTCGGCAGGACGCCGGCTACGGTCTGCTGTTGCGCGGGACGGGAGACGGGCGTTTCACAGCGGTGGACATGGAGCGGAGCGGCTTAGTGATCGACGGCCAGGTGCGTCGCATGCGGTGGCTGCGGCGAGCGGACGGCAGTCGCGTGATCGTGGCAGCGCGCAACAACGACAAGCTGCAGGTCCTCCGTCCGCCGCGTCCTTGACAACTCGTCCGGGGCGGGAAGAATGGATGTTGCGTGTGAGCGACACCTTCTAGCCTGAGAGGACGCGTATGAGACGAGCGGAGTGCGTGATCGGGGCGCTCGGGGCGGTGCTATGGTCGGCGCCGCTGAGCGCGCAGCAGGGAAGCGGCACGGTTCGGGGACGTGTGACCGACGAAGCGACGCGCCAACCGCTCTCCGGGGTCACCGTCGCGGTCGGCAGCCGCGCGGCGTTGAGCCAGGCGGATGGCCGCTACGTGATCACCGGGGTCCCATCCGGCAGCGACACCCTGCGAATGCGACTGATCGGGTACGCGCCGGCGAAGCGGTCCGTCACTGTCGGGGGGGGTGACACGGTCGTTGTCGACGTCCCGCTTGCCCCGCAAGCAGTGAGCCTGTCGGAAATCGTAGTGACCGGCTACGGGACGCAGCGGGCGGGAGACATCACCGGGGCGGTGACGCAGGTCTCTTCGGCGGAGTTCAACACCGGCAGGATCATCACCCCCCAGCAGCTCATCCAAAGCAAGGTTGCAGGCGTGCAACTGGTCGACAACAACGAACCCGGCGGTGGCGTCACGCTCCGCGTTCGCGGTGCCAACTCGGTGACAGCCAGCAGCGATCCGCTTTACGTGATCGACGGTATGCCGGTGGGGTTGGCGAACACGAATCCACCCAATGTCCTCGACCCGAGCGCCGGTTTGTCCGCCGGGCGAGATGCCCTCAACTTCCTGAACCCCGATGACATCGAGAGCATCACGGTTCTCAAGGATGCCTCGGCCGCCGCGATCTACGGCGTGAACGCCGCCAGCGGCGTGGTAATCATCAAGACAAAATCTGGCCAGCAGGGGTCGCCGCGGGTCGAGTACAGCACCAGCATGTCCTCCTCATCGGTCACCAGGCTTCCCGAGATGCTGAACGCGACGCAGTTCCGGGCGGCCGTGACGCAATATGCGCCGGCGAACCTCGCTCAGTTGGCAAACGCGAACACCGACTGGTTCAGTGTCGTCGACCGGACGGGGTTCGGCCAGCAGCATGATGTGGTCGTGTCAGGCGCCGGCCAAAGCAACAACTACCGGCTGTCGGTCGGCTACCTCAACCAGGACGGCATCATCAAGGGCAGCTCGACCCAGCGGGTCTCCCTCGGGTTCAATTACGAGCAGCGTTTGCTCGATGACCGCATGAGCGTGCGCACCAGCCTGAAGGGCTCGCGCACGCTCGACCAGTTCCTCCCCGGCAACGTGCTAGGCAACGCCGCTCAGATGGGGCCGACCCAGCCGGTGTACGACGATACCACTGCGACCGGTTACTACAACTGGGCAGTCGCCCTGCAGTCCGCCGATAACCCGGCGCAAATCCTCGCGCTGGCCCAGAGCCACGGCACCACCTACCGCAGCCTCGGCAACGTGCAGGCCGACTACCGCCTGCCTTTCTTGGACAGGTTGAAGGCAAACCTCAATCTCGGGTACGACCTCACCACCGTCGACCAGCAGTCCTTCAACTCGGCTCTCCAGCATGACCAGTTGAGAAACGGCACAGGCGGCACCTTCTACAGCACCACCCCGAACTTGGTGAACACCGTGCTGGAGGCCTACTTGAACTACTCGGCGCCGCTCGACGTGGTGCCCGGGACCATCGATGTGGTCGGCGGCTACGGGTACTCGCAGTCGCATGGCGCGTATCCCTCGGTCACGCTTACCGGGTTGAGCACCGACCTCCTCACCACCAACGGCATTCCGTCGGCGAAGACGGTACAGAATGCCACGGACATCGAGGACAGCAAGCTGATCTCCTTTTTCGGGCGGCTCAACTACAACCTCAACGACCACTGGCTGGCCGCCGTGAGCCTCCGGCGCGACGGCTCCTCGCGCTTCGGGCCGAGCAACGCGTGGGGCAACTTCCCCTCGGTGGCGGTCGCCTGGCGCATCTCGCAGGAGCCGTTCATGCGGGGCCTGTCGGCCCTCTCGGACCTGAAGCTGCGGGCGTCATGGGGGAAGACCGGGAACCAGAATTTCGCCAACTACCAGCAATACTCGACCTATGTGGTAGGCGACGCTTCGTCCGCAGTCCAATTCGGCAACACGTTTGTCAGTACGATCCGCCCGAGCGCGTTCGATCCGAACATCAAGTGGGAGGCGACCAGTTCTTACAACGTCGGCGTTGATTTTGGCGTCTCGAATCAACGGTTCACCGGCGCCGTCGACTGGTACTACAAGAAGACCACCGACATGATCTTCAGGGTGCCCATCGCGGCCGGCACCAACTTCTCCAACGTCCTGACGACCAACATCGGCAGTATGAAGAACTCGGGGATTGAGGGGAGCCTCAATGCCGAGCTGCTCAGAGCCGCCGGGACTGGTGTTAGCTGGACCGCCAACTTCACCGCTAGCCATAACACGAACAGGCTGCTCACCATCAACCCGTTCGGCGGCAGCACGCAACAGCTCCTCGTCGGCGGCATCGCCGGCGTGGGGCAGACCATCCAGGTGCTCGAGCCAGGCCAGCCGGTCAACTCATTCCTCGTCTACCGTCAGAACTACAAGAACGGGAAACCGGTCGAGGGCAGTTATCTCGACCAGAACGGCGATACGATTCCGCAGGCGTCTCTCAACGTGGGCAACCGTCGCGTGTACCACGACCCAGCACCGAAGTGGATCCTGGGTCACTCGTCATACCTGAGCTACGGCAAGTTCGACCTGAGCTTCACCCTCCGGGCGTGGCTCGGGAACTACGTCTACAACAACGTGGCGTCCAACAGCGGCTACTACCAGCAGCTCACGCGCTCGTCACCTTACAACCTGTCCACGTCGGTCTTGAAGACCGGCTTCGTGACGAATCAACAGCTTTCGGATATCTACGTGGAAAACGGGTCGTTCTTACGCATGGACAACCTGAGGCTCGGCTACACGTTCCAGTATCGCGGCCAACCGATGCACCTGTTCGCAGCCGTGCAGAACGTCTTCACCATTACCGGCTACAGCGGCGTCGATCCGACGGCGGGGCTGAATGGCATTGACAACAACATCTATCCGCGCGCGCGCACCCTCACGGGTGGCGTCACGGTTCGATTCTAAGGGGGGACGAATCCATGAACCTCAGGACACCGCAACCGTGCGCGGTCGCCGCCGCCGCCCTCCTGTGTCTCGCCGCGGCCGGCTGTACGGATCTGACGACGGAGCCGAAGAGCACCGTCACCAGCGCCAACATCTTCAATGATCTGAACTCATACCGCGCGCTGCTCGCCAAGCTCTACGCCGGGCTTGCCGTCACGGGCCAACGCGGGCAGTTCGGGCAGCCCGACATCAGCTTCCCCGACGAGGGATTCACGCAGTATGTGCGCCTCCTGTGGGAGATGGAGGAGCTGCCGACGGATGAGGCAGTGATCGCGTGGGGCGGGGACCAAGGACTCACCGAGCTGAACACCCAAAGCTGGGGGCCGAACAACGAATTCCCGCAAATGATGTATTACCGGATCTTCTTCCAGGTCCCGATCGCGAACGAGTTCCTGCGCCAGACAACGGATGCCGTGTTGGCGTCGCGGGGCGTGGGCGCTGTGCTCAAGGACACCATCAAGACGTACCGCGCCGAAGCCCGGTTCCTTCGGGCCCTGAGCTACTGGCACGGTGTCGATCTCTTCGGGAACATCCCGCTCTTGACCGAAGCCGATCCGGTCGGCGCCACGCCGCCGAAGCAGGCCACGCGTACCCAGATCTATGACTTCATCGTGAGCGAGTTGAATGCCATCAAGCCCGATCTGCCGCACGCGGGCGTTCCGAGCAGCTATGGTCGCGCAACGGCACCGGCCGCGGACATGCTCCTGGCGGAGCTCTACCTGAACGCGGGCGTCTACACCGGGACGCCGCATTGGGCCGAGGCGCTGAACGCCGCGCAGGCCGTCATCACCTCGGGCTTCTACAGCCTGGATCCGAACTACCAGCGCATGTTCCGGGCGGACAACAACACGTCGCCCGAGATCGTCTTCGCGGTGACGCAGGACGGACTGCGCACCCAGGGATACGGCTGCGTCACCTTCCTGGTCCATGCGGCGGTCGGCGACGGCGCGTCGCGCTATGGCATCGCGGGTGGTTGGTATGGACTGCGCCTGAAACCCGAGGCCGCTGCGTTTTATCCCACGGGAGATACGCGCAACTCGTACTTCGACTCGACTGGTCGCACGCCTGCGGTGTCCGTCATGACCAATTGGGGCCAAGGGATCCTCGGGCCGAAGTACCAGAACGTGACGTCGACCGGGCAGCCCGGCTCGAACGATAATTTCGTCGACACGGATTACCCGATGTTCCGGCTCGCCGAGGCGTATCTGACCTACGCCGAAGCCGTGCTCCGCGGCGGTGGAGGCAGTAAGACCCAGGCCCTGACCTATGTGAACGCGCTACGGGAGCGGGCGTACGGGAACACCAGCGGCGATCTCGCGGACACCACCGCGCTCACGCTGGACTTCGTCCTCGCTGAGCGCGGTCGCGAGCTGTTGTGGGAAGGCCACCGCCGGACCGACCTGATCCGGTTCGACCGGTTCACGGGCGACACCTATCTGTTCGGGTGGAAGGGCGCCACCCAGTTCGGGACGGCTACCGATGTGAAATACAGCCTGTATCCGCTTCCGGCGACCGAGATCGTGGCCAACCCGAACCTGAAGCAGAATCCGGGCTACTGAGCGCGCGGAGGCCTCGTTGTCGTTGAGACGTCGCTGCGCCGCCCTGCTCCCGTTGGCGGTGGCGGCGTGTGGCGGCGCCCTCTCGCCACCGGGCTCCGGGAATCCCCCACCGGGCCGGCCGACGCTGGCGCCCACCTACCGCCCTAGTGGCCACATGGCGGCAGGCGACGTGTTCGTCCACCTGTTCGAGTGGCGGTGGACCGACATCGCGACCGAGTGCGAGAACGTCCTCGCCCCCGCCGGCTTCACCGCGGTGCAGGTCTCGCCGCCCGAAGAGCACAGCATCACGCCCAACCACGACTGGAGCGAGCGCTATCAGCCGGTGCGCTACAACATCCTCAGGAGCCGCTCCGGGACCGAGGCCGAGTTCACCGACATGGTGTCGCGCTGCGCGGCCGTCGGCGTCGGCATTTACGTGGACGCCGTCATCAATCACATGACCAACTACCCGAGCCCGGGGTTCGGCTCGGACAGCTCGCCCTATTCGAAGTACGACTATCCCGGCCTCTATAGCGCGGCCGACTTCCATCCGCCGTGCACCGTCACGAACTACGCCGACGCGGCCAACGTGCAGGATTGCGAGCTGCTTGCGCTGCCGGACTTGAACACGGGCAAGGATTCGGTGCGTCGCAAGATCGCCGCGTACCAGATCATGCTCGCGCGGATGGGCGTCGCGGGCTTTCGCATCGATGCCGCCAAGCACATCCAGCAGGTGGAATTGGACGACATTCTCACGATCGTCGATTCCACGCTGACGGCGGAAGCGCGCCCCATTCCGTACTATTTTCTCGAGGTGAGCAGCGGGCCGGGCGAAGCGCTGTCGCCGCGCGACTACTTCGGCGAGGCCTACGCGTCCGGCGGTGCGGCCGACATCACCGAGTTCACCTTCGTCGGCGTGGGCGACAAGTTCCGCCAGATCGGCGGACAGCACATCTCGCAGCTCAACCCCGACGGGCCCCCCGGCAACCAGTTCTCCCCAACCGCGTGGGGACTCATGCCCTCTGACAAAGCGGTGGTCTTCCTGCAGAACCACGACACGCAGCACCAATGCGGCATCAGCTATCGCGACGGCAACGTGTTTCGCGTCGCCAACGTGTGGATGCTGGCCCAGCCGTACGGCTACCCGTCGATTCTGTCGGGCTACGCGTTCAGTTGCCCCGCGGAGAACTCCATGGGCCCGGCCTCGGACGCCAACGGCTGGACTCTCCCCGTGACGTGTGCGTCCAGTCTCGAGACCGCCACCGACGGCGCATGGGTCTGCGAGCACCGCGATCCGTACATTCGCACCATGGTCGCGTTCCGGAAACTGGTCGCCGGCACGGATGTGAACCACTGGTGGGACGACGGCGCCAACGCCGTCGCGTTCTCGCGGGGCGCCAAGGGTTTCGTGGCGATCAGCCGCGAGAGCAGCGTGGTGGACACGACGCTCGCCACGGGCATGCCGCCCGGCACCTACTGCGACATCCTCACCGGTGGGGTCGTCGCGGCGGCCTGCGCCGGCACCACCGTCGCGGTGGATTCGACCGACGCGGTCCACGTGCACCTCGCCTCCAATACGGCGCTCGCGATCGACGCGGCGACCAAGCTGCCGTGAGGTTCAAGGATTACGCCGCGCCCGTCGCCGCGGCGGCGGCAGGGGCAGGCCCGGCATCGATGAGCTGCATCGTGACCGGATCGACCCGGAGATTCAATCCTTCGAGCGACCTCGCGCCGAGCAGCGTCAAGTCCCCGCGCTCGCCGAAGACCACCTCGTCCCAGGTCTCGACCCCGGCCACTCGCACGATCACGCCGCCGGTCCAACGAGTCAGGGCCGACCCGTCGGCTTGCCGGAAACGCAACGTCTTGACGCGCTCGACGCCGAGCGACTCGAGGGCAGTGGCGGGGAACCACGACAGCGCAGCTCCCGTGTCGACCAACACGGACTCGAGCGCGCAGCGCGCTCCGGCGCGCACCGGATTCTCGATCTCGACGGTGACGCGAAACCTACCCATATCGTCGGCCATACTACCTCCTTTGTCCTCGCCGAGTTGTACCACAAGAACGCGGGCCGTGTCGATCCTACTCCTCGCGTGCGCCGCGACCGCTTCGCTCGCCGCGCAACAGACCACCGCCCCCGCCTGGACGCGCGGCGGCGTGTGCTACGAGATCTTCGTCCGGTCGTTCTACGACTCCAACGGCGACGGCATCGGCGACCTGAACGGCGTGACGCAGCAGCTCGACTACGTCGCGGGCCTCGGCGTCGACTGCATCTGGCTCATGCCCGTAGCCGCGTCACCCAGCTACCACGGCTACGACGTGAGCGACTACTACCGCGTCGAGCCCGCCTACGGCAGCAACGACGACTTCAAGCGACTGGTGGCCGCGGCGCATCGCCGCGGCATCGCGCTGCTCGTGGACATGGTGCTGAACCACAGCTCGAGCGAGCATCCGTATTTCCAGGCGGCCCTGCACGACACGACATCGCCCTATCGCGCGTGGTACCGCTTCGCGCCCACGGCGCAGGGGAAAGACTGGCACCATTCCCCGGTTCGCGACGAGTACTACTACGGGCTGTTCTGGTCCGGCATGCCGGACTTGAACTACGAGACGCCCGCCGTGCGGGAAGAGGCGAAGCAGATCGCCACGTTCTGGCTGCGCGACATGGGCGTGGACGGCTTCCGGCTGGATGCGGTGCCGTATCTCGTGGAGCAAGGCGACTGCGTCTCGGGGTGTCCCGGGACGCATGCGCTGCTGCACGAGTACGCCCAGCACGTCGACAGCGTGAAGCCCGGGGCCTACACCGTCGGCGAAGCGTGGGGCAGCATCGATAAGATGCTGCCCTATTACCCGGATCAGCTCACGTCGTACTTCGGCTTCGAGCTGTCCGATTCGCTCATTGCGGCGGTGCGCAGCGGCTCGGCGGCGGGTCTCTTGACCGGCTACCTCCGTCTGCAGGACACGCTGCCGGCGTATCGCTGGGCGCCGTTCCTGAGTAACCACGACCAGACCCGCATCCTCACACAGCTCAGGGGCGACGTCGCTCGCGCGCGGCTCGCGGCGACACTGCTGCTCACGCTCCCGGGCACCCCCTTCATCTATTACGGTGAAGAGATCGGCATGACCGGCGACAAGCCCGACCCCCGGCTGCGCACCCCGATGCAATGGAGCGCGGGTCCCGGGTTGGGCTTCACGTCCGGCAAGGCCTGGGAAAGCGCGCAACCCGACTCGTTGACCACCACCGTCGCGGCGGAGGACGCCGACGCCGGGTCATTGCTGAACCTGTACCGCCGGCTGATTCACTTGCGCAGGCAGAATGAGGCGCTTGCGACGGGAAAGCTGGTGCCGCTCACGGCGCCGAACCCACATGTCGCCGCGTATGTGCGTCGCAGCGAGAAGGACGTCGTGCTCGTGGTCGCGAACCTCGGTGACACGCCGGCCGCCCGTATCGCGGTCAGCTCCGAAGCCGGTGCGCTGCCGGCCGGTCGGTACAGCGTGCGCAACCTCCTGGGTGGCGCGGGCAGCGCACCCGTTCCGGTGGGCGCCGACGGACGGGTAAAGGGGTATGCGCCGATGAGCGGGCGGATCGGTCCGCACGGGAGCGTCATTCTCGAGCTGACCAGGCAGTAGAGCGCTTGCACCGCATCCTGGCCCTGCTCGGATGGCTGGTCGTTGGGGGCGCCGCGGCACACGCGCAGCAGGCAAGCAGGGCGGTCTACCTCGACGATCAGGGCGTGATCCGCTGGCGCGACGATAAGAAGGAAGTCAGTCTCTTCGGCGCGAACTATGTGCTTCCCACCGCCTCCGACTACCGCGCGGCCGGGTATCTCCACGCCGACCGCAAGAAGATGATCGATGAGGACATGGCGCAGTTCGCCCGCATGGGCTGGGACGGCCTGCGGCTCACGTTCTGGGGCGACTGGGAGGCGTCCGACTCGGCCGGCAACCTGATCGCCAACGACCATCTCGACCTGCTGGACTATCTGATCGCCCGCGCGCGCGAGCGCGGCATCTACATGCTCTTCAGTCCCATTCAACTGTATGGGGCCAACTGGCCGGACGCCCTGGGGGACACGACCGATCCCGGATTCGGCCGCCATTTCGGCAAGGCCCGCATGGGAACGGACCCGGCCGCGATTGCAGCGCAGGTGAACTACCTGCGCCAAATACTTGCTCACGTGAACCCCTACACGCGCGTCGCACTCAAGGACGAGCCGGCCATTCTGTTCATCGAGCTGGTGAACGAGCCCTGGCATCACCCCGAAGACCTGGAGGGCTCGATCCGCTACATCGACACCCTCACGGACGCGGTGCGCGGCACGGGCTGCACCAAGCTCGTGCTCTACAACGTGAGCCAGGACTTCCGGATCGGCGAAGCGATCCGCCGCAGCAAGGCGCAAGGGATCACGTTCGGGTGGTATCCGACGGGCTTGAACTCGGGCCACGAGCTCGTGGGCAACTACCTGCGCGGCGCCGACGCGTACCCGGATATGCTCCGCCCCGAGCTCGCCCGGCTGCCCCCGATCGTGTACGAGTTCGACAGCCCCGACCTGCGCGGCGGCACGATGTATCCGGCGATGGCACGGACGTTCCGCGCCGTGGGGGCGCAGTTCGCCGCGATGTTCGCCTACGACATGCTGCGCACCGCCTCGCGCAACCTCGGCTGGCAGACGCATTACTTGAGCCTCGTCTACACGCCGCGCAAAGCGATGAGCGCGATCATTGCGGCGGAGGCGATGCGCCGCCTGCCGCGCATGCGCTCGTACGGCTCCTATCCCGAGAACACGCGGTTCGGCGACTTCCACGTATCCGCGGCCGACGATCTCGGCGAGCTGGTGGCGCGCGACGCCTTGCTGTATGCGGGCTCGACGCGCGCCACGCCGCCGGATCCGGCGGCGCTGCGGCGCATCGCGGGGTACGGCTCCTCGTCCACGGTGAGCTACGAAGGGGAGGGGATCTACTTCCTCGACAAGATTCGGCCGGGCCTCTGGCGCCTCGAGGTCTACCCCGACGCGGTTCCCGTGCGCGACCCCTTCGAGCCACCCAGTCCCGACAAGGTCGTGACGCGCGCCATCAGTCGTGCCTGGCCCATGACGGTCACGCTTCCGGACCTGGGGGGCGAGTTCACGGTACAACCGATGAACGGCGGCGGTCGGGCGGTCTGGCGGTCAGAGGCCGGTCGGTTTGCCGTCACCCCGGGTGTGTACGTCTTGAGCGCGAGCGGTCCGGTGGATCCGGCCACGCTTCCCGCTCGCGTGGGCCAGCTCGGGTTCACGGAGTACCATGCCCCTCCCACCGACTCTCTCCCGCCCTCGGTCGAGCCGCTGGGCCTCGCCCCCGAATACCTCGCCGGGCGGGACATCGTGCTGCGGGCCCGCGTCGTCGACAGCACGCCGCCCGACTCGGGCGTGCTCTTCATCCGGCCGGTGGCCGGAGGCTTCTATCGCGGGTTCAGGTTGCAGCCGGAGCATGGCTACGTGTACGGCGCCACGGTTCCGGCGGCCGCCGTGCGGGCGGGCGGAGGCCCGTACGAATTCGTGATCACATTATTCCGAGGGGACTCGAGACTCACGTTCCCCGATGCGGTGCGTGAGAAGCCGACGGACTGGGACTATACCGGGCTGGGCTCTTGGAAAATCGATCTCGTCGAGCCGCAAACGCCGCTGCGGTTGTTCAAACCCGGCACGGACGCGGCTCAGTTGGCCTTCACCCGCATCGGCGACGCGGGACGGCGCGGGCTGTTCCAGGTGACGTTCTCCGAGGTTACGGGCCAGCCGGTGTTCCGATTCGAGCTGCCGGTGAGCGCCACCGACTACACCGCGTCGCTGGTCATCAAGGATCGCATCGAGGCCCGCCGGGAGACCATCACCCGTGCCACTGAGCTGCGGATGCGGCTGCGCGGCCTCGGGCCTCGGCAGGTGCTGCATCTGACCCTGATGGAGGACGACGGCACCAGCTGGAGCGCGGCGCTGCCCGTCGACGGCACCTGGAGCGAACGGACGATTCCCCTCGCGGCGCTGACCCTGGGTCGCGGCGTGCTACTGCCCGAGGGATTCCCGGGCGAGTGGAACTACTGGGTGGGACCCGCGGCCGGGCGGGGCCGCAGCGGCGACCGCCTGCGGCTCGACCGGGTGGAGCGGCTGCAGCTGTCACTGCGACGCGAGCAAGGCGTCGACGTACTGCCCCGTACTTACGGCGTCGAAGTCGAATCAATAACACTGGGCTTCGAGCGGTAGGTCCTCACCCCCTGTCCCCCTCTCCCTTCGGGAGAGGGGCACGATGGTCGGGTGTGCGTTTCCCCTCTCCCGAAGGGAGAGGGGATCAAAGGGGTGAGGACCGCGCCTCGCGATAGAGGTCGATCGCGTTCGCCAGCGGTCCCACGATGGCGAGCGCGAGGATCGGTGGGGCGGGATAGAGCGGGGCGAGCGCCGCCACATGCCAGTCTCCCGCCAGTCGGATGCCCGCTTCCGCGAGCGCGACCGCGGCCGCCACGACCATGCGGCCGCGCACCGTGCTCACGGTGGTCTTGGGATCGGTGACCATGAAGAAGATGAACAGCTGGTACATCGGGCCGGTGAGCGGCGCGATCTCGGCGAGCAGCGGGCCCCCGCTGATCGAGCTCCGCAGCGCGGCGAGCACGAGAAAGCAGGTCACGTACGTCAGCGTCACGTGCAGCATCCGGACGCGTGAGGCGATCAGCAGCCCGAAGCACCAGATCACCGTGTTCGTCGCCAGGTCGTTGCCCCACTGCTGGCTCAGCACGGCGACGCTCGCCGGCGCCGCGAGGACGAGCAGACTGATGGCGAAGTTGCTCGGGTTCCAGAGGTGCCGGCCGCGGTACTGCAGCACGTACTTGGAGGCGATGGCGACGAAGCCCCCGAGCGCGAACGGCCACAGCAGCCCGGCGCGCGGCTTGATCAGGAGCGCGAGGCTGATCCCGGTGATGTACGCGCTCGCCACGTTCGCGAAACGCCCCCGCACCAGGCGCGACAGCACCAGCTCCGTCGCCGTGGACACGCCCAGCGCCGTGACGAGCCGGTCGTAGCCGCCCAGGATGCCGTAGCGCGCTTCGCCCAGCACGAGGATGAGCGTGATCAGGAAGGAGACCGGGTAGCGGGGATCGAGCCCCCCCAGCCAGGTCCACGGCGCCCGGACGGCGGTCATGCTATGGCTTCGGCTCGGTGACGACGTGCAGCCGGTCCACGGCGGGGTGCGCGAGCGTCTGCACACTGCCCGAGGGCCAGCGAATGCACGCGCTGTCCACCTGCGCGCTCTGGCCGAGGCCGAAGTGGATCCGGCGGTCGTTCTGGCTCGCGAATCCAGAGCCCCCGTCCACGACCTTGAGCTGGCGCGTCCCGCCCGCGACGAGCAGCACCTCCGCTCCGATGGCGCTGCGGTTCGAGCGCGTGCCCACGAGCTTGAACGCAATCCAGTGGTTGCCCGGCGCACCGCTGGTCTTGTACACGAGCGCCGGCTGGCCCTGGTTCGCCACCACGACGTCGAGCACACCGCGATTGAACAGATCCGCCAGGGCGACGGCCCGGCCGTCGTACTCGTCGGTCACCCCTACGGCGGCGGCGACGTCGATCCATCCCGCCAGGCCGCGGTTCACCAGCACGCGCGATCGCTCGTAGCCGGAGAGGCTGGCAGTGCCGATCGTCGGCCAGCTGCGCGCGTCCTCGAACACGTTGCCGTTGGCGCCGGCGATTTTGGACATCGCGTACCAGTAGCTCTGGGTGCGGTCGCGGGAGACGTACCCGTTGACGATGAACAGCTCGTTGCGTCCGTCGTTGTCGAGGTCGCCGAGCTGCGCGCCCCAGGCCCACCCCGCGTCGGCGACGACCCCCTCGGCGGCCTGCTGGAACCGACCCAGCTCCGGCAGGAAGTTGAGGCGCAGGTTGTTGCCGTGAAACAGGTAGCCCCGCTCCGAGATGTTGGTCACGAAGGCGTCCACGCGCCCGCGATTCAGCACGTCGCCGAGCGTGGCCGACATGCCGCTCTTGGAATCGCTCTCCAGGCCCACCCGGCTCAGGGTGAAGCGCTGGCCGTGGTCGTTCAGGTAGAGCTCTTCGGGTCCGTAGTCGTTCGCCAGGAACAGATCGGGCCAGCCGTCGCCGTTGAAGTCCGCCGCGGCGACCGCGAGGGTCCAGCGCGTGCTTCCCACGCCCATCCGATCGGTCACGTCCTCGAACCGCCCATTCCCGAGGTTATGAAACAGCCGGTTCTTGCCTCCGTTGGTAGCGAACTCGAAGCTGTTCTCCATGATGCGCGTGGTCTTCAGGTGCCAGAAGTCGATGTCGGAGCGGAAGTACCCTGTCACGTACAGATCGAGCAGTCCATCCCGATCGTAGTCGATCCACACGGCCGAGTTGCTGTTCATCCACTGCCGCAGTCCCGCCTGCGCGGTGACGTCTTTGAAGTGGAGGTCGCCCAGGTTCTTGAAGAGCTGGAGGTAGCCCCACTTGTAGATCAACAGGTCCTCGAGCCCGTCGTTGTCGAAGTCGCCCCACACCGCCCCCATCGACACGCCCTCGCCCGGCCGATTCACGTCCGCGACGCCGGCGGCGGCGGCGACGTCGACGAACGTGCCGTCGCCGCGATTCACGTACAGCGCGTTGGGGTATCCGAACCGGCTGTTCGTGAAATAGAGATCGGCCCAGCCGTCGTTGTTCACGTCGGCCACCGAGACCGATGCACCCAACGCGCCCACCAGCGGCGCGATGTTGTCGAGCTTGGGGTCGAGGGTGGGCCCGTGATGCACGAACCCGATGCCCACCTGCGCCGCGACGTCGGTGAAGTGGAACGGCGGCGGCGCGGCGCCCGCGGTGTGATCGCCGCGATCCGCCCGGCGGTTCAGCACGATCACGAGGACGATGGCGGTCAGGAACGACACAGCGACGGCGGCGCGGCGCCACGACCGGGGCGGGGAAATCACGGCGTGAAAGTAATACACTTGTCGGCGCGCAGCGCTCCCGTCATCTTCCCGCGCGTGCAAACGAGAAACCTCGACGCCGTCGCGTTGCTGCTGCTCGCCGCATGCCGCGGAGCGGCGCCCGGCGCGGACCAGGCGCGGAGCGACTCCGCGCTTACGGCCCGGACCTGGGGCCTGGCCTACCTGCAGCAGCAGCAGCTGCCACGCGCCGAAGTGGAGTTCCAAAAGGTCGTGGCGCTCGCGCCCGATCAGGCGCTCGGCTACGCCGACCTGGGCCTCGTGTACCTGCGCGAGGGCCGCGCCCGCGAGGCCGAAGCTCAGCTGCAACGGGCGGCCGCGCTCGACTCCGCCAACTCGGACGTCGGGCTGATGCTCGCCGAGGTGTACGGACTGACCGGGCGGGAGGCCGACGCGCGCGGCGCAATCGACCGCGTGCTGCGGCGCGATTCCACCGACATTCGCGCCCTGTACGCACTCGCGCGGCTCGCCGCGCGCTCCGCCGACGCCCCAGAGCGGCAGCGCCGCGAGAGCCTGCTGCGGCGTGTGGTGACCCGCGCGCCGGCGAATATCGTCGCCCGGCTGGAGCTCGTGGATCTGCTGCTGGCGCGCGGATCGGCCGGGGCCGCGGCCGGCGAGCTCGAGGCGTTACAGCGCCAGCTCCCCCAGCTGCCCCGGGAGGCGGCGGGCTCTTTCCAGCGGGCCCTCGTGCTGGCGCGCACCGGTCGGGCGACAGAGGCCGCGGCGCAGGCGACCCGGTTCCATCGCGCCATGGAGGTCACCGCGGTGTACCAGGTCGCGCTCGAGCGCCTGGGAGGTGCCTCCGGAACGTTTGCGGGCTATCCGATCCTCACGTTCAACTCCAACATGGCCGTGTCGCGCGACGATCCGCGGACCGTCGCGGCGGCCATCCGTTTCACCGATGTGACGGCGGGGAGCGGACTCGAGGTCGTGGAGGCGCTGCCCGATAGCCTGGCGAGCTCGCTCGAGCGCGGGGTGGCGCTGGCGGTGGGGGACTACGACGACGACGAGAGCGAAGATCTGTTCGTCGCGGGCCGCCTGTTCCGCGGCACCTCCGGGCGCTTCGTGGAAGCCACCGCCGCCGCGGGGTTCGCCCTGCGCGACCGGCCCGTTGCCGCAGCCTTCGGCGATTTCGACAACGACGGACGGCTCGACCTATACGTCGCGACCACGGGGCGGGGCGTGCTGCTTCGCAACGCGGGCGGGGGCCTTTTTCGCGACGTGACCGCTACGGCCGGGCTGGTCGATTCCGGACCGGTCGCGCAGGCCTTGTTCTGGGATCTGGACCATGACGGCGACCTCGATCTCCTGGTCGCGACGCCGCGGGGAGAGCGCGTCTACCGTAACAACCTCGACGGCACGTTCCGCGAGATGGCCGGGCCGATGGGCCTGGCCATGGAAGGGAGCCGCGACGCGGCCGCGGGAGATTTCGACGGCGACGGCCGCACCGATCTCGTGGTCCTCGCTGCCGATGGCCGCCCGCGGCTGTTCCACAACGTCGGTCAGGGGCGGTTCGAGGACGTGACGGCGGCGAGCGGCCTCGCCGCCGTGCGGCGCGCCGGCGCGGTCGCCGTCGGCGACTACGACAACGACGGGTTCCTCGACCTGTTTCTGACGTCGCTCGATGGCAGCGACGCCGCGTTGTACCATAACCGCGGCGACGGCACCTTCCAGCGCGATGCACGGAGCGACGCCCTGCGCCGCAAGCTCGGCGGCGTCGTTGGCCTGGACGCCGCCTTCTTCGACTTCGACAACGACGGCCGGCTCGACTTGATCGTCGTGGGGAAGCCCGCCGGGGCTTCCCCGGGTCGAGGCGTCTTGCTGTTCCGCAACGACGCGACGAGAGGCTTCGAGGACTTGTCCTCGATTCTCCCCGACAGCCTGCGCGCCGGCCGGGCCGTCACCGTCGCCGACATCGACCAGGACGGCGACCTGGACCTGATCGTGGTGGGCTGGGACGGGCGGCCCCGGGTGCTCCGGAACGACGGCGGCAACGTGAATCAGTACGTGGACGTGCGCCTCGTCGCGCTGCGCCAGGGCAGCGGCAAGAACAACGCCTTCGGGCGCGGCGCCACGGTCGAGCTGCGCGCGCGCGACCTGTACCAGCTGCGGCTCGCCAGCGACCGCGTGACCCACTTCGGTCTCGGGCGCCGGCTCAAGGCCGACGTGCTGCGCGTACGCTGGCCCAACGGCGTCTTGCAGACCGTCTACTACCCGGGGACGGAAGAAGACGTACTCGAGCAGCAGCAGCTCAAGGGGTCGTGCCCGTTCCTGTACGTGTGGGACGGTCGCGCCTTCACGTTCGCGACGGACGCGATGTGGAATAGCGCCCTCGGCATGCCGCTCGGCATCATGACGCGGGAGGGCGGCATCCTGTCCGCTTCGCCGCACGCGTCGCAGGAATACCTGCGGCTGCCGGGCGGGCTGCTGCGACCGCGGGACGGACGCTACCAGGTGCGGCTGACCGAGGAGTTGTGGGAGACGGGGTACTTGGACGAAGCGAGGCTGCTGGCGGTGGACCATCCCGAGTCGGTGCAGGTGTACGTCAACGAGCGATTCGTGCCGGCGGGGGCCGTGTCGCTTCGGCTCTACCAGGTCGCGCGGCCGCGCCAGCCTGTCGCCGCGACCGACGAGCTCGGCAACGATCTGTTGCCGGCGCTCTCGGCCCAGGACGATGTCTACGCGGCCACCCTGCGTCCGGCGCGCTACCAGGGCCTGACCGAGCTGCACGATCTCGTGCTCGACTTCGGCAGCCTGGCGGGGATGGACAGCGTGTTTCTCTTTCTCACCGGGTGGATCTACCCCACGGACGCGAGCATCAACTTCGCGCTCGCCCAGTCACCCGCGTTGCAGGTCGTCCCGCTGCACGTGCAGGTACAGGACCCCGCCGGCCAGTGGCGCACCGTGATTCCCGACCTCGGCTTTCCAGCGGGGAAGAACAAGACCGTCATCGCGGATCTCACGGGGAGGTTCCTGAGCGCCGACCGGCAAATCCGTATCCGCACCAACATGGAGATCTACTGGGACCGCGCGTTCGTGGCCGCGACTAGGTCGGCGAGCCCAGTGACCGTGACGACGCTTCGACCCGTGACCGCCGATCTGCACTACCGCGGCTTCTCCCGCATGTACCGCAAGGGCGGGCGCTACGGGCCCCAGTGGTTCGATTACGGCGACGTCTCGCGCGAGCGGGCGTGGGCCCCGATCGTGGGCGCGTTCACGCGCTACGGCGACGTGCTGCCGCTGGTGGATAGCGTGGACGACCGCTACGTGGTCTTCGGCCCTGGAGACGAGGTTGCGCTCGAGTTCGACAGCGCCGCCGCGCCGGCCCTACCGCCTGGGTGGACGCGCGACTTTCTCATCTACACGGACGCCTGGCTCAAGGATGCCGACTTGAACACGTTGGCGGGAGGCACGGTGGAGCCGCTGCCGTTCCACGCAATGTCGCGCTATCCCTACGGTGCTGAAGAGGCGTTCCCAACCGATGCGATCCATCGGCGGTTCGTCGAGACGTACAACACACGGCGGGTGTTCACCCACGTGTTTCCTCTGCCGTAGGTCCTCACCCCTTTGATCCCCTCTCCCTTCGGGAGAGGGGAAAAAACTCAGTCCGTCCGTTGACAGGGGGTGAGGACCGATGAGGGAGACGAATTCGCAGCCTCTCGTGGGCGACGAACTACCTACGTGGCGCTGGGGGTCGGGGCGGAGGGCGCTTTACACGCGAGGGCGCCACGAAAACGGCCCTCTGAGGCGCGAAGCAGGCTCGGGCAGGCACACGTCCCCGTGGCGTGTTTCGGACTGCCCTCGCGTGTAGGCGCCCCTAGCCCCGGCGCCACGATGACTTGTGCAGAGGTTCCCTAGATCAGGTAGCCCCGCTTCATCAGCGAACGGCCCGAGGCCGCGTAGCCGTCGGGCCCGGGCAGGTGCCACTTCATGGCATCGGCCAGGCGGTCGTAGATGTTGAACAACACGCACACCTGGATCGCGTCCTCGATGCCCTCGTCGCTCACGCCGGCGGCGCGTAGTGGGGCGACGTCGGCGGGACACACGTCTTCGGGTGTGAGCGTGAGCTTCTCGAGGAAGCCGAGCGTGGCGCGCAGCTTGCCGTCGAGCGGAGCGGTGCGCCAGTTCGCCAGCACGGCGGCGACCAGCGTGTCGTCTCTGTTTTCGCGCTTCAGGGCCAGCGACGCGACCGCGCCGTGGGACTCTGTTCAGAAGACACACTGGTTCAGGCGCGACGTGAACGCGGCGAACAGCTCCCGCTCCCCCACGCTCCACGCCGAGGGCCCGCGCATCACCGCCTGGGTCCACTCGCACATCGCCCGGCCGAAGAATTCCGGCCGGTAGAGCAGGGTCTTCACGACGTCGGGCACGCGACGCCGGCTCACGAGGCGGATGAGCGTGAGCTTCAGCCGCTCAGGCAGGCGATGACGGTGCTCGACCGCGCGCAATCGCACTGATGCTAGCTCTTCGTCCCCCCTCTCCCGGAGGGAGAGGGGGTCGGGGGGTGAGGACGCGTCGCGGAGAGGGGGACAGGGGGTGAGGACAGCGCCGCGAGCCCGCGCTCGAGCCGTCCCAGGGCTGCCCCGAGCGCGGCCGAGACGGTCACCTCGAAGAGGGCGTCGTCGGAATGGCCGGCGTGCTGCAGCCGGCCGAGATCCTCGTCGGTCACCTTGTAGGCGTGCCTGGCCACCTTGTCGACGTAGACGGCGAGCGCGGGGGGCACGTCCTCGCCCCCGGTCCCCGCCGCGCGCGCCACGACGGCTTGCCGCAGCTCGGGCGGCATATGTCCGGGCTGCGTCAGCACGGTGTCTACCAGTCGCGCCGTGTAGGCGGCGTAGCGCCCGCGCCGATCGTCCATCGTTCCCATGGCCGGCTTTTGGAGCCAGTTAGAATGGTCGCCGCGCTCGTGCCCGTCAAGAGGGTGGCGCCGTTCGTCGCGCATGCCGGGCCCCCTTGCGGGTTCGCCCTGCGACGCGTATTTCAATCGCGCGCTAATGCTTCCGTAGGTCCGTCCGTGGCGGTACTCGGTCACGCTGTAGGAGGGCAGGCGCATGGCATTGAGCCGTCTCCTCGTTGCCGCGCACATCCGACGTGTGGCGTGCTGCGTCCTGCCTCCTTCCGTCCACCTCATGCCGTATCGCGAACTGATTAAGACCCGCAGGATGAGGATCGCGCCAATGAACGACACGTTCCAAGGTACGCGTTTTCTTCGTGCAGTGGGGATGACTCTCGCGCTGGCGCTCTTGGTGTGGGTGCCGGCGTTCACCCAGCAGCCGGTCGAGGTGTCCGGCACGGTGACCTCCGCCGTGGGAGGAAGACCCGTTTCCGGGGTCACCGTCCGCGTGCGGGGGAGCAACACCAGCACGGTGACGGACGCGCAAGGGAAGTATACGGTCGCGGTC
>DATDFC010000052.1:0-2573 GCA_036522815.1 Gemmatimonadales bacterium | reverse complement strand
TCCCGGGTCGCGAGACCCCTGAAGGGCCGTGGGAGACTACCACGTTGATAGGCGGCAGGTGTAAGGCGCGCGAGCGCTTCAGCCGAGCCGTACTAATTGCCCGTGAGGCTTGATCTCTTCTCGGTCTCGAGGTGAGCCTCGATACTACACACCCTCGTCGGGATTTGGGTCTCGGGACTCGGGGCTAGGGTACCATCCCTACCCCCGAGCCCCGAATCCCGAGCCCCCATCTCTGCTGGCGACTAGCGCGACAGGGCCACACCCGTTCCCATCCCGAACACGGTCGTTAAGCCTGTCAGCGCCGATGGTACTGCGACTGCGAGGTCGTGGGAGAGTAGGCCGCCGCCAGCTTCGCTTCGCGAATGTCCAATGTTCAATGATCAATGTTCAATGATCATTGGGCGTTGGACATTCTACATTCTACATTGAATTTCTTCCGTTCTGCCGTGCTGTCCGAATGCTGGTGGCGAGAATCGCGAGCAACTCGTCGCATTCGGTTATCACCAACTCCAGCTGCTCCTCGGCACAGAGACTCATCTCGCCAATCAACTTCAGCCAGGCCCGCGTCTCGCGTAGCTCTTTGACGCAGATGCCGAGCTTGTGCACGAAGTCCCGTCTGGATTCCGCTCCTTGGACCTCGCCGTAATTGGCAAGCGGCGATGTACTGCTCCGGATGAGTTGAAGGGCAACATGCTTAGCAACGGCGGAGGCCGGCAGTTGCTCCGTCAGGCGGCAGATGCCGGCGCCGAACCGGACCAAACGGTCCTCGAGATCATAACGGGCGCCGGACATGCCGTACGCAAGTTGTTCAACGGGCGAGAAAGGCCTAACCAAAACTCAACCGCTGGGTGCCGAATAACGCGAACTACATTTGCATTTCCGGGGCCGCTGCCCGCCTTTCCACGAACGCCGACCGCAAAAGCGTCCCAGCCGCATACACCACCACCACGACCACCAGCCAACGCACGTACGTAAGCGGCATCTGCTTCACGATGTACGCGGCGATCAGGACCGCCGTAATCCCCGCGAGCGCGAGCACCAGCGACGCCCGCAGGCTGTAGCTCCCTTCCCGGATGAACCGCATCCCGGCGATCGGCATCAGAAACGCGCACGAGCCCATCATGATGGGGAACGCCGCGCGCGGATCCATCCCCAGGAGACTCACCAGAATCAGGCACGGGGCGTACAGGCCGATGCCGAGCGTCATCAGCGCCCCGAGCGCGAAATTGCCGACCAGACCGGCGACGAGCCCTGGGCCCCGGAGCGCGAGCGCAAGGCCGCCCACCGGGGCGAGCTGGAGCTGCGTCAGGAGCATCAGCGCGGCCGCCGCGAGCAGGGCACACCCCATGCCGACCTGGATGTTGACCCGCGGCCATCGCGCCACCACGCCGGCGCCCAGCCACGCCCCCGCCACCGCGGCGGCGATCATCGCGACGAGGGTCAGGAAATCCACCCGCACGATCGAGATGTAGATCAGTGCTTGCGCCACGGTGGGCAGCGTGTATGCGACGTTCAGCGTGCCCGGAATCCATTCATCGCGCACCGAGCGCTTGAGCTTGAACAGCGACGTGGTGGTGGCGAAGTTCCCGATGCCCAGGGTGTCGAAGAAGCACATCACGAACCCGACGACGCCGTGAAATCCGATCGCCGGCGGGTCATCCGCGAGGCGCCCGGCGGCCCGGGCGGTGCGCACCCGCGATCGCCAGGCCACGACGAACCAGAGGGTCACGGCGCCGAGCGCCAGAAACAGGAGAGCCTTGGGATTCATGAGCGCCGAACCTAACGCCGTGAGCCGTCTGGCCGCCATCGTGACGTCCTTGCTTGACGTTTCCGCGCGACGCCCTTCCTTTCTTCCATGCCCCGCTGTGGAACCGTGGTGCTCGCCGGGCGTCCCAATGTCGGGAAGTCCTCACTCCTGAACGCTTTGATTGGCGAGCACCTCGCCATCGTGTCGCCCAAGCCCCAATCCACCCGACTCCCCGTGGTCGGCCTGCTCACCCGCGACGACACCCAGTACATCTTCACCGACTCCCCCGGATTGCTCGAGCCCGAGTACCAGCTCCACGTGGCGATGCGGGCCGCGGCCTTGCGCGCGATCGAGGACGCCGAGGTCATCGCCTACCTGCATCCCCTGCCCGAGTCGCCAGCGCCGCCGCTCACTCAGGTCGCGAAACTCGACCGGCCGCCCAAGGCGCCGATCGTGACCGTGTACACGAAAGCAGATCTGGCGCCGGCCTCTCCCGACCTCTCCCGACCTCTCCCGACCTCTCCCGTCGCCGTTTCGTCGGTCACCGGCGCCGGCCTGGAGCAGCTCCTCGCCGCCCTCCGCGCCGCGCTCCCCGAAAGCCCCTTCCACTACGACCCCGAAGAGATGGCCACGCAGCCGATGCGCTTCTTCGCGGCCGAGTTCATCCGCGAAGCGGCGTTCGAGTTGCTGCACGAAGAGCTGCCCTACAGCGTCGCCGTGGAGATCGACGAGTTCCGAGAAGGCGCCGACCCCGTGTATATTCGCGCCGTGGTGTACGTGGAGCGCGCCAGCCAGAAGGGCATCGTGATCGGCGACGGCGGTCGTA
>DATDFC010000051.1:0-2863 GCA_036522815.1 Gemmatimonadales bacterium | reverse complement strand
GCTCAAGAGGCGGATCTTGCGCGCCGCGCGCCCGCTCGTGTCGCCCGGGGGAGGCTTGAGCTTGGCCTCGAAGTTCTGCGACAGCCCCAGGCTGATGGTCTGCTGCGGATCGCTGCGCGCCCGAAAGTTCCGTCCCGTGGGGTCGACGGCGTGCGCGAACTCGTCGGACACCTGCGAGCCGGGAGCGTACGCGTAGCTCACGATCGGCGAGATCGAGTGGCGGATGCGCTCGATGGGGCCGATCCCCGGAAAGAACCCGAAAAACGTCGGCGACAGACCCGCGCTGAATTGCAGGCGCTTGCCCTGCTGGACCCACTGCCCGCCGGTGAACTGGTTGCGGATGCGGTAGCTGCCCTGCGACGTCTGATTGATGATCGCGATGCCGGGCTGGAGCTTCCAAGTCCCCGTGAAGAGCGACGGCAGGTTGATCCCGGTTTGCCAATCGACCGTGGTGCTGAACGTCTGATAGTACACCACGCGCCGCTTCCCACCCTGGACCGTCGAGTCGAGGATGTCGAATTCCTGGCGTGCGTTGCTGATGGCGTCGTTCATCACGAAGCTGTTGGTCCAGGTCCAGCGCCCCAGCCGCAGCGGAGTCTGAAAGCTGAGGCCCGACTGGCGGGAGTCGGCGAACAGGGTATCCTGAACGCCCCCAGGCAGGAGCACCGGCGCCTCGAGCTGGTGGAACGTCTGCTGGTTCTGGTACGAGAAGCCGGGCGACCACGTGATGTCCGGCGTGATGTTCAGCGGCGACGGTGTCAGGCTCACATTGGGAAAGTTCTGCGTGATGAGCCCGCTTCCGATCTCCTGGCGCCGGCTGCCGCCGATGTTGAGCGTGCCCCAGTCGAACTGCTTGTTAAAGCTCACCTGTGAGCCCAGGCTGGCGGTGGCGAGGTACGGGTTGACCGTGTTTTGCTGGATCACGCTCGTGCTGGTGGCGTAGTCGACGCTCGCGTTGAAGCTGGTGCGCGACGAAAAGCTCTGCTGGTGCTGCCAACCGAGGCGGATCGAGCTTCCCGGAATGTCGAGCTGGGTGTAGCGCTCGAACGAGAGGCCGCCGTTGATGAAGTGATCGAGCCAGCGGTAGCGCGTTTGTCCCTTGAGCGCCAGGTAGCGGTCGGCGTACCAGTCGCCCGACACCAGAAAATCCATGTAGTCATTGATTACGAAGTAGTAGCCGAGGTTCGCCACGTGGCGCTGGTAGCGGCGGGTGGGGCGGACGATGTCGCTGAGCCCGAAACGCGGCACCAGGATGCCGCTGCGACGGCCCCGCCGCACGTCCTGAAAGATGAACGGCAGCCACATGATGGGAACGTCGTGGATGTACAGCACCGCCGGGCGCGCCACCATCACATTCTTGTTGAGCCACTTCATCTGACCGGTGGCGAAGTGGTAATCGGGAACGGGGTTGTCGTCCGACGTGATCTCGCTGTTGGAGCCGTACAGACGCGTGGAACCAGAATCCACGGCGAGGTCTCCGCGCACCAGCCAGTGCGCCGCGCCCTGCTGAAAATCGGTGAGCGCGTTGTGCACGGTGCCGCGCTTGACGCAGGTGTCGTAGGCCATATCCTCGCCCACCAGCACGGTGGCCTGATCGAACAGCTTCGGGTCACCGATCGCGTCCAGATGACAACTCTGCCGGCGGTAGCGGATCGAATCGGACTCGACCTTGGTGCCTTCCCGCTCGACGTACGCCGTGCCCCGCAGGTGGACCGTCTCGGTGTCGCCCCCCTGCACGATCACCGTGTCCGCCGTGTATTCCGTCACACGGTATCCCGTGAGCTTTTTGAGGGAGTCCATCACGGCATCAGAGGCGGGGAAGCTGCGGCTCGGGCCGGTCGGGAGACCGAGCTTCCGGGCGGTCGCCGTGTCGAGCGCCCGGCCCTGGACCGTGTCCAGAGCGGTGCGCGCGGTATCGCGGCGGGGCGACTGCAGCGGCGGCCGTTGCGTCGGAATCTGTGCTTCGAGCGGCCCGCCTACGGCGAACAGCAGCAGCACGCCGAGGGCGGCGGCGCTCGGCGCCCCCCCCTCCCCTGCCCCTCCCTCGGCCCGCTGGCGGCGCCGCCGGCGCTTCTCGACCACCCAGGCGCACCAGATGCTCACCTCGTACAAGAGCCACAGCGGCACCATCATGAGCAGCATCGAGACCGCGTCGGGCGGCGCGAGCAGGGCGGCCGCGACCGCCGCGATCGCGATGGCGTAGCGGCGGTTCCGGGCCAGGAACTGGGGCGTCACGAGCCCGAGAATCGCGAGAATCACCACCACCAAGGGCAGCTCGGTGATGACGCCGAACGCGATGATCAGCTGCGCGGCGAAGGCGAAGTACTTGTCCGCCGTAATGAGGGGGTCGAAGACATTCTGCTGGAAGCTGAGCAGCACGCCCAAGGCGCGGGGCAGCACCCACAGGTACGCGGCGGCCGCGCCTCCGAGAAACAGCAGGGCGCCGGCGGACAGCGCCGGGACGATCAGGCGGCGCTCCCGCTCGTACAGCGCCGGCGTCAGGAACGCCCAGGCCTGATAGCCCACGACGGGCGACGCCAGCACCAGGCCCACCACGAAGGCGAACTTCAGCGTGATGAAAAACGGGTCGGTGGGACTGGTGACCCGCAACTTGCCGCCGGGGATCAGCGGCTTGATCGGCTCGATCAGCAGGCCGATGACGTCGATGTGTTCGACGATCACCCAGCCCACCAGCGTGCCGACCACGACGGCGAGCAGGCTATACAGAATGCGCCAGCGCAGCTCCTCGAGGTGGTCGAGGAACGGCATCTCGGCCCGGCTCTCGGGAGTGTCAGCCACGACTCACGACCGGCCCCGCCGGGCTAGCGCCCCAGGCGTTGCAGCTTGTCGTGCGCGAGATTGG
>DATDFC010000050.1:0-36308 GCA_036522815.1 Gemmatimonadales bacterium | reverse complement strand
GCAGCTTGCTGCAGAAGAACGCTAGAGCCTCATCGTAGTCTCGGACGACCAGCGCTACGTGTCTGAGATTCACCCCGGCTCAGAATACAGGACGTGGTCATGATCCGGAAGATCGGTGTCGCGGCCTCGACCGATACGGTTCGAGTGATTCGGGAAATAGTCCGGCTACGCCGAATCACTCCAGGGGCAGGTCCCATTGGCGAGCGCAACGTTTCCCTTCAGCAGATGGTAGACGTACGCGCCGAGGCAGAACTTGCCGACGAGGAGGGCGGCGAACGCCACGGCGAGGAGCCCCTGGAAGACGTAGGCCGCCGTCTTCCACCCCTGGAGCAGGGTCAGCCCCGCGGCCAGCATGAACACCGCCGCCATGCCCTGAGCGAATCGCCGCGGCCCCGGCGCCGGCGTGAGCGGCGGTCGCCCGCGCCGTCGCGCGACAAAGCGATTGTAAAAATTCTCGAACGGGTTCGCCGCCGGCACGAGCACGTTGAGCCACAAGAGGGCCGAACCGAGCAGGAAGATCACCGGCGACTGGGTGAAGATCCCCACCAGCATCATCGATCCCACGATGGTGGGCTGGAACTGCAACCCCTTGAACCGCAGGGCCGCGCGATCGGGCGGCTCCTGCGCGAACCCCTGCTGCTTCATAAAATTCATCACGGCTGACCGAGCCATGTTCGTCTCCTTGTACGTCCTATTCCACAAATCTATAGCTGGGCCCGCACTCCGAGTGAGCGTGATCACAGGGGCGCTGGTCGCGCGTCTGGCGTTGGTGTGACCCGCCTCGCCCGGCTCGACTCTTTACCGCAGGTCGCAGTCGGGAGACAGTACGGTCTACAACGAGCGCTCTCTCGGGGTCTACTGGGCGCGCCTCAAGCTCGATGGGGACTACTCCATCCGGCGGGGCGCGTGGTATCGAGTGACCCAGTTTGCCAAAGAGGACGTCATCCTCGACGTGCCGGGCTCGGTCGTCACGCTGCCGCGCGCGGCAGTGGAGCTGGTCGGCACGCCGCCGCGTCGCTGGACGGTGGTCCCGCGCCCTCCGGGGGACACGTGGCTGCCCCAGAGCTGGGGCCAGCACTATGGTGTGTGTCCGGGCTGTCACCACCGCGCGCCACTGCTCACGATTCCCCAGATGCTGCGCTGCCCCCGCTGCAGCGATGCGTTTCCAGTCGCGTGGGACGAATCGTACCTGCGCAAATGAGGATCGTGGTGTGACGGCGCTTGCGACCACGCGCCGCGGCTCGTATCGTCATCGCCCTCCCCCAACGGAGATGCGCTATGCGCCCAGGCCACACCCTCGCTATCCTGCTCGCCGCCGCCCTCGGCTGCCAGGCCGCGCCGCCGCCCAAGGACACGAGCGCCGAGGCCAAACAGGCGATCGACGCCGCCGATGCCAACTGGGCCCGACTCACCGCCGCCGGTCACGCCGATTCGCTCGCGGACCTGTACCACGCGAATGGCGTGATGCTGCCGCCCAACATGCCACCCGTGCGCGGGCGTGATGCCATCCGCGCGTTCATGACGACGATGAACGCGATGTCCAGCCCACCGCCTGTGCTGACGGTGCGGGCCGAATCGGTCTGGGCCCAGGGTGCCCTGGCACTCGAGCTCGGGCGCTGGAACTTCGCCTGGCCGGCCGCCGCCAAGCGGCCGCCCGGAGCACCCGCCGCCGACTCGGGCAAGTACATGGTGCGCTGGATGAACGAGAACGGGCGCTGGCTGATGGTGCAGGACATCTGGAACAGCGATGTCGCCATGCCGACGCCCGCGCGCTGACGACCTGTCCATCGCCATGAGCCGCGCGGCGTGCCTGGCTCTCTGCGGATTGGCGGTCAGCGGACTCCCGTGCCGGGCAACCGCTCAGGACAGCGCGCATGCGCACATCGCCACCGGTCGTGCGCACCTGCGAGCCGCGAGACTCGACAGCGCGGCTCTGCTACTGCGCGAGGCCCTCGATACAACCGGTCACGCCTCACGCGTGGATCAAGTCGAGGCGTGGATGTTGCTGGGCGTGACGAGCTTCTTCAGGGGCGATGATTCCGGAACGCGAGATGACTTTCGCCGCGCACTCGCGCTCGACCCGCAGCTCAAGGCCGACGGACTCGTCGGCTATGATTCCGCCTTGGTCGACTTGTTCAACTCTCAACGGAGCGTCGCCGCCGCGGGCGAGGCTTCTCGGAGACCGGATTACACCCTCGTGGACTGTACGCGCACCTGCCCCGAGAATGTCGTCCTGCCGCGGCTGATTGCGGTCGAGGCCTTAGAAGGGCTTCCACCGGATCGATTCGCCGTCGAGCACCACCGCTACGGCGCGATGATCGTCCAGTTCATCGTCGACACGGCGGGCAGGGTAGCGCCGGCGTCGGTGCGACTGGTCTCCAACGATCTCCAAATGGAGGAGCTGCAGCGTGCCCTGCTCGTGGGCCTGGAGAAGGCGACGTTTACGCCGGGGCGCGCGACGCACGGAGGGGCGATACCGGTGCTCGTACGGGGCAAGCTGGGATTTCGGGTGGGGCATTTCGAGGCGGAACTGCCCATCGCCCCGAAGCGACGTCCGCCGCTGCGCTGAACGAGGACTGGTCGGCTTCCCTAGCGGTTGAGCGTGTTGTCCAGTAGGGGCCGCTTGGTGTCGGTGGAATCGGTGATCGTGATGTTCCCGCGCGCCGTGACGGTATAGACCCTGCCCGCGGAGATCGGCACGCCGGTGGCCGTGACCGCCGTCGCGCTGTTCGTGTAGCGCGTGAGGAGGTCATACAGGCCCTCCGACAGGGCGGTGAACGGGCCGGCGCTCTTGTAGGCCACTTCGGCACCGACCGCCGCCCAGTGGGCCGGCACCGTGTCGCCGGTGGGCCGCGCATACAGCGTCATCGGATTGGCGTTGGCAATCGCGTGGACGAATCTGACGTACGCCACCGAATAATCGATTGCGGGGACGAAGGGATCTTCCACGACGAAGGCATCGACCGTCTTGGTGGTGGAATTGTAGATGCCGCTCTGATAAAACGAGTAGGACTTGCCGTCCGCGATGGTGGTGGCAACACGCGAAATGGTGTCGGTCGTGGCCGCGGCCTTTCCCTTCAGCGTGTACTGGCCCGGCGCGATGGCCATATAGTACCCCCCCGCCGCGACGATGCCGTAGGTCACGCCGTTGGTGGATTCCTTTCCTGTGGCGGAGCTGATCGCCGTCATCTTTTGGTCGTTGGCGTAGAAGTTCACGCCGGGGGAGCCGACGCCGTAGTTGAAGAACTTGACGCGGGCCGTGGCCGTGGCGGGCACCGGACCCGCGATCGTCTGCACCGTGGTCTTGTCGTACCAGTTGCAGGACGACAGCACGGCCGCGCACAGCAGCATAGATCGCTTCACGGTTTGATAACCCACAACGTATCCGTGTGATAATCGCTATCCAGGGCGTGGATGGCGGCCAGTCCGGCCTTGTTCCAGACGTACTCCGAGTTATAGCGCGGCCTGATGCGCTGGACGAGCTTGCCGCCGTTATCGGGATAGAGGTTGGTCGGCGGGGCAAAGCCCCGGAAAATCTCCACCCGGCTGACCGGATCGACATCGGTATAGTGATAGCGCCGCATGTCCATCCACATCTCGTTGTGGCCCCACGCGAATTGCGCGATGAGCTTCTGCGACATGACGTGCGAGAACGTCAGGCTCCCCACGGCAGGCACGATCGCGGGGGCGGCAAGGAAGGTCGATTCCTCCTGAGCGCTGATCGGTGTGGCCGCCGACCCAATCTCCAGGTTGCGCGCATTCACGAAACCGATGTGGGCGACGATCCCCTTCTGGTACGCGTTTAGCGCGAGCGGCTGATTGCTCATGCGGAGCGCGGCTTCCGCCTTGACGAACTGCAGCTGCGCGTACGTCATGACGGGGATCCTCGCCTTGTCGTCGAACACATACCGGCCGGGCAGCCCCGCGCCGCCCGTCCCCACATAGCCGAAGAAATTCTCGGGGTACTGCGGCGTCGTGTCGACCAGGCCGCCGCGGGCGAGGTTGTTGTTGAGTCCGCGGTATTGCCCGTCGGGGGACGGCGCGAGCATGCGGCTGATTCGTGGGTCCACCACGCCGCCGAACTGCGTACCGTTCATCAGGTTGACGATGAACTGGGTCTGCCGGTAGGCGGTGATGTTGTTTCTGGTGCGCCCCCAGAAGTTCCTGTCGAGATTGTCGGGGCTCTGACCCGGATACGACAGCAGCGGGTCGTCGGACTCGTCCGTGAACGACGAATCGACCTCCGCGATGACCCGCGCGGGATCGTAGGACGCCTTGTTGCTAAAGTGATTCAGGTGCAGGGCCAGCAGCCCATGGGCCAGCTTGATCCACTTGGAGCGATCCCCGCTGTAGATGCGGTCGCCCTGAGCTAGATAGCCCTGGTCCACCGCGCCGTCGGTGCGTCGCAGCAGCACGATGGCGCTGTCGAGCAGGCGCTCGACCTCCTGATACGCGAAGTCCTGCGAGTCGTAATCGAAGGTCGTGCGCGACACGTCGAACGCTTCCTTGATGATGATCTCGCCATGCAGATCGGTCAGCACCTGCCAGCCCCACGCCTTGAGGATCAGGCCCACGCCCAGCAGGTCCCAGCGCTGCTCGGCCGCGGCCTTGGCGTTCATGTCGACCAGGTTCTGACCGAGCGACCAGTACACATCGCGCCACTGCTCGCCGCCGTTGTCGCTGCCCGGATCGTACCCCATCCGGTCCCACGTGGTGAGACTGTTGCCGGGCAGCATCCACTGCTGCGTGTAGCGGCCGACGAAGCGTCCGTCGTACTGAGGCGACGTCGCCATCCAGTACAGCATCGGCGGCAGGTACAGATTCGCCGACACGCTCTGCGGCCCGTTGGGATTGGTATTGACGTCCAGGAAGTCGTGACACGCCGTGCCCAGGCCGACGACTCCGACGAGCAGCGCGACCGCGGTCTTGTGCATGGTCAGAACCCCAGTCTCACGCCGAAGTTGAGGCCGTGCGGCACGGGGAAATTGCCGTAGTCGATAGCGACGCCGCCCGATCCGCCCACGGCGGCGGTATTGCCGTTCACGATCGGATCGAGCCCGGTGTAGTTGGTGATCAGCAACAGGTCCGTACCTTTGACGAACACGCTGCCGTCCCCGGCGTGGAAGAAGCGCAGGGCCGCCGGCGGCAGTGCGTAGGACAGCTGCACGTCCCGCAGCCGCAGCCAGTTGATGTCCCGCTCGATGAACAGCTCCTCGCTCATGTTCGTGTAGTAGGCGGGCTGCGTGGACGGGATGACCACGATCGTGTTGACCGTGGGATTCGCGCTGTTCTCCTTGCCGTCGCGCAGCACCCCCGGAATCACGAGCGGCTGCTCGCGGTCGAGCGTGCTCATGCTGAGCCCGTGTGTGGTGAGGTAATGGTCGGTTGCGTCGAACACGTCGCCGCCCTTCCGGATGTCGAGCAGGAAATCCAGGGTCCAGCGCTTGTAGCGGAACGTGTTCGTGAGCCCGATGGTGAAGTCGGGCTGGCGATCGTAGCCGGCATCGATGAAGTCGGCCGAGCGGACGGGCAGGCCCGAGGTCGGATCGATCAGCAGCTGGCCCTGGTTGTTCCTGAGATAGAATTGACCCGTCAGCGACATGGTCGAGAGCCCCGGCATCGTTCCGGCCCGCACGTTGCCGTACAACCAGGTGTCCGAGACGTAGGACTCCGGCAGGCTACGGGGGAGGAACGTCACGATGCTCCCCGCGGCCGCGAAGTTCGCGCTCACGTCCCAGGAGAACTGCGGCTTCAGGATGGGGGTGCCCCGCAGCGTGGCCTCCACGCCGCGGCTTCTCGTCTTCCCGCCGTTCAGGTTGAACAGGATGAAGCCCGTTCCATAGCTGCCGCGGATGTTCTGGATGATCTGGTCCGTCGTCACCTTGCGGTAGGCGGTCACGTCGAGACCGAGCCGGTCGTGCAGGAAGCCCAGCTCGGCGCCGCCTTCGACCGAGCGGGCGAACTCCGGTCGCAGGTCCAGGTTGGGGCCCCAGAAGTTGTACCCATAGCCGCCGTACGACGTGGTCTTGTACTGCAGCGCCGGCCGATAGGCGTAGGGCGGCGCGTCCTTACCCGCCTCGGCATAGGCGGCGCGCAGCTTCGCGGTCATGAACCGGCCGATGCCCTTGAATGCGTCGGACAGGACGAAGCTCGTCGAGACGGACGGATAGAAGAGCGAGTTATGTCCCGGTGGCAGGGTCGAGGTCCAGTCGTTCCGGCCGGTCACCGTCACATAGAGGAACTGCCGGTAATCGAGCGTCGCGCTGCCGAACACGCTGACCACCCGGCGCTGGGTGACCGTCGTCAACGGCATCCGGGTGCTCGTGTTGTTGATCGAGACGAATTGCGGGTCCAGGAACTGCGTCCCGTCCATCGCGTCCGTCGTCGACTTCTGGTCCACGACGGCGTGACCCACGAGGCCGTTGATCGAGAGGGCGGGCGTGATCGCGTGCTGGTTGAAGCTCAGTATCGTCTGCGCGCTCAAGTTGCGCGTGACGTCGGCCGCCACATCGAGAATGCCGCCGTTGGCGAAGCCGATGGCGCTTTCGGGATGACGCAGGATCTGCTCTTCGGTCGTGTAGCCGTCCAGCCCGAGGTTGGTCTTGAGATAGCCCCAGGAGAACGGCGCGGCCTGCAGACCGAGGTTGACGAGCAGCCGATTGTTCCGCGAGTTCTGCTGGTTCTTGTCGACGTTGAAGTAGGGATTGTCGATTTCCGCTGATTGCGTCAGCAGGGTCAGCCGGCGCCGCGTGCCGGCCAGCGTGAGATAGTCCTTGGCGTTGTCGCTTTGCGGCCATGCCAACAAGCCGATCAGCGGACCGTCGTCTCCCTTCCACGGCTGATCGTTGGTGTCGTAGGCATACGTCATCGACAGGTCGGCCGTCAACCACGGTTTCACCTGCGCGCGCGACGCCGCGGTCAGGTTGATGCGATTGTACCGCGAATTCGGCACGACGCCATTCTGCTGCAGCGTGGACGCATCGAACCGGTAATTGATCCGGTTGTCCGGCGCCGCGCCGCTGAACACCAGGTTGTTGCGGGCCGTCAGGGCCGTTCGGAAGAAGCCGTCGATGTTGTCATAGAACGCCGTGCCCGCGGGATACGGACTGCCGAAGTACGTGAACGAGCTGAACGTGCCGCCCACGCTGGACGGACCGTAGACTCGTTGGATGACGGGGTGCGCGTCGCTACGCTCGACGGTGAAGCTGTTGCTGTACTCCACGCTGGTCGCCCCGGGTCTGCCGCGCTTGGTGGTGATGACGATCGCGCCGTTGGCCGCGTCGATGCCGTACAGGGCGGAGGCCTCCGGCCCCTTCAGCACGGTCAGCGTCTCGATGTCCTCCGGATTCAGGTCGGCTGCCCGGTTGGTGAAGTCGACCCCGCGGTTGCTCAGCGCCGTATTGGAGCTCTGGTCGGACGCCAGCACGCCGGTGTTCATCGTCTTGTTGTCCAGCGGCAGCCCATCGACGATCATCAGCGGTTGGTTGCTGCCGCTGATGGAGCTGACGCCCCGGATCACGATCGATGCGGAGGCTCCGGGCACGCCCGACGTGCTCGTCACATCGACGCCGGCGATGCGCCCCTGCAGTGCGTTGACGAAATTCTCGCGCTGCGTCTGAGCGATCTCCGGACCGCGCACGGTCTGCTGCGACCAGCCCAGGGCGCGCTGCTCGGTGGTCTGTCCCAGGGCCGTCACCACCACGGCGTCGAGGCTCATCGCCACCCGGCGGAGCTGGACGTCGATGACATCCGCGTCAGCGACGGTGCGCTCCACCGGTGCCGTCCCGATAAACCGGAACTGCAGCACTTGCCCGGCTGTGGCGCCAAGCGAATACGCTCCCTGGCTGTTCGTCGCTGTGCTCTTCCCGGTCCCCTTGACCGCGACCGTGACACCCGCCAGCGGTGCGCCCTGCTCGCTGGTCACGGTACCGGTAATGGTCCTTTGCTGTGCGAATGCGCGAGGAGCGACGAGGAGTATTCCCACCAACAGCGTGACGGCGCGTTTGGCCATGATGACGGCTACCGGGTTTTTGGGAGACGAGCCCAGACGTTACCGCGCGCTCGGGAAAGTCGCAAGACACTCCCGTTCACTACTTCGACCACGCAGCGAGCAGGTACGCCAGGTTCGCGGTGCCGTCCATGATCGGCTCGTTGGTCGAATAATCTCCCACGTCGTCGTGGTACACGATGAAGCCGGTGTTGAACGGGGCGTACTCGTCCCCCGCGACGAGCCGGATGCCCCGCAGCTGCTCGAAGATCGAGCGGTACACGGGCCCGTCCACCAACCCCCCTGTGAGCTGCAGGTGCAGCTGCTGCGCGACCACCGAGTGCGGCGTCCGCGGGTAGTTGCTGCCCAGCCCGATGACCATCGACACGCCCCAGGGATTGGCGCCGAACAGCCAGTCCAGCGCCGCGGTCTCGTACTCGAGGTAGCTCGAATCGCCGGTCATGCGCCTATAGAAGAGCGCCTGCGTAGCGAACGAGGCGAGCAGGTTGTTCGAGCACCAGATGAAAGGAATCCCGATCCGAAAGCCGTTGTGAGCGCGGCGCGCCACCGCGTCGAGGCCGCGCCGGTAGTACTCGGCCATGAGGCGCCGGGCGCTGTCCGGCCCCAGGCGCCAGATCTCGTAGTGGCCGTTGTTGTGCCAGGGATACCACTGGTAGTGCCTCGCCGTATCCTGTCCCATCCACGGAGTCACCGGCTCCTGCGCGGCGTACTGGAGCGCGGCGTCGAAATTCGTCCGCTCCCCCGTCAGCCCATAGAGCTCTCCGGCGCCGAGCTCCATGTCGTCCACCCAGTTGTCCTCCTCATAGAAGTACGGCGAGCGGGCGGGCGCCGTCTGACACACGCCGGGATGCGCGGCGCCGAGCGCGTACACCACCCGCGCGCGCCCGGCGAGCCGGTGGGCGAGCGCGCTGTCGTGCTCGCGGAACACAGTGGCGCCGAGCGCAAACGCGGCCGCGTATTTTCCCGCCGTCGACGCGAGGCCGGTGGAGCGGTTCTTGTACTCGAAGAGCCCTTGCGGCTTCCCGGTGCAGGGGTACACCGGGCGCGGCCCGCCTCGTCCCCATCCATAGTCCGACGAGTCGTTGGTGGGCAGGTCCCAAAAGGCGTGGTCGCGGTCGTCCCCCAGCTGGTTCAGGAGCAGGTCGTCTTCCGGATACATCTTGAGCAGCCAGGCGAGCCCCCAGCGCGCCTCGTCCAGCACGTCGGGGACGCCGTTCGCGCCGGGAAGGCCATTCGCCTGAAACCGGTCGGCGAACGCCTCGGGGTGATCCCGGTAGGCGAGCAGCAACATGGTGGTCGCGTGCGCCGTGGTCGCGCCGTACTGCAGGTAGTCCGACGCGTCGGCCCATCCGCCGGCGACCGGAATGAACTCGCCGCTGCGTGTCGGATGATCCACCAGCACGCCGTCGCTGCGCTGATGCACGGAGTCTCGGAACACCGGGTTGTAGCCCGAGCGCTGCTCCCGCAGATAGGCGAGGAGCGAGTCCGCCGCGCCCCGATACACGTCGTCCGCGATCCGCAGCGGGAGCGAGCTCGCGTCTAGCGCCTCGATCCGGTAAACGCCCGCGCGGCGCAGCATCGAGAAATCGAGCCGAAACGTGGCCGCGCAGGGCCCGAACGGCCCGGCCGCCTCCGCGTCACTCGGCCCGAACACCGTGCGGTTGCGCTCGTCCACGACCACGAACGTCGCGCTCACCCGCGGCTCGAGCGCGCACACGACGGCCATTTTGGTCGCGTTGGGCCGATAGCCGAGCTGATTGACGCGGATGACCAGATCGGGAGACGGGTTCGGGATCTGACTCCCGTGACCTTGGCAGGCCAGGAGGAGCACCAGATAGATGCACAGGGGAGAGGATGACCACCTGTTCTCTCTCTTCTGTTCACCGCTGTGCGTCTGTGCGTCTAGCAGTTGCTGTTCCTCGTCACTCGACGCTGGCCTTTGTCATTTTCTGTCGAAATTGAGACCGACCAAGCTCAGCGGATCGAACGTGATGCCGCCGTACGCGGCGAGCCAGTGGAGATGCGGGCCGGTCACGCGCCCCGATGCGCCCACCTCACCGATCGGCTGGCCGCGCGCCACAGTGTCGCCGACTTGGACCAGCGTGCGGTTGAGATGCAGGTACCCGGTGACGAGCCCCGCGCCGTGATCGATGAGAATGGTGGTGCCGCTCAAATACAGGTCGGCGACCAGGGCCACCACGCCCCGGTTCGCCGCGCGCACGCTCGCGCCGCGCCGGCCGGCGAAGTCGACGCCCATGTGCCGGCTGCGCAGCTCGCCGTTGAACACGCGCGCCACGCCGAACCGATCGGTCACCGCGCTGGGCCGGGGGCGGACGAACGGCTCGACCCACAGCCGTGGCGTGTCGTGGGCCCGGTGCCGCACGCCGGACACCAGCTCCTGCTCTTCCTTGATCCGCTGCTCGAGCGAGTCCGGCGGTTGCACGAACTCGGGCGCCGCCCGCAGCTTCTCGCGCGGCGCCCGGCGCCGCCGCGGCACGAGCCAGGCGACGACGGTATCAGTCGCTCCACCGGCTCGTTCAACCGTGGCGCGGGCCGCCACGCTGTCCGCCCGGTCGAACGGGACGGCGGCGAGAGCGCGCAGGCCGTGCGGGGTGCGCTCGAAATGGAGCGGCTCCCCCGCGAGCTCGCCGCGCACCGCGGTCACGCTGTCGCCGCTCGGGCTTGAGAGCTCGAGCACGACCGCCGACCCCTCGAGTGGTGCGCGTGGACGCCAGGTGAGTCGGGGCGGGGCGACACTCTGCGCGGACGCACCCGGCACACCGAGGCACGCGACCAGCGCAACGACCGAAACGACCACCCCGCGCCGCACGACGACCATCGCCGTGACGAGCAACAGCGCCGCCAGGAGAAATGGCGCGCCCGGCACTCCCGTCGCGCGGAATGGGCCGATCGCCGCGGCGAACACCTGCGTGAATAGCACCGGCGCGATCACGCCCGCGATCCCCATCACACTGGCGATCGCACCCTGCAAGCGACCCTGCTCGTCCGCCCCTACACGCCGCGTCATCAGCCCCTGCAGCGCCGGATAGGCGAGCCCGAACAGGCCCCCGATGGGTATCCCGAGCAGAAACAGCGCCCCGGTCGGCGCCAGGCCGTACAGCGTGAACGCGACCGCGCCAAATCCGAGGCCCGCGACGAGCGCCCGCGGCTCGCCCAGCCGTTTCACCGCGGCCCCGACCAGCCCGCCTTGCACGATCATCGACACGACGCCGACGCCCGCGAGCGCGAAGCCGACGGCGCGCGCGGTCCAGCCGAAGCGATAGTCGCCGTACAACACGAACAGGCTGGGGAGCGCGTCGTGGGCCACCCGATAGAGAAACGCGACCAGCGCGAGGCCGAGCAACGCCTGGCGCGCCCGCAACAGGCCGAGCGACCCGACGGGATTGGCGCGGCGCCACGCGAACGGCGCCCGCCGCTCGACGGGCAGCGACTCGGGGAGCACGAACCAGCCGTAGGCGGCCCCCACCACGCTCAACGCGCCCGCCGCCCAGAACGGCGCGCGCAGGCCGATCTCCCCCAGCAGTCCTCCCACCGCGGGCCCAAGGATGAACCCGACGCCGAACGCCACGCCCAACAGGCCGAACTTGGCGGCGCGCTGGTCGGGCTCGGTGACGTCGGCGATGTACGCGAACGACGTCGAAAAGCTCGAGGCCGTGATCCCGGACAGCATGCGGCCAAGGAACAGCCAGCCCACGGTAGGCGCGAGCGCCATGACGGCGTAGTCGAGTCCCAGCCCGAGGCACGACAGCAGAATCACGGGCCGGCGCCCGACACGGTCCGAGAGCGCACCCAGCACTGGGGCGAACACGAACTGCATCGCGGCCCACACGGTGCCGAACAGGCCGACCATGCCGGCGGCGCTCGCCTCGTTACCGCCCTCGAGCTGGATGACGAGCTTGGGGAACACCGGCGCGATGATTCCGAGCGCCAGCATGTCGAGCAGCACGGTGCCGAAGATGAACCAGAAGGTGGCGTGTCGCACGGCGGGGGGGCGGCGGGGGCGGCGGGGGCGGCCTAGAATTTCCCGACGAGCCTGGCGATGGCGGAGCGGCAACCCTGCTGCAGGGCACGCTCGAGCGCGTCGCACAGCGCCTTCGCCTGCACGTCCGAGTGATAGTAGTACACGAAGTCCAGCACGGCGCCGAGCACGCAGGCCGACCGCTGCTCGTGGCCCACCGCGAGCTTACAAGTCGCCACCGTCGCCGGCACCTGATCGCGCCTCATGGTCGCCGCGTCACGCCCCAGGCTCTGGTAACAATTCGTTCGGAACGGCGCGCCCACGCCGGCGCACAGCGCAAACACCTTGGCAAAATCGCCCTGCACCGCGCCCAGCGCGTACGAGGTCTGCATGTCGAAGCACTCCGCCTTGTACTTCTCCGCGACCGCGGTGCAGGGATACAACGGCTCGCTCGGCTTCAGGTACTTGCTGTAGTGGCCACCATGCGCGCCGTCCACGATCAGGTTTTCCATGAAGACGCCGTTGACGCAGGCATTCTGCTCCATGGCACCCGCCAGCCCGTCGCAATCGTGCAGCGCGTCGAACAGCTCGTCGTTGCGCACGGCCATGATGGCATGTCCCAGGCCGTGCACGCAGTTGAAGTAGTCGAGCGACCGGCGTTCTTTCCCCGGAACGGCGGCACAGGCGGCGTCGAGATCGCTCAACAGGCTGGTGCTGCCGCGCGCCAGCGCGAAGCCCTGCATCACGCCGTGGTAGTATCCCGAGCCGCAGGCATTGTCGCCATGACGAAACGCCACGGCGACGTCGCCGTACTGCGCCATCGCCGCCTGACCGATCGCGTGCGTGATGGCATGGCACAGCCGCTGCAGCTCGGGATCGGCGCCGAACCGCGCCTTCAAGTCGGCGAAGGCCGCGGCCACGCCCTGCCCGGCGACGATCGTGCGGTAGCGCTGCTCGTAGCATCCCAGCGCGCCGCCCGGGTCGCGGGAACACTCCGCTCGCGTCGGTGCGCTCGGTTTCGTCAGGACACGGGAGCCCAGAACGCCCGCCGCAGCCGCCGCGACTGCACCGAGGGTCAGGAATCCCGTCCGGCCGGTGAGTCTCATGCGTCGCACCATAACACGGGCGGGGGACCGGACGGAAGCGCGTACCCGGGTATCTTTCCCGGGTGAATCGTCTCACCCCGCTTGTCCTGCTCGCCGGCCTGAGCGTGGGCGGATGCGCCACCAACCCCGCCACGGGCGCCAGGCAGATCATGCTCGTGAGCGAGTCGCAGGAAATCGCCATGGGGCGCGACTACGACCGCCAGGTCGTGGCCTCCATCGGGCTGTACCCGGACTCGGGGCTACAACGCTACATCCAGCAGTTCGGCCAGCGGCTTGCCGCCACCTCCGAGCGACCCAACCTCCCCTGGACGTTCCGCGTGGTGGACGATCCGGTCGTCAATGCGTTCGCGCTTCCCGGCGGCTTCATCTACGTGACCCGCGGCATCCTGGGCCACCTGAACTCCGAGGCCGAGCTCGCCGGGGTGGTGGGCCACGAGATCGGCCACGTCACGGCGCGCCACTCCGTCAGCCAGATGAGCAAGCAGCAGCTCGCCCAACTCGGCCTCGCCGTGGGCGCGATCGCGAGCCCAGAGCTGGGGCGCTACGCCGGGCTCGCGAGCCAGGCCCTCGGCGTCCTGTTTCTCAAGTACTCGCGCGACAATGAGAGCCAGGCGGACGAGCTGGGCCTGCGCTATCTGCGGCGCGGCGCGTACGATCCGCGCGAGATGCCCCACGTGTTCGAGATGCTCACGCGGGTGAGCCAGGCGCCGGGCGGGGGCCGGGTCCCGGAATGGCTCGCGACGCACCCCAACCCGGAAAACCGCCGCGGCCGGATCGAGCAGGACATCGCGGCGCTGCCCCAGACCTTCACGGGAACGGCTGTGAACCGCGACTCGTACCTGCGGCGCCTCGATGGACTCGTGTTCGGGACGAATCCGCGTGAGGGGTATTTCCAGGGCAGCGAGTTCTTCCAACCCGAGCTGCGCTTCCGCATCACGTTCCCGGAAGGGTGGAAGACCAGCAACGAGAGACAGGCCGTGGGGGCGACGAGCCCGGGGCAGGACGCCCAGGTCGAGCTGTCGCTCGCGAAAGAGGTGAGCGCCGACGAGGGCGTGCGGGCGTTCCTCGGGCAGCAGGGAACGACCGGCGGTTATCCCACGCGGGCGACCATCGGCGGACTGCCCGCCGTGAGCGCCAGCTTTGCCGTGGCGACGGACAACGGCACGCTGCGCGGGACCGTCGTGTGCGTCGAGCACGGTAACGCGGTGTACCGCATCGCCGGGTACGCCGTGGCGACCGGGTGGCCCGACTACCAGGGGACGGTCGAGCGCGCGCTCCAGAGCTTCCGACCGCTCACCGATCCCGCGGCGCTCGCCGTGCAGCCGCAGCGGTTGGATATCGTGACGCTCGATCGCCGAACCACCATCGTCAACCTGGCGCGGCAGCGGTCGTCGCCCGTTCCCCCGGCGACGCTCGCGCTGCTCAACCAGGTCGAGCCCGAGACGCCGCTCGAGCCCGGCCGGCTGGTGAAGTGGGTGGTCGGGCCGCCGCTGCCCTAACTGGTTCTGAACACCGAGAGCCAAGCATGAGTGTCTCGGGGTCGGAAGTTCCCATCCTAAAGGATGGGCCCGGCTCGACACAACGCTGACGCGTGTTGTGCTTCAGCACAGTGCTGTGCGGGCCCACGCTTCAGCGTGGGAAACAACGCGACGCGGTGTCGGGTGATCTTTCGGCGTGCTGCCCTAGGCAGACGACCCGGCGGCGGTGTTCACTCCCAGGAGCCCGTTGATCGGGCACACGCGGGTGCGCGCCGTCTGAAACGCCCCGATCGCGACGACCACTCCAGCGATCAGGCCCCAGTAGCCCTTGTGTATCAGGGGCAGCCACGCATCCAGCACCGAGAGAAGCAGCAACGGGTAGCCGAACGCTGCCGTCCCATCCTTGAATCCGCCCATCGCGAACAGAATCCCGACGTACATCATGGCCGCGCACACGATCCACGTGAGAAATCCCAACGCCTGGAAGAAGCCGTCCAGCGCCGTGAGTCCGCCGATGATCGCCAGCGTGCCGGCCACCTGACGGGCCCGGGCGTCGAGCGGCCCTACGTTGATGCCAGCCTGCGCCATGGAGCTACCTCCGGAGAGGAGTGCGTGGTAAAGGATGGCGTCCGCCGCCTCACCCGGCAACGCTGTACCCGACAACGCCTTATCCGGCAACGCCTTACCCGGTAACGTAACATCCGTCGTTGTCCGCCGCCCCCGCCGCGTGGCATATTGGTGCCCCCTTATGGCCATCGGCGACGTCTGGCTGTTCCGCATCGTGCATCAGGACACGGGCAAGCCCGCGCAGGGCGTGCCCGTGACGGTGCTCGACCGCGCGGGTAATGCCGCGGGTCACTGGGTGAGCGATGCCGACGGCATCGTCGCCGTGCCACGCCGCGACATCTCCAAGCTGCGGCTGCGCGTGGGCCTGCGCAGCGAGGATCCCATCGAGCTCGCCACGGCGACGCTGGGCGACGAGCCGACGCCGCTCGCCGCGCCCAGTCAGTTACCGCCCCCGATGGGATCGGTGAGCTCGGGGGAGCGCGCGCTGCGCGAGCTGCACGCGGTTCCTGCCGCTCCACCCGCGACGGCACCACCGGCGCGCGGGCCCGATCCCGTGGACGTGCCGGGCCACGTCCTCTACTTCCAACGCCTCGCCATGTTCGCCGAGCGAGGGCCCAGCGCGGCGGCGCCGGCGCGCGATCCGGTGGCCGACTTCTTCGCGCTCGCCGGCGAGGGGTCGAGCGCGATGCGCTATGGCGCGCTCATCGAGGTGGAAGAGTTCTGGCAGTCGCTGGGGGTGCAATGGGGCGAGCTGCTGTACAGCGCGACGCTCACGCCCGGGGACGAAGCCAAGCTCGTGGTGCTGGACGGCCGCTGGCGCCGCGAGGCCGATGGGCGCGAGCGTCCGCTGCAAATTCTCGCCCGCATGGTCGGCACCTCGATGCTCGGCGATCTCGTCAGCGCGCTGCGTCCCGAGCTGCAGCTCGACGCGCTCACGCTCACCGAGCCGGGGCTGGAGGCGGCGGCCACCGACACCGTCCAGATGGTGCGCGACCGCACCGAGCGCATGAGCAACGCGCTGCGGCGCCGCCCGCTCGGCGTCGTGGACGCCCCCGCCGATGCCCCCGCCAGCGGCGCCGTGCGCACGGTCCGCAACACCACCCGCGATCGTCTGGTCACGTTCCACTTCTTCGAGCCGCTCGAGCGCTTCAAGGTCATGGTGCGGAGCCCGCGGGCTCGACCGGTGATCTTCGTGCCGTTCCGACTCCCCAACGTGGCGACCACGGACGTGGTGCGGCGCTTCGGGTACCTGTTCCGCCGCACGCTGCTCGATCGCGGCATGCTGCCCGACCTCGAGCGGCTGCTCGGCGGCGATGACGCCGGTGTGCCGTCGGAGGCGCGCAGCCGGTTGCTCGAGCACATCGAGGCGAACCTGCTGTACTACTCGACCGCGATCATCTCGGCGGGCGACCCGGCGGCGCGCCACGTGGCGCTCTCGAAGCTGCGCGACCCGGCGGGACGGCCGCTCACGGACGTGATCGAGAACACGGTGGTGGGACGCATCGGCAATGCGATCGCCCTGCCGCTGCGCTCCGCCGCACAGCTCCCGGCCGAGTGGCGCGACGCCCTGGCGGCGTACCACGCAAAGCCGCTGCGCGTGACCGAGGGGTTCGTGGTCACGATTCCCCATCCCGGCGTGTGGGTCAGCGCGCAGGCGCACGAGCCGATGCAGCAGCAGCAGGCGGACTCGGAGGCGGTCGGGTGATGGCGCGGCGGACGGCTGTTCGCGCACAGGGCCCGCCGGCGCGGCGGGCTTTTTTTGGGTCGGTGGGGGTCATCGCGTCGCTCGCCTTGCTGGTGGCGCTCGCGGCGTGCCCCGCGCAGGCGCCCGAGGTGCCGCCGCGCTCCGCCCGGGACACGGCCGGGGCCGGGTCGGCGGGAGCGGGAGCGGGGGTGGGGGCGCGCGCGCCGCGGGACACGGTGCTGGAGCAGCGCGTCGCCCGGCTGGAGCTGCGGCTGCTCGAGCGTGACGCGCAGCTCGAGGAGCTGCAGACGCGGCTCGACGAGGCGCGGCAGGAAGTGGTGCGCGCCATGGCGAAGCTCCAGACGGTCGCCAGCCGCGCCGAGGCGGCGTCGGCGATCGCGGAAGCGGAAATTGCCCTGCAGTCGCTCCGCGCCGCGGCGCCATCGCAGCCGGCCACGGAGCTGGCCCAGGCCACCACGCTGCTGCAGCAGGCGAGCGCCGAGTTCGCCAAGCAGAACTACGGCGGCGCGCTGTATCTCGCGAACCAGGCCAAGCGCGTCGCCGGGGCGGGCAAGGGCGTCGTGGGGGGCGAAGGACGGACGGGATTACGAGCGGGCGAGGTGCCGTTCGCCGTGCCGGTGCAGCTCCAGGCGACGGCGCACGGCAACGTGCGTGAGGGGCCGGGCGGCGGCTATAAGGTGCTCTTTACGGTGGACCTGGGTGCGGCGCTGACCGGATATTCCTACGTGGATCAGTGGGTGCGGATCGCCGACGAGGGCGGGCGCGGCGGCTGGATCTTTCTGAGCCTCATCGGGCGACGCGCGGCCCGTTAGCGCACGGCGCGCTGCACCCGGTTTCGTCCCTCACGCTTCGCCTGGTACAACGCCGCGTCCGCGCCGGCCAGCAGCTCGTCGGGGGACTCCCCGTCCGCGGGGAACTGGGCGACTCCCACGCTCACCGTCAGCTTCCCGCCCACCAGCGCGTCGCGGGCCAGCCGCGCCTGAATGCGTTGCGCGGTCTCGGTTGCGCCCTTCCCCTCGGTCTCCGGCAGCACCACCACGAACTCCTCCCCGCCATAGCGCGCGGCGCAGTCCACGTCGCGGGTGGACTCCTTGAGGATGGCCGACACGCGCTGGAGCGCGGCATCGCCCGCGAGGTGGCCGTATGCGTCGTTGTATTCCTTGAAGTGGTCCACGTCCAGCATCAGCAGCGTGAACGGGTGCTCCAGCCGGCGTGAGCGGCGCACCTCGTTCCCGAGTGCCTCCATGACGTAGCGCCGGTTGTAGAGCCCTGTGAGATCGTCGGTGATCGAGAGCCGCTCGAGCTCGCGCCGGCTGTCGCGCAACCGCGCCACCATGTCGTTGAACACTTCGGTCACGTAGCCGAGCTCGCCGCCGCCCACCACCGGCAGGTCGACATCGAGGTCGCCCCCCGCGACTTGGGCGGCGCCGCGCGTCAGGCGGTCGAGCGGCCGGGTGATCAGCAGCCCGAGCACGTAGGCGAGCAGGCCCACGCCGACGAGCAGCGCCGCCACGAGCAGGATGGTGACGTTGCGAAGACGGGTGACCTGGCGGAACGCCTCCGCCGCGGGGGCCTGGACCAGCACGGCCCACTCGACGTGGGGCACCCGCTTGGCCGCGGCGAGCACGCGGTCGCTCCGGAAACCGGTGAGCTCGAGGGGGAGCCCCTCCTGCTCGAGCAGCCGCCGCGTGAACGCGCTGTCGAGGTGGCGCTGCATCAGGTCTTCGCGCTCCGCCTCCGAGCTCACCAAGGGCTGACCCGCGGTGGTGATCAAGTACACGCGACCGCTCGTGCCCGCGGCGAAGCGGCGCAGCAGGTGGTGCACCGCGGCCAGATCGAGCTTGGCGGTGAGCGCGCCGACGAGGCGGCCCCTGGTCTGGTAGATGGGAACGGCGAAGACGACGACGTCCTTCCCGAGCGCGTCGTCGCGGTACGCGTCGCCCAGCACCGCGTTGTCCGTCCGGATGACAGTGGCCCAGTTCGCCGGCAGATGGGCGGGCGTCGCCTGCTGCGCCGTGGTCGCCACCGCTTCGCCCTGCGGGTTCACGACCAGCAGCTCCGGATAGTCCGGGAAGCGCTCGCGCACGGAGCGCAGGTAGTCGGTGAGACGCGCCAGGGCGGGAGTGCCGCGCCCACGCGTGATCAGGTCGAGGTTCTCCGAGACCTCGTACGAGCTCGCGAACACGCGCAGCTCGTACAACCGCTCCTTGACCCACAGATCCATCTCGCGCGCGGTCTGCGCGCTGACGCTCTGCAGCTCGCCCGTGATCTTTTCCCTGAGCGAGCGCTTGTTCTGCAGGTAGGAGATCCAGGCCGTGGTGAACGACGGGATGAGCGTGGCGAGGATGCCGAACACCAGCATCTTGCTGCGGATGCTGTCCAGCCGCAGCAGTCGCAATCCGCGCGAGACCACCGGCTCCCAGGAGGTCACGCGATCGTCCTAGAAGTGCGGCTCGTCCGCCGTGGGACCGTACACCGCGGGGACGGGGATGTCGTTGAGCCGCAGATATACGGTGAGCTGGCCGCGATGATGGACGAGATGATTGAGCACGGTGCGGCGGTACACCGTGAACTTCGGGCTGGTATTCACCGTCCGGCCGGCGACCTTGAACGCCCAGGGCTTCTTGAACTCCGGGTCGGCGGTGCGGGCGATGGCGGCGCGCGCCTCGGCCGCGTTCTTGTCGAACAGCTCCAGGATGCGGGCGCGGCTCTCGAGCGCCGCGAACTTGGGAGCCGGGCCGCCCGGCGGCATGATGTCCAGCTCGTCGCGCGTCACGGCGTTCACCGCCCAGGCGGGCAGCTCGGCCACCAGGGTCGCGAGCCGGCCGAGCGTCATCGATTTGGGATGCGGCTTCCAGGTGGCCTTGCCGTCGGGGACCCGCTCGAGCACACGACGTGTGGCGGCCATCTCTTCATCGAATTCCGGAATCAGCCACTCGGCCAGCGGCATGTGCGGCTCCATCAAAGGAGTGCCGCGAAGGTAGTGATGGGGCGGGGCGGGGGCAATGTCCTCACCCCTGTCCCCCTCTCCACTCACGTGGTCCTCACCCCCTGTCCCCCTCTCCGTTCCGGAGAGGGGGAACGACGCACGAATTGCGTTTCCCCTCTCCCGAAGGGAGAGGGGATCAAAGGGGTGAGGACCGGGCGCGAACCAAGGGTCTGCTTGCAGAACATTGGACGCGCGCTAGCGTTCATTGCACCCCAACAATCGGAGTGTTTCGTGGTGAGCGGCACGCGTAAGGCGACGTTGTACAAGTGGGACGATCTCCCGCGCGAACAGCTGCACGAACGCTTGTCCCGCCGGCTCATCACCGGCGATCGCGTGATGCTGGCGCACGTGTACTTGAAGCAGGGGTGCGTCGTCCCGCGGCACTCCCATGAGAACGAGCAATTCACCTATATCCTGGAAGGCGCGCTCCGGTTCCTGGTGGGCGCGGACGGCGCCGAGGAGATCGTGGTGCGCGCGGGGGAGGTGCTCCACCTGCCGGCGCACCTGCCGCACGAGGCGCACGCGCTCGAGGACACGCTCGACGTGGACGTGTTCTCCCCGCCGCGCGAGGACTGGCTCAACAAGACGGACGCGTACTTGCGTCGGTAGTCCTCACCCCCTGTCCCCCTCTCCCTTCGGGAGAGGGGGGACTCGACGGCGGACTCCGCGTTCCCCCTCTCCGCATAGCGGAGAGGGGGCCAGGGGGTGAGGACTTATGGCGTGTGCCCCATCGCTCTCAGGAACTCCCGGTCCCACGCCGCCGCAATGCCCTCGCGGGGGGAGTACGGCCCGGGCTCGTAGGCGCGGGATGACACGCCCAGCTGCGAGCGCTCGCAGATGTTCCAGTCCTGGCGGTTCGTCTCGTCCCAGAAGCCCACGGCGTCCTGCCGGTCGAACCCCGGCTGCCCGAACGCGTCGGCGTGGAACAGCCACTCGCAGGTGATGTGCGTGCGGTCGGGCGCCGCGGGCCAGAGCGTGTGGAACATCACGTAGTCGGGATGCAGCGAGAGCAGCAGATTCGGAAAGATCGTATAGAAGTAGACCCGGTTGCGGTCTTCCGCCGGCAGGTCCCCGACCGCCGGCCCACACGCCCGGCCGGAGAGCGTCAGGCTGCCGCCGGGGGCGGTGATCACCATGTACCCGCCCAGATAGGGCCCCTCGAACAGATCGTTCTCGCCGCTGGTATAGGGCGTGAGCTTCGCGAGTCCGGGATGGATCACGGGGCAGTGGAGGCATTCGGAGTAATTCTGGAACACGAACTTCCAGTTGGCGCGAACGTCGTAGTCGATGCGGGCGCCTGAGCGGAGCCGCTCGATGTTGAACCGGCTGAAGCGACGCTCCAGGGACGCGAACGCGCGCGTGAACGGCTCGGGGTCGCGCGCCAGATTGACGAACAGGAATCCCTCCCACGCCGCGAGCGCGACCGGGTGCAACGGATAGTCCCGCTTGTCGAAGCCCGCGACCTCGTTCATATGCGGCGCGCCGATCAGCGCGCCGTCGAGCGTGTAGGTCCACGCGTGGTAGGGGCACTGAATCGTTTCGGACAGGCGGCCGCGCTCGCCGTCCAACAGCCGGGTGCCGCGGTGGCGGCACACGTTGTAGAAGGCGCGCACGGCGCCATCCGGCCCGCGCACCAGGATGACGCTCTCCCCCGCGATCGAGCGGACCAGGTAGTCCCCGGGCGCGCCCAGCTCGGCGGCGCGCCCGACACACACCCAGCGCTCCGCGAAAATCCGCTCCTGCTCCTCGGCGTAGATCCCGGCGTCCACGTAGTAGCGGCGCGGCAGCGTGCGCTGTCCCTGCTGGTAGGCCTGGGTGGCTTTGATGAACGTGGCCATGATCGCTAACGCTATGGAGCCCCGCGCCCGAATGCCACTCCCCGGCGCTCGGGTCCGAGGCCCGCAGCCACGGCCCCGAGGATGAACACCGTGGCCGCGGAGAGGGCCATGGCCTGGGCGTAGCTCGTCCTCGTGGCGAACAACGCCTGCACATGCGGGATCTGGCTCGCGATCGCCACGCCGCACTGATAGGCGAACCCCGGCAGGAAGCCCCGCACCGCATCGGGCGAGAGCTCGTTCAGGTGCGCGGGAATCACGCCCCAGGCGCCCTGGACGAAGAACTGCATGATGAACGCGCCGGCCCAGAGCAGCGGCAGGGTCGGCGCGAACGCCCAGATCGGGATGGTCACCACCGCGCCCGCGAGCGCCAGCCCGATGGTGCGGCGCCGTCCCAGACGGTCGGAGTAGAGGCCGCACAGCACGCCGCCCACCAGCGCGCCGACCTGCGAGAACGCGGTGAGCGCGGCGCGCGTCGTCGGCCGGAACCCCCAATCCCGCTCCAGGAAGGTGGGGTACATGTCCTGGGTGCCGTGGGACACCATGTTCATCATCGCCATGAGGATGGTCAGGTACACGAAGAGCTTCCAGTTCGCGGCGATCGCCCGTCCCAGGCCGCTCCAGTTGTCGTGCCGCGTCTCCCGCCACACCTCCGACTCCCGCACCCGCGCCCGCACGAACAGCGCCAGCAGCGCGGGCAGGCCGCCGATGAAGAACAGCGGGCGCCATCCCCAGCGCGGGAACACCACGAGGTAGCACACCGCCGCGAGCAGGTATCCGAGCGCGTACCCCTGCTGCAGCAGTCCCGACACCACGCCGCGGTAGCGGGGTGGGACCTTCTCCATCACCAGCGACGCCCCCACGCCCCACTCGGCGCCCATGCCGATCCCGAACAGCGCGCGCAGCACCAGGAACGTGACGTAGTTCGGCGCCAGACCCGTGAGCACCTCGACCACCGAGTAGAACACCAGGTCGATCATCAGGGGCAGCTTGCGCCCGTAGCGATCGGCGAGGAGACCGAAGATGAACGCGCCCACGGGCCGGAACAGGAGCGTGAGCGTGAGGGAGAGCGCGATGGCCGCGTCCGACTGCCCGAACTCGCGGGCGATCGCCGTGAGCGTCATCACGACGAGGAAGAAGTCGAACGCGTCGAGCGTCCAGCCGAGGAATCCGGCGGCGACGGCGGCGTTGCGGTCGTCAGCGGCGGGCCGGGTGACGGTCATTGGTGTCCCGCGAGTGGGGCCTCTAGATTACACTCGTGCGCGTCGCCCTGCTTGCTTCGCTCGTGCTCTGGTGCGGCACCCTCCCGGCCCAGAGCGCAGCTCCCCGGCCGGCCATCGCGGTGATCAACCTGCGGTTCGACGGTGAGCACGCCAACGTGCTCGGGCCGGGCGACACGGCGGTCGTGGCGGCGGCGACGAGCAAGCTGCTCGCCACCCTGCGCTCCTCGCAGGCGGTGACGGTCGTCGATTCTGCCGCGGTCGCCGCGGCCGTCGCCGACGCCGAGGCGGACGGGAACGCCTGCGACAACCCCTGCGCCCTCGCGGTCGCCCGGCGGCTCGGCGCGCGCTGGGTCGCCAAGGGCAGCATCTCGAACCTCTCCGGGCTCGTGTGGCAGTTCGGAGCCGAGCTGTTCGACGTCACCACCGGCGAGCCGGTGCTCGTCGACAGCTACGAGATCAAGGGCGACCCGGCCCGGATGGCGCCGGTCGGCGCGCACACGTTCGCCCAACGGGTCGAAAAAAAGATCGGCGGGCTGTTGCATTGACCGCTTGGCTCTCCCCTCCCACCGCTGGAGGTCGCATGCTTCGCCTCTGCCGTTTCGGACTGGTCGCCGTGCTCGGCAGCGCACTCGTCGTGGCGCGTGCCTCGGCCCAGGAGACCGCCTCCGACACGCTGCTCACCGTGGATCACTACCTCGACTGGGAGCAGGTGAGCGATCCGCAGATCTCACCCGACGGCGCCCAGATCCTCTACACCCGCCGCTGGGTGAACAAGCTCGAAGACAAATGGGAATCGGCCCTGTGGATCATGAATGCCGACGGCTCGCACAACCGGTTCCTCGTCAAGGGCAGCGACGCGCGCTGGTCGCCGGATGGCACCCGCATCCTCTATCTGACCGACGGGGAGCCCAAGGGAACGCAGCTGTTCGTCAGATGGATGGACGCCGAGGGCGCGTCGTCACAGGTGACCCGCGTGCTCGAGAAGCCGGCCAACCCCAAGTGGGCGCCCGATGGCAAGTCGATCTCCTTCGTCATGCTCGTGCCGGACTCGACGGTGTGGAGCATCTCGCTGCCCAAGCCGCCCGAAGGGGCGAAATGGACGCCGGCGCCGCGGGTGGTGGACGCGCTGCACTACCGCCAGGACCGCGTCGGGTACATGGAGCAGGGGTTCACGCACCTCTTCCTCGTTTCGGCCGAGGGCGGGACGGCGCGCGCGCTCACCAGTGGGCACTGGAACGTGGGCGCCCGGTTCGACGGATTGGTGTTCGGGGCGGGGTACGATTGGACCCCGGACGGGCGCACCATCGTGTTCGACGGGCTGCGCGACTCGACCTGGGACCGTCAGTATCAGGTGTCGCGCATCTACGCGCTCGACGTCGCGAGCGGCGCGATCCGGGCCCTCGTGTCCCGGCCCGGTAATTGGGCGAACCCCGCCGTGTCGCCGGACGGCAAGAGCGTCGCGTTCACGGGCTACGATTCGACCGAGCACACCCACCGCACCTCGGACCTGTGGATTGCGGGGATCGATGGCTCCGGCGTGCGCGACGTGTCCAAGAGCTTCGACCGCGATCCGGGCGACCTCCACTGGACGCCCGACGGCAAGGGAGTCTTCTTCTCGGCCGGCGACCGGGGCTCGATCAACGTGCACTACGCGGACCTGGCCGGTGGGGTGCGCGACATCACGCAGGGCCCGCAAGTCGTGTCGCTCGTCTCGCTCGCGCGCACGCTCGTTGGCGTGGGGGTGGCGGGCGACGCCGAGCACGCGGGCGACGTCGTGCGCATGGACCTGCGGCGCCCCGGGCCCGTGACGCGCCTGACCGCCGTGAACGACGACGTGCTCGCGAATAAGCGACTCGCCAAGATCGAGGAGATCTGGTACAACTCGACCGGCGGCACCCGCGTGCAGGGATGGATCGTCAAGCCGCCGGCCTTCGAGCCGGCGAAGAAGTACCCGCTGATCCTCGAGATCCACGGCGGGCCGTTCGCGATGTACAACGTCGGCTTCAGTTACATGTTCGAGAATTTCGCCGCCAACGGCTACCTGGTGCTGTATGTGAACCCGCGCGGCTCGACCGGCTACGGCGACGCCTTCTCGAACGCGATCGACCACAACTATCCCGGTCCGGACTACGACGATCTCATGGCCGGCGTGGATGCGGTGATCGGCAGGGGCTACGTGGACACGACCCGCATGTACGTCTCCGGATGCTCGGGGGGCGGCGTGCTCTCGAGCTGGGTGATCGGCCACACCAGCCGGTTCGCCGCCGCCGCGGTGCGCTGCCCGGTGATCGACTGGATCAGCATGGCGGGGCAGACGGACATTCCCCTCTTCACCTACAGCTTCTTCCATCAGCCGTTCTGGGACAAGCCGGACGAGTGGCTCGCGCATTCGTCGCTGATGCAGGTCGGGCACATCACCACCCCGACCCTGCTCATGACGGGTGAGCTGGACCGCCGCACGCCGATCCCGCAGACGGAGGAGTTCTACGTGGCGCTGAAGGTGCGCGGCGTGCCGACGGTGATGCTGCGCTTCAACGACGAGTTCCACGGCACGGGATCGAAGCCGTCGAACTTCATGCGCACGCAGCTCTACATGATCAGCTGGTTCCAGAAGTATCGCCGCCCCAGCGCGGAGGCGGCGACGGGGGCGGGGAATCGCTAGGGGTTCAGCCGCTCGCGCAGCCGCTGCAGCCGCTCGGTCAGCCAACCGGCTTCCCGGTGCCCCTCGTCGCGCGCGACGTGGAGCCACGCCTCCATGATCCCGGCCCGGCCGAGGTAGCCGAGCAGAACGCCCGGGTCCTCCCGGCTCACGACCGGTAGCCTGCCGACGTTGTGCTCGAGCATCTTGGCCGTCGCCTCGTCGAGCAGCTCGTCGGGGTACGCGACGACCAGCGACTGGCTCGCGGCATCGAACACGGTTTGGTCGTCCCCGTCGGGGTCATCGAGCGCGCGCACCAGGTCGCCGCGCGTGAGGAGGGCGACCAGCCGGCCGCGCTCGTCCACCACCGGCCAGGCCTGGCGGCGACCGAGCACGGGGTCGAGCTCGGCGAGGCGCGCGAACAACGCCAGCAACGGCAAGCTCGCCGGCACCGTCGGTACGTTCTGCTCCATGACGTCACTCACGCGCAGCTGGTGCAACGGGCTCACGATGTATTCCCGCATGACGTGGTAGCCGCGCCGGGCCACTTTCTCGGTGAGGATCGAGCGCTTCATGAGGAGCACCGTCACGGCGTCGGCCGCGATGCACGCCACGAACAGGCTCGGCAGCACGCTGACATCGTGCGTCAGCTCCACCATGAAGGCGGTCGCCGTGAAGGGCGAGCGCATGGTGCCGCCCATCGTCGCGCCCATGCTGATCCCGGCCCACAGCCCCACGTCGGTGACGCCGGCGAGGTGCGCGCTGAGCGCGCCGAGGGCGCCGCCCATGATGAGCAGCGGAGCGAGCACGCCGCCCGACGTGCCCGACCCGAGCGCCAGGGCCCAGATCACGGCCTTGGTAACGAGCAGGCCGAGCAGCGCCACGCCCACGAGGCGGCCGTTCAGCAGATCGTGGATGGTGTCGTAGCCGACGCCGAGCGCCCGGGGGTACAGGAGTCCACCGAGCCCGACCACCGCGCCGCCGAGGATCGGCCACCACATCCAGTGGATCGGCAGCTTGCGAAACAGGTCCTCGCAGGCGTACACCAGCCAGGTGAGCAACCCGGACCCGAATCCGGCCACGATGCCGAGGCCGGCCGCACCGGCGAGCACCGACCCGGGAAGGGCGGCGTGCGGGGCGACCGCGAACAGGGGGCCCGCCCCGAGCAGCGGCACCCGGAGGGCGGCCCCGACGCAGCATGCCCCCGCCACCGGGATCAGGCTGCGCGGCTTCCATTCGAACAGCATCAGCTCGACCGCAAGCAACGCCGCCGCCACCGGCGTGGCGAACACGGCCGCCATGCCACCCGCCGCGCCGGCCACGAGCAGCGTCTTGCGCTCGGCGGCGGAGAGGTGGAACGCCTGCGCGAACAGCGAGCCGAACGCGCCGCCCGTCATGATGATCGGCCCTTCGGCCCCGAACGGACCGCCGGTGCCGATCGAGATCGCCGAAGACAACGGCTTGAGGATCGCGACCTTCGCCGACATCCGGCTGCGCCCGATCAAGATCGCCTCGAGCGCCTCGGGGATGCCGTGTCCCCGGATGCGCTCGGAGCCGAAGCGGGCCATCAGGCCGACGACCAAGCCCCCCGCGACCGGCACAACGAGCGCCCCGGCACCGAGCCGGTTCGCGGCGGGCGAGACGAGCGTCCCCGCGATCTCGTGATAGTAGAACAGGTGGGTGAAGAACCCGATCAGACGGACGAGCGCCAGCGCCACGAAGGCGCTGAATACGCCGATCACCAGGGCCAGCAGCGTGAGCGTGAGGATGCGCGCGTCGGCGGTGAAGTCCCCGAGCCGGTCCGCGACCGAGCGAGCGGTCATCCTAGCGCGGGGCGCGGCGCAGCCGCCCGAGCCAGCCTTCCTCGATGGTGTGCTCGTCGCGCGTGAGCTGGACCCACGCGGCGAGAATGGCGGAGCGCTCCACGTATCCCACCACTCGGGAGGGATCGTCGCGGCTCGCGACCGCGAGCCCCTCGAGCTCGTGCTCGAGCAGCTTGGCCATCGCCTTCTCGAGCAGCTCGTCGGGGTAGGTGACCACGTCGGGCGGCGGCGGGGGGGCGAGCGGCGGCTCCATCACGTCCTCCACCTGCAGCACGTGCAGCGGGTTGACGCCGTACTCGCGGGTCAGGTGACGTCCGCGGCGCGCCAGTTTTTCCGTCAGGATCGAGCGTCGCAGCACGAGGAGGGTCACCGCTTCGGACGCCACGCACGCGATGAGCAGGGCCGGCAGCGCGGCCACGTCGCCGGTGAGCTCGAGCGCGAACACGATCGCGGTGATGGGGATCTGCATCGTCCCGCCCATCAGCGCCGCCATGCCGATCGTGGCCCAGAGACCCGGATCGGCCGCGTGGAACACGGTCGCGCCGAGCGCGCCCAGGGCGCTGCCCATCAATAGGAGCGGAGCGACGAGACCGCCCGACGTGCCCGAGCCCAGGCCGATCGCCCAGATGATCGCCTTGACGAGCAGCAGCGCCACGAGCGTGGCGCCCAGCAGCCTCCCGGCGAGCAGGTCGTGGATGACATCGTAGCCCACGCCCAGCGCGCGGGGCGCGATCAGGCCGCCCAGGCCCACGAACAGCCCGCCGATCGCGGGCCACCACATCCAATGGATCGGGAGCCGGCCGAACAGATCCTCGCAGCCGTACAAGAGCGCCGTGACTGCCGTGGCGCCGAGGCCGGCGGCGAGCCCCAAGCCGAGGGAGGTGGCGAGCGTCGTCCACGGCAGCGTGGTATGCAGCGTGACGGGGAACAGCGGACCGGTGCCCAACAACGGCACGCGCAGCACGCCCGCGACGGCCGCCGAGCAGGCGACCGGCACGAAGCTGCGCGGCTTGAACTCGAACAGCAGCAGCTCGATGGCCAGGAGGACCGCCGCCACCGGCGTGGCGAAGATCGCCGTCATGCCGCCCGCGGCTCCCGCGACGAGCAGCGTCTTCCGCTCCACGGGGGACAGGTGAAACGCTTGCGCGAACAGCGACCCGAACGCGCCGCCGGTGACGATGATCGGTCCCTCCGCGCCGTACGGACCGCCCGTGCCGATCGCAATCGCCGAGGATAACGGCTTCAACACCGCCACCTTCGGATCCATCCGGCTGCGCCCGATGAGAATCGCCTCGAGTGCCTCCGGGATGCCGTGGCCGCGAATGCGGTCGGAGCCGTAGCGCGCCATCAGCCCGACGATCACCCCCCCGATCACCGGGATGGGGACCGCCCAGAGCCCGAGCCCGCTCGCGCCCGGCGCGGTGAGCGGCGTGGCGACCCGGTGGAAATAGGCGAGGTTCGTGAACAGGCCGATGAGCCGCACCAGCGCCAGCGCGACGAAGGCGCTCATCACGCCGACCGCCGCGGCCATCGACGTCAGGAGGAGAATTCGCCGGTCGGTGCTGTAATCGCCGAGCCGGTCGCGAGAGGAGGGGCCACCCGTCATGACCGTGGGAATGTAACCGCCGTGCCGGCGACGCCGCCGTCCGCCCCGCAGTTGCAGATTGCTACACCGGGGCCCTGCGCGGCAGGGCCCCGGGCCGGTCTCAGGCTACATCCACGGCTCGTCCGCCGACGGCCCGTAGATCGAGGGCACTTTCCCGTCCGCCATCCGGAGGTAGACCGACAGTTGCCCACGGTGATGGACGCTGTCCATCAGCATGCTCCACAGCACGTCCATCTTCCGCACGTCGCCCATCTGCTTCGGCGCCACGAAGAACTTCACCGTCTTGTTCAGCTCCGCCTCGGGCGTCTTCTTGACGCGCTCCATGAACGCTTTGGACGATTGCTCGTAGGTCCTGATGACCTCCCCGAGCGTATCGGGCCCCTTCGGCATCTTGCCGAATTCGATCCCGCCGTCCAGGGCCTGCTCGCTGGCCTTCTGCTCCGTGACGAACACCCACGCGAGCTCCTTCGCCGACTTGCACTTGGCGTGCGGCTTCAAGTCGGCCTTGGCCGTGGGATACGCCTTGAGCACCCGCAGCGTGGTCGGAATCTCTCGCTCCAGCGCTCCTAGAAACTGCTCCTTCTCAGTCATGTTCTCCTCCTGATTTTCCTGCGTCGGATTTCTCCTCCCCGCGCGAGCTTGTCAAGGTAGGCGTTGCAGCTTGCTCGCGACCTATCTTCAAGGGGTGATCTGAAAGGAGTGCGTATGCCCCGCCGCAACATCGCGAGCGGCGCGCCGTGGGAGCCGATCGTGGGCTACTCGCGCGCCGTGCGGGTGGGCTCGACCGTGCACGTTGCCGGGACTACGGCCACGGGCCCGGACGGCCGCATCGTGGGCATCGGCGACGCTTACGCGCAGGCGACTCAGGCCCTGCGGAACATCGAGCGGGCCCTCGTCCAGGCCGGCGCGTCGTTGCGGGACGTCGTGCGAACCCGCATGTACGTGACCGACATCGCGGACTGGGAGCGCGTGGGGCGGGCGCACGGCGACGTGTTCCACGACATCCGGCCGGCGACCACACTCGTGGCGGTGAGTCGGCTGGTGGCCCCCGAGATGCTCGTGGAGATCGAGGCGGAGGCCATCGTCGAGATGTAGATTACCTATCAAGGGAGGTGTGCCGTGTCGGTCACCGAAGTCGGCAAGCACGCGACGGTCGCCTGTCCCTTTTGCGCGACCCTCAATCGTGTGGATCTCACCCGCATCGCCGACCGCCCCAAGTGCGGCCACTGCGGGCGGCCGATCCTGCTCGACCGGCCCATCGCGGTGACCGACGCGACGCTGGACGGCGTGCTCGCGGGCACCGATGTTCCGGTGGTCATGGACGGCTATGCCGACTGGTGCGGCCCCTGCAAGATCATGGCGCCGATCCTGGACGATTTCGCGCGCCAGCGCCAGGGGGACGTGCTGGTCGTGAAGCTCGACACCGACCGCAATCCGGTGACGACCCGCCGCTTCGACATCCGCGCCATCCCGACGCTCATCGTGTTCCGTCACGGCGGCGAGGTGGCCCGCCGCGCCGGCGTGATCCCGCGCCAGGAGCTCGACGCCCTCGTGGGCCCGATCGGCCGCTCCTGACCGTGCGGTCCGACGCCGTGTCGCGCTACGCGTCGGCGGAGCCCGACGAGCGGGGGCGTGCCGTGTCGGAGCGCTCCCGCGCCGTGGCGCTGGGGCTCGCGGTGGTGGGCGGAGCGTTCGGGCTGCACCGCTTCTACACCGGTCGCGTGCAGAGCGGTATCTGGATGTGCCTCACGCTCGGCGGCATGGGCATCTGGTATCTGTACGACGTGGTGGTGATCGCGGCCGGTGACTTCCGGGACTGCGACGGGCGACGGCTGGTGCGCTGGGATGTGGCGGGCGACGAGGCGGATGCTCCTCCCGGGGAGCGCCGCGTGTCGGACCTGGAAGACCGCCTGCTGGGGCTCGAGTCGCAGGTGAGCGAGCTGGCCGAGCGGCTCGACTTCACGGAGCGGCTGCTGGCGCAGGTGCGTGAGAAGGGCACGTTGCCCAGGGGCTGACGATTGCGACGTGTAGGGGCGCAGCATGCTGCGCCCCTACTGGTATGATCCCGGCTCGCCCACGCCGACGCCGGCCTCGCCGATTCCACACATGGGGGTTGGATGAAGATCGGGGTCCCGAAAGAGACCGCGGCCAACGAGCGTCGTGTTGCGCTCGTGCCCGACACGGCGGGACGGCTGGTGAAGACCGGGCTCGAGGTCGTGGTGGAGCAGGGGGCCGGGGTGGCGGCGGCGTTCCCCGACGAAGCGTACCGCGCCGCCGGCGCCGGGCTGGTGGCGACCCCCGCGGACGTCTTCGGCGGGAGCGACGTCGTCCTCAAGGTGCAGCCGCCCGCGCCGGCGGAGGTCGCGCTGTGCCGTGAGGGGGCGGCGCTGGTCGCGGTGTTCCAGCCGGCGGCGGAGCGCGCCGTCGTCGCCGCGCTGGCGGCGCGCAAGGTCACCGCGTTCAGCCTCGCCCTGCTGCCCCGGATCACCCGGGCGCAGCCCATGGACGTGCTGTCGTCGCAGGCGACGGTGGCGGGCTACAAGGCCGTGCTGCTCGCGGCCACCACCGCGGGCCGGCTCTTCCCGATGCTCGTGACCGCGGCCGGGACGCTGCCGCCGGCGCGCGTGCTGGTGCTGGGCGCCGGTGTGGCGGGGCTGCAGGCGATCGCCACGGCGCGCCGCCTCGGCGCGGTCGTGTCGGCCTTCGACGTGCGCCCCGCGGTGAAGGAGCAGGTGGCGAGCCTGGGCGCGAAATTCCTGCAGCTCGAGATCGCCGAGCAGGCCGAGGCCGCGGGCGGCTACGCCAAACAGCTCTCCGAGGAGACCCACCGCCGCGAGCTGGCATTCATCGGACAGCACGTGAAGGACGCCGACGTCGTGATCACGACCGCGGCGATTCCCGGGAAGCGCGCGCCGATCTTGATCACCGCCGACGCCGTGCGCGGCATGAAACCCGGCGCGGTCATCGTCGATCTGGCCGCGGAGACGGGTGGCAATTGCGAGGTGACGGAGCCCGGATCCGAGGTGCGCCGCGACGGCGTCATCGTCCTCGGACCGCTCAACCTGCCGAGCACCCTGCCGCTGCACGCGAGCCAGATGTACGCGAGGAACATCTCGAGTTTCCTGCTGCACGTTGTCCACGACGGTCGGCTCAACCTCGATTTCTCCGACGAGATCATCCGCGAGACGTGCGTCACCCACGCCGGGGAGGTGCGGAAGTCATGATCGACTACTGGTCCATGCTGTTCGTGTTCGTGCTGGCGACGTTCATCGGGCTGGGCGTGATCCGCCGCGTGTCGCGGCTCCTGTACACGCCGCTCATGTCGCTCACCAACGCGATCTCGGCCATTGCCGTGGTAGGATCGCTCGTGGTCGCCGGGGCCGACTACCCGCCGACGATTCGCGTGATCGGGGCGGTGGCGCTGTTCGCCTCCATGACCAACATCGTGAGCGGCTTCCTGATCACGGACCGGATGCTGAAGATGTTCAAGAAGCAATGACGTACGCGATCGCCCAGGCCGCCGCCGTCCTGGCGACGGCGCTGTTCATTTTCTCGCTGCACTGGATGAACGATCCCGCGACCGCCCGCCGCGGTGTGGTGGCGGGCGTGACCGGCATGGTGATCGCGGTCGCGGCGACGTGGATCCAGCCGGAGATCGTCCACCACGGCTGGATCACCCTCGCGATCGTGGCGGGCTTCATCGTCGGGGTGCCGCTCTCGCTCGTGCCCCTCACGGCGGTGCCGCAGCGGACCGCCCTGTCGCATGCGTTCGGCGGGCTCGCCGCCGGACTGGTGGGGACCGCGGAATACTTCCTCGCCCTCACCGAGCATCCGGCGCAGCTCACCGCCTTTCGCACGAGCGCCATCGTCGCGGAGGTGATCCTCGGCTTCCTGACGTTCACGGGGAGCCTCATGGCCGCGGGCAAGCTGCAAGAGGTGAAGTGGATTCCCCAGCGCCCGGTGACCTATCCCGGGCAGAACGTCGTCAATGTCGGCGTGCTGGCGCTGGCGGCGGCCCTGGGCGTGCTGGTCGTGATCCACCCGGTGGCGCCGTGGTCGGGACGGGCCTTCTACGCCATCGTCGGGCTGGCGACGCTGTTCGGCATCCTGCTCATCATCCCGATCGGCGGCGCCGACATGCCCACCGTCATTTCCATCCTCAACTCCTACGCCGGCCTCTCGGCCGTGGCGATGGGCTTCGTGCTCGACAACAAGCTGCTCGTGACCGCGGGCGCGCTGGACGGCTCGAGCGGCCTGATCCTGTCCATCATCATGTGCCGGGCGATGAACCGCTCGTTCACCAACGTGCTGTTCGGGGCCTTCGGCACGGTCCAGAAGGCCGCGGCCAGCGGCGAGCAGAAGACGTGGAAGCAGGAAACCGTCGAGGGGGCGGCGCAGCTGCTGGAGCAGGCGAACCTGGTGGTCGTCATCCCGGGATACGGCATGGCCGTGGCCCAGGCCCAGCACAAAGTGCGCGAGCTGTACGATCAGCTGATCAAGCGGGGGATCACCGTCAAGTTCGCGATTCATCCCGTGGCAGGACGGATGCCGGGCCACATGAACGTGCTGCTCGCCGAAGCGAACATTCCCTACACCGCGCTCGCCGAGATGGAGGAGATCAATCCCGACATGCCGCAGTGCGACGTGGCGCTCGTCATCGGCGCCAACGACGTCGTGAATCCGGCCGCGCGCTACGCCAAGGGGAGTCCCATCTACGGCATGCCGATCATCGACGCCGACAAGGCCAAGACGGTGCTCGCCATCAAACGCAGCAAGAAGCCGGGCTTCGCCGGCATCGACAACGAGCTGTACGTGCAGGACAACACCTGGATGCTGTTCGGCGACGCCAAGGCGGTGATCGGAGATCTCGTCAAGCAGCTCGCCGGCGGGAGCGGCCTGCACTAGCCCAAAGCAGCGAGCACATCCGCGTAGTCGCTGACCATCCGCTCGACCGAGTAACACTCGAGCGCGCGACGCCGGGCCGCCAGCGCGAGCGCCGCACGGCGCTGGTCGTCGCCCAGCAGGTCCTCGAGCAGGCGGGCGAAGGCGCGCGCATCCGCGGGCGGCGCGAGGACGGCAGCGTCGCCCACCAGCTCCGGCGTGCCGCCGCCGCCCGACGCGATCAGCGGCCGTCCGCACGCGAGCGCTTCGATCAACGCGAGCGCGAACACCTCGTCCGGGCGGGTGTGCACCACGCAGGTGGCGGCGTTGTACGCCCCGACGAGCTGGGCCGGGTCCAGCTGACCCACGAACCGCACGTCCACGCCGAGCCGCCGCGCCTGCGCCCGGAGCGTAGCTTCGAGCGCACCGGAGCCGCACAATACCAGGGGCGGCGCCGGCGCCGGCAACAGCGCGACGCTCTCGAGCAGCAGGTCCCAGCGCTTCTCGACCTCGAGCGCGCCCACGGCGACGAGGATCGGCCGATCGCCCAGGCCGTGGCGCTCCCGGAACGCCAGCGCGGCGGCCTCGTCCGGGCGAAACTGGTCGCAGTCCACGCCGTTGGGGATCACGCGATGTCCCGCGCGCCGCATGAACGGCGCCTCGGTCAGGCCGCGGTCCGCGAGCTGGCGGGTGAGGAATACGGTCAGGGCCACGCGCCGGAATGCGAGCCGCGTCAGCAGGTCACGGGGGGGGCGGGGCGTGCTGATGCAATACACGAGGGTGAGCCGTGCGCGGAGCGACGCGAACGCGGCCAGGCGGATGTCGCGCGCCCGATCCACCAGCACGATGTCCGCCGCCAGATCGCGCAGGCCGCGCCGCAGGGCGCGCGCGCCCTTGAGGGTGGTGTGGCCCACCGGCAGCAGCCGGACGGACAGGTTCCGCTCCCGGAATCCACCAGCCACGGCCTCGTACGCCACCACCGCGGTCGTGGTGTGGCCGCGGTCGGCGAGGCCGCGCGCCAGTGTCGCGAACACGCTGCTCGAGCCCCGCCAGAATCGGCTGGAGGTGAGGAGCGCGATGCGCAGGCGTCGGCCGGCTAGCGCGGCCACCCGTTGTTGGAGCGATCGACGTCCGGGTACATGCCCTTCGGATCCACCACCGCGCCCACGACCCGCCGGCCGGTGGCGAGGCGCGCCGTAAAGTGGTTCCCCAGGTTCCACATTTCGACCGGCAGCTCGCGCGTCTCGCGCGAGCCGTCGGCGTAGCGCAGCTCGAGCGTCAGCGGCAGCACCATCTCCCCCCGGTTCGAAAGGAAGACGAGCGCCGAATCGCCGGCGGCGGACACCGAATCGACCGCCTGGTCGAGCCGTGCCGTGGTGTACACCCAGCCGCGCCAGAACCAGTCCAGGTCCCGGCCCGAGACGTTCTCGATGGTCCGGAAGAAATCCGCCGGCTGCGGATGTCGCAACGACCAGCGGCGCACGTACTCACGCAGCGCCTGCTCGAACGTGTCCTTGCCCAGCACGGCGTCACGCAGGATCGTCAGCATCAGCGCCGGTTTCTGGTACGCGGTCCACGCCAGGTCGCGCGACTCGACCGGCTTCGTGATCAGCGGCTGCTCGGCCCCTGGGACGGCCGACACGCGATAGTCGGTCAGCAGCTCGCGCCGCACCGTGTCCCCGTACGCCGTTCCCGTGAAGTAGCCCTCCGCCGAGCCGTAATCGATGAACGTGTTGAAGCCTTCGTCCATCCAGGGATAGCGGCGCTCGTCCGAGCCTACCATCATCGGGAACCACTCGTGGCCGAATTCGTGGGTGAGCACCCAGTACTGATCCTCGCGCCGGTCGATGGACGGCACGAACGTCAGCATCGGGTACTCCATTCCCTCGATCAGGCCCTCGACCGTGGTCGCCTGCGGCCAGGGATACCTCCCCCAGGTCTCGCTGAAGTGCTTGATGGTGAACCACGCCATCTTGTTGGCTTCTTCCCACGGCGTCGCGTCCGGCCGGTACAGCGTCTGGATCAGGATGCCGTGCCAGGCGGAGGCGTCCCAGCGGAAATCGGGCGAGGCGGCCCAGGCGAAGTCGCGCACGTTGGACGCCCGAAAGTGCCAGGTCTTGGTGCCCGGCGTGCGCCGTGCGGCGTGCGCGGTTGCCTCCGCTTTCGTGATGACTGCGACGCGCCCGGCGGAGGCTCGCGCGCGGGCCAGGCGTGCCCGTTCGGTCGCGCTCCACACCGCCAGGGGGTTCTGCACAGTTCCGGTGGCGGCGACGACAAACCCCGCGGGCAGCGTGAGCGTCACGTCGAAGTCGCCGTACTCGAGGTAGAACTCGCCGGCGCCGATGTAGGGCAGCGGATTCCAGCCGTGCACGTCGTCGTACACGACCATGCGGGGGTACCACTGGCCGATCTCGTACAGGCGCGTGCCGATCCGTCCCATGCGGCCGCCCCCGTAGGGCGGCACCGGGAA
>DATDFC010000049.1:0-9416 GCA_036522815.1 Gemmatimonadales bacterium | reverse complement strand
CTGTGCGACACGTCAGCGGCGAGGGCCCGGCGCACGGCGCCGCGCAGCTCGGGGGCCATGCGCTCGAGTGCGGCGCGGTTCGCATCGTCCGGCTTGGCGACGATCTCCACGGCGCCGAGCTCCAGGGCGCGGATCGCCGCGCCGGTGCCGGGCCCCGCGTGCGCGCTCACCACCACGATCGGGCGGGGCGACTCCGACATGATGTAGCCGATGGCGCCCAGCCCGTCGAGCTCCGGCATCTCGAGGTCCATCGTCACGACGTCGGGGTCGAACTGATGCACCTTGCGCACGGCATCGAAGCCGTCGCGCGCGGTGCCCACGACCCGAAACTCCCCCGCTCCCGCGATGCCGTCGCCCGCGCCCAGCACGTCGCTCAACACGCGCCGCATCAGCGCGCTGTCGTCCACGACCAGGACGCTGGGGCGGCCGTCAGATGACGATGGCATCGGCGCCGACCGAGCGGATTTCGACCCGCCCGTCCGCCACGTGAAAGCGCACCGAGCGCCCCGCGCCCCCACCCACCGCCTCGGCCGCGACCGGGATCCCGGCCCGACGCAGCACGTCACGGGCGGCGGCGATATTGCGCTCGCCCATCTGTACCGAGCCCGGCGTCATGAGCTGCGCGAACATGCTGGCGCCGCCGGCGAGCTTGGCGACGAGGTGGCGGGGGTCGGCGCCGAGCGTCGTGAGCCGCTGCACCAAGAGCGGGACGGCGGTCTCGGGAAACTTGGCGGGATTGGTGACATCGCGGGCCAGGCTCTTCGAGGGAAGCAGGATGTGCGCCATCGCGCCGGCGCAGGCGAAGGGATCGTGCAGCATGATCGCGACGCACGACCCGAGGCCCAGCGTCACGAGCACCGCATCCGCCCGGCCGGCGGCCCAGTCGGCCACCTTCACGATCGTCTCCTGCGGCGCCACGGCTCCCATCACGGGGCCAGCCGATAGATCCGCTCGCGGGGCTCTTCGAGCACCAGGCGCTCGCGCGCCGGACCGAACAACGTTTCGACCTTGCCGAGCAGCAGCACGCCCCCCGGCGCGAGCGCGTCGGCGAACCGCGTGAACAACTGCTCCTGCATGGCGCGGTCGAAATAGATCACCACGTTGCGGCAGACGACCAGATCGTAGGGCGGCGCGGGCGGAGGCTGGCTGGTGAGGTCGTGCTTGGCGACGTGCACGATGCGCTGCAGCTCGGGCGCCGGCTGCCGCGGCGGCGCCGTGAAATAGCGCGCCACCAGCTCCGGCGGGGTCTCGCTGAACGCCGCCTCGGGGTACTGCGCCGCCCGCGTGCGCTCGAGACTCGCGCGGTCGATGTCGGTGGCATCCACGCGGGCGCGGCCGAGCAGCCGCTCCTGGCCGGCGCGGCGCGCCGCCTCGGCCAGCGCCACCGCGACGGTGTACGGCTCCTCTCCCGACGCGCATCCGGCCGACCAGACCCGCACCTCGCCCTGGCGCGCGCTCCAGAGCGTGTCGAGCCGCGGGGCGAGCGCGCGCCACGTTTCCACGTTGCGGAAGAACTTGGTGACGTTGATGGTGAGCGCGTCGACCAGCAGGTCGTACTCGCGCTGGTCTTGATCGAGCAGGCGACTGTAGTCCTCGAACGTGTGGACGCCGCGCGCCCGCATCCGTACCGCGATGCGGCGCCGCAGGCAGCGCTCCTTGTAGCTGTCGCACGCGAGGCCTCGCGCCCGCGTGATCTTCTGGGTGAGCGCCCGAAACGCCCGCTCGTCCGGCCCCCCCGCCGTCACGACAACGCGCTCAACGTGTCCAGATTGGCCTTGACGAGCTCGTGCTTCGGGTTGATCTCGAGCGCCTGGCGCCACAGCTGCGCCGCGAGCTCACGCTCGTTCCGCTTGTACGCGATGTTGCCGAGCTTGAAGTACACGTCGTCGCCCAAGTCGGGTGCCAGCTCCACGGCGCGCCGGTACGCCTCCCAGGCCTCGTCGTAGCGCGACGCGCGGTAGGTGAGGTCGCCGAGGTTCTTGGACAGCTGGGGGAGCGAGGGCTCGTTCTTGCGCGCCGCGCGTACGACGTCCTCCGCTCCCGCGAGGTCCCCCGCGAGCTCCTTGAGCACCGCCAGGTTGTTCTGGAGCGCGGCGTGCGACGGGTAGGCCTCCGCCCCCTCCTCGGCCAGCTCCTGCGCGAGCTCGAACTCCCCCGCGCCCGCGGCGCTGAGCGTGCGCGCCCAGAACCAGGCTGGTGCTGGCACCTTGCCGAACAGCTCCCGCGCCCGATCCAGACGGCCGGCGGCACTGGCGTAGTCGCCCCGCTTCAGCGCCACGACCCCCCAGCCCAGGTACACCTTCGCATCGGTCCGGGCCCGCGTGGCCGCCTCGCCGTAGGCGGCCTCGGCGTCGTCGAGCCGGCCCAGCTGCTCGTAGGCGAAGCCCAGGTTGTGGAACACGGCGGGACGGTTCCCGCCCTTCTCGGCCGCCAGCCGCAACGCCTCCATCGCCTCGCGCCAGCGCGCCTGCTTCAGGGCGACGAGGCCGATGTAGAAGTGGGCGTTGGCTTCCCCCGAGCGCAGCTCGGCGACGCGGCGGAACTCACGCGTCGCCTCGTCCAGCATGCCCGTCTTGTAGAACGCGATCCCGAGATTGCGATGCTCTTCCACGCGCGCATCGGTGATCTGCGCGTCGGCCGCCGACGCCGTGCGGCCGGCGCGGTGCACGAACCCCGCGGTGATCAGCCCGTACAGCGCTTTGCCGATCTCGAACTCTCCCAGCCCCGAGTCTTCGATCACGTGGGTCGCGTCGCGCGACCCGTCGAGCAGCGGCAAGATGCGCTGCTGGGTGTCGGTCAGCTTGGCCTCGCTGATGGCGAGCCGGTCCCTGTCCACGACGAAGATCAAATCGAACCCGGGGATCTTCTTCTCGATCAGGCTCCACTCGTCTACGCGACGCGCGCCCTCGAGCAGCAACGACTCGGGGTTGATCGAGACCAGAAAGTCCTGCCGCTCGGGGCGAACGTCGGCCTCGAAGTTGAACGTCCCCTGCGTCCAGGTGAAGAGATAGTAGACCGATTCCTCGATCTGCACCCGCATGTAGCGCTCGAGATCGCCCTGGGTGATGACCCCCATGCCGACCAGGACCTCGCCGAGCCTCTTGCCGTGCTCCCTGGTCTGGCGCTGCACGGCGGCGTCGAGCTGCGCCTGGGTGATCTTGGAGTGCTTGACCAGGATGTCGCCCAGGCGATCGCGCCGGTTGACGATCGACGCGTAGCAGATGCGGCCCTTGTCGAAGTAGATGTAGCCGAAGTTCGAGCGGTCGGCGATGGAGAGACACCCGGTCTTCTGCCCCAGCGCGAGCAGCTGGAGCACGTCGGGGAGCGACGCTTCCTTCAGCGATCCCTTGATGGCCATCAGCGGAACTCCTCGATGACACGGTCGGCGATGTCGCTCCAGTCCCACACCATTTTCTCGCGGCTCTTGATGCCGCCCAGGCTCGACACGACGATCCCCGACGTGCGGAAGCCGGCGCTGCGGCGGCTGTCGCGCGGCGCCTGGCCCTCGAGCACCTCGCGCGCCAGCCCCGCCGTGAGCGGACCATCTTGCGCGGCCGCCGCGCCCACGACCCGCTGCAGCTCGCCCACCAGGCCGCGCACCGACTCCGCCGGACGGTCGGCGAGGTAGTCGACGAGCGCCGGATCCGGGCTGGAGTTCTGCTGGCCCAGCAGGCGCTCCAGCACGGCCCGCTTCACCTCGCGGTCGGGCTCCTTGATCTCCGCGACCAGGCCTCCGGCCAGGCGCGACGCGATGCGCTCCTCCAGACCGGGGAGCGTGTGCGGCTGTGCCGGAGCGGTGAAGACGAGCTGGCGCTCCTTGTCCTGCAGCAGGTTGAACAGGTTGAACAGCTCCTCCTGCGTGCGCTCCTTGCCCGCAATGAGATGGATGTCGTCGAGCAGCAGCGCGGTCGCGCGGCGGTAGCGCGCCCGCCACCAGTCGACGCGGTCGCCATCGATCGCCGCGATCAGCTCATCCACGAACGCCTGTGTCGAGAGGCACGCGACCACGGCTCGCTTGCCGCGGGCGAGCTCGAGGCCGATGGCGTTGAGCAGATGCGTCTTCCCGAGACCGCTCTTGCCGACCAGCACGAGCGGATTGTACTTCTTGCCGGGCTGCTTCAGCACCGCGCGCGCCGCGCCCACCGCCACTTCGTTGGACGCCCCCACCGCGTAGGCCGCGAGTGGAAACGCGCCCGACGGCCCCGGGGGCGGCGCGGCGCCATCGCGCACCTTGGCCGCCACCTCCTCCGCCTCGCCCAGCCGCTCCGGATCGCGAAACACACTCTGCCCGGCGGCCTGGGGGTCGAGCTCCGCGACCTCGGCCTCGAGCTCCTTCAGGCGCTCCACGTCCTGCGTGAACGCCGTGATCACCTCGTCCACGGCGGCGGGCGTATCGCGTTCGAGCAGCGCCTCGAGCCGGCGGGTGCGATAGCCTTCGCCCTCCCAGCGCAGCACCGCCTCCCCGACTCGCGCGCGCCACGCCTCGACCGCCTTCCCGACCGTGACGGTCACGTCAGCGAGGAAGTCCCCGAACTCGTCTCCCCCCCCAGCCCGGCCGGCGTGCGGCGCCTCCCGCCCCGCGGCTTTGCCACCGTCGCCGGGCGCGCCCTCGCTGCCGATGCCGAGCAGCTGTTTCGCCGTCTCCGCGTTGATGGAGCGGTCGTTCACCGCTTGAAACGCGACCAGCCGGTTGAGCGCCCCCATCAGCTCCCGCACGTTGCCGGACTCCGCGTTCGCCACCGTCTCGAGCACGCCCGGCTCGAACTTGGCTCCGCGCTCGTCGGCCTTGCGGCGCAGGATGGCGACCCGGGTCTCGTAATCCGGCGCCCCGATGTCGACCACCAGCCCGCCCGAGAGCCGCGAGATCAGGCGCTCGTCCAGGTCGGCGATCTCGGGCGGCGGACGGTCGCTGGTGAGCACGATCTGATGCCCCCCCACCTGCAGCGCCTCCGTCAGGCGCAGCAGCTCGGACTGCATCTCTTTGCGGTTCGTGAGGAACTGCACGTCGTCCACGAGCAGCACGTCCACGTTCTGAAAGCGGCGGCGGAACGCGTCGCCCTGCCCCGCCGCGATGGCGGCATGGAACGCCTCGACGTACTCGTCCAGGGTGAGGTACTCGATGTTGAGCGCGGGGGCCGCTTTCTTCGCCGCGTGACCCACCGCCATGAGGAGGTGGGTCTTGCCCAGGCCCGACCCGCTGTAGATGAACAGCGGGTTGTAGGCCGCGCCCGGGTTCTCCGCGACCGTCCGCCCCGCGGTGACGGCGAGCCGGTTGGCGGCGCCCACCACGAAGGTGTCGAACGAATACTTGGGATTGAGGGCGCTCGTCACGCCGCCGTCCCCGCCGCGAGCTTTTTCAGCACCAGCTCGGAAATGCCCTTGAGCGTCTCGAATACTCCCCTGCCGTGCAGCGCGTCCGCGCTGAAGCTCGGCACGCCGCGGAAGTTGAGGGCGTCGTCCAGGTCGGCGGCCGAGAGGATCAGCTCGCGCGGCAAGTCCTGTTTGTTGTATTGCAGCACCAGCGGGATCGTGCGGATGTCGACGCCGTGCTCGAGCAGGTTGCTCTGCAGGTTTTGCAGGCTTTCCAGGTTCTCGTCGAGCTGACGCGCCTGGCTGTCGCCCACGAACACCACGCCGTCCGCGCCCTGGAGCACGAGCCGGCGGGTCGCGTTGTAGTACACCTGGCCCGGCACGGTGTAGAGCTGGAACCGGGTCGAAAAGCCGGAGATCTGCCCGAGGTCGATCGGCAGGAAATCGAAGAACAGGGTGCGGTCGGTCTGGGTGGCGAGCGACACCAGGCGGCCGCGGCGCGAGTCCGGCACGCGGGCGTAGATGTAATGCAGGTTGGTCGTCTTCCCCGAGCGGCCCGGCCCGTAGTAGACGATCTTGCAGGTGATCTCACGCGTCGTGAAGTTGACCAGGGACACGAGGCTATCTCCCGAACAGCGTGTTCAAGCTGTCGCTCAGTTCGCGCTCGAAGTCCGCCGCGAGTACCTGCTTGCGCCCGCTGTCCTTCGGGCTCGCCGCCTGCAGATCGGCGGCGAGCTGCTCGAAGAATAACTGCACCAAGCCGAGCGACGAAGCATCGAGGTCGTACACGACGAGCGTCACCAGCCGGCCGCGCCCGGTCGGGACGGCCGCCAGGAAGATGCCGTGTCGCTCCCCCTGATGATTCAGTCCGGCGAACGGTGGCTGGCGCAGCTGCCGGGCGATCTCATCGGTCGAGGCCATGATGGCGGCGCCCAGCGCCGCGGCCGCCATCACGTCCACCGCACGCGAGAACCCGTGCTGCGCGAGCACCTGTCCGGCCGGCGTCATCAACAGAACCAGGCGCGCCCCCGCCTCCTTTACGAACTTGACCAGCGGCTCGAGAACCCACGGCTCGACCGCGCGCGTCGTCATCCCACCGCCTCCGCCGCGCGCAGCAGCTCGAGCCGCACCAGACCCACGTTCACGTCGGGCTCCGCCACGGCGACCACCAGCACGCCCGAGGGTGCGGTCACGACCAGCAAGGCGCCCTGCTCCGCCTGGAGATGCCAGAACTGACCCGCGCCCACGCCGGCGGCCTCGAGCGCGCGCCGCAGCCGGCTCGCGAGACTCGCCGCGAGCGCCGCCACGGCCGGCCCCTTGATCCCCTCCATCAACTGCTCGGCGACCACGAGCCCGTCGTCGCCCGCGACGAGCATCGCGCCGCGCACCCCGCGGACGCGCGTCACCAGATCCAGCACGCGGCCGTATCCCGCGGGGGCCGTGGTCACGCCTGCGTTTCCAGCCAGCGGCGCGCCGCGACGGCCGCGCGCTGGGCGATGATCGCGAGGCGCCCCATCGGCACCGCGCGCTCGCGCACCACGAGCAGCAGCGCCGATCCCGTGGGCGGCGTGAGGTGGGCGTGGCCGTGCCGGCCTTCCGCTGCGAGTCCGGTCCAGCTTCCCAGACCGAGCAGCTTGGCGGTGCGCCCCGCCTCCTGCGACACACCCGCCAGGTAGGCGGCCACGGCGTCCGTCACGTCCCGCCCTGCGGGATCCTTGAGGGCGCCCCCCAGCACCTGCCCCGACGGATCGAGCAACAGCAGTCCTTCCTCCGCCCCTTCCAGTCCCGCGAATACGCGGGACTCCTCGAGCGGCTGGGCCGCCGGCGCGGGCGCGATCGGCTCCGGCGCCGGCGACGCAGCTCCCGGACCGGCCTCGCCGCCGTGCGCCAGCGCGAGCGCTTGCGCGATCCCCGGATCATCGGGAGCGACGCGCTGCGCCGCCTCCAGATGGGCCGCGGCCTGCTGCACGTCGCCCACCTTGAAATAGAGGAAGGCGAGACCCTTGAGCGCCCCCACGTGGTCGGGGGCGATCCGCAGCGCCATGTCCCACTCGTCGAAGGCGCGCTCGTAGTCATGCTTGTCGGCGAGGATGCGGGCGTACAGGTCGTGCGCGTCCGCCAGATGCGGGTGGCGCTCGAGACCGGTGAGGGCGACGCGATGGGCCGCGTCGACCTGCCCCTTGTGACGCAGCAGCTCGCCCAGCCGCAGGAATACCAGGCTGTCCGGGTCCCGCGCCAGCTCGGCGGAGAGCGCCTTGATGTCGTCAGCCATGCGTGCCCGCTCCGGCGAGCGTCTGGGCGGCGGCGCGCGCGCGGCGCACCTCGTCGAGCCGTGCCAGCTCCGCCTCCGAGCGCGGCGCCAGGCGCTCCCACTGGTCCCACTGGTCCAGGGCCTCGGCGAAGCGGCCGGTCGCGACGAGCGCGTAGCCGAGCAGCCGGTGTGCCGCGACGCCCAGGGGATCGAGCCGCAGGGCGCGCCGCAGCTCTTCCACCGAGTCCGGACCCCGTCCCGCCGCGAGCGCGATGCGGCCGAGCAGCAGGTGCACGGCGGGATCGTGCGGATGCACGCTCGCGGCCTGCTCGGCCAGGCCACGCGCCTCCTCCAGGTCGCGCCGCGCCAGGGCGTCTTCGGCGCGCGCGACCAGCTGGGCCAGATCGGCGGCGAGCGTGGTCCGCTCGCGTTTGCCGGTGCCGGGGTCGGCCAGGACGATGACGCCCGCGCTCTCGAGTCCGAACAGCGTCTTCGCCACCTCGAAGTCGGAGCGGCCCAGCGCGGCGGCGATCGCGCGCACATCGCGTTGGCCGTCGATGGCCGCGAGCATCTCCCACTCGGGCGGCAGCAGATCGAGGTCCCCGGCATCCCCTTCCTGCGGCGGGGCGAGCGCCGGCACGACGCCCAGGTGCGGGATCCGACTCTCGATGCGCGACCACTCGTCGATGCGCCGGGCGCCCTCCATCAGGAGCGCCTCCGTGGGGATGCGGACCGTCGCATCCGACGGCACGTCGCTGAGCGGGCCCTCGGTGAAAGAGAAGTAGCCCTCCCGCCAGCTCATCATCTCGAACACGACTTCCTCGATCTGGAAGCGCACCTGGCGCTCGAGCTCCCGCGGAGTGATGGCGCCGAGCGACACGAGGATCTCGCCCAGCCGGCGCTTGTCCCCCTGCCGCTCCTGCATGTCGCGCGCGCGCTCCAGATCCGCGTCCGTGATCTTGCCGGTGCGCAAGAGCAGCGCGCCGAGCGGGTGCGGATTGGAGCGGATCTCGGCGAAGATGATCGTGCCGCCTTCGAAGGACACGGTACCCGCGTTGTGACGCAGCTCCGAGGTGACGCGCAGCACGCCCGTCTTGCGGCTCAAATCGAGCAGCTGGAACACGTCGTGGATGCCGAGCTCCCGGAGCGGTCCCTCGATCGGCATCAGGCCGCGTCCGAGTCGAAGATGTGCTGCAGATCGAGCGCGGTGCGGGCGTGCACGCGCGCCCGCTGCGCGAAGGGGCCGCTCGGGTCGAGGCGTGTCACCTTCTCCCAGGCTTCCACGGCCTCGGCGTAGCGATGCAGCCGCGCGAGCACGACGCCCAGCTGGAACAGCGCCTCCACCTGGTCGGGGTCGAACTTGAGGGCCCGCTGGAAGGCTTCGAGGGCCTGGGGGTCGCGCTTGTCATCGAGCAACGCCCGTCCCAGGAGCAACAGTGCCGGGAGGTCGTAGGGGTCCTGCTCGAGCATTTCCGCGAGCCGCACCACCGCCTGGCGCGCGCGCCCGGAGCGCCGCAGCAGGTCGGCCAGCGCGAGCGCCGCCTCGTGGAAGGTGGGCAGCGCGTCGAGCGCCCGCTCGTACGCCTGTTGCGCGGCGCTCCACTCCTCTTTCTCTTCGTGCAGCCGGCCGAGGTCGACCCACACCTGCACGTAGCCCGGGTCGAGCTCGAGGGCCGCGCGGTACGCGGCGAGCGCGCCTTGCTTGTCGCCGACCTTCATCGCCACGTCGCCCTGGAGCTTGTGCAGGTCGGCCCGCCCGGGCGCCCGGGTCTGGGCCTGCTGCAGCGCCGTGAGCGCGCCGGCCGCGTCGCCCGCCGCCGCCCGTCCCCGCGCCACCGCCACGAGCGCGTCCACG
>DATDFC010000048.1:0-11147 GCA_036522815.1 Gemmatimonadales bacterium | reverse complement strand
GCTCGCGCCCGCCGCCCAGCCGACGACCCGGCGCGACGCGAGATCGAGCACGACCGCGAGATACAACCACCCCTCGGCCGTCGCGCACGCCGTGACGTCACTCGCCCACACCTGGTTGAGCGCGGGCACCCGAAAGGCGCGCCGGAGCCGATTGGGGGCTGGCGGCGTGCCATCCGCCTGCGTGGTGGCGCGATACCGCCGCCGGCGCTTGCCGCGCAGCCCGTCGAGCCGCATCAGGCGCGCCACCCGCTTGCGGCTACAGCGCCACTGCTCGGCCACAAGCTCGCGGTGGATCCGCGGGCTCCCATACCGCTGCCGGCTGGCAGCGTGAATCGCCCGGATCGCCACGCGCAGCCGCGTGTCCGCCTGCGCGTGGGCACTCGGCCGCCGCCCCGCCAGGCGTCATATCCCGACCGCGAGACCCGCAGCAGGCGGCACATCAGCGTCAGCGCAAACGCCCCGGCCTGCTGGCGGATGCAGGCGTACCTCACGGGGACGGCTTCGCGAAGTACGCCGCCGCTTTTTTTAGGAAGTCACGCTCCTGGCGCAGCAGCTCGTTCTCCCGGCGGAGGCGCCGCAGCTCCTCGGCCTCCGTCGGGCTCACGGCCCCGCTCCGCGCGTCCGTCCCATAGAGCTTCTGCCAGCGCCAGAGCACCGATTCCGCGAGCTTCAGCTCCGCCGCCACCTCACGCACCGGCCGCCCGGTCTCCTCCAGAAACCGGACGGCCTCCCGCTTATACTCGACCGTGTACCGGCGACGCGTCTGCCCCATCGGACACCTCCCGCCCAATTATGGGCGAGGAATCAGGTGTCCACCAAATCGGGGCAGGTCCAGCCGTTCACCTCTACCGCCCTCTCCCGTCCTCTACCGTCTTCTACCGTCCGTTATTCTATCCTATATGGAATCCCCACCTCGTTCGCCCGGTAGTTGTCCGCCGTCCCCTCGAGCAGCGTCGCCGCATCGAGTGCGTCCACGAGGAACCGGTCGATCCCCGAGCGCCGCGCGATCCAGCTGCGCCCGTAGGTGCCATCGCCGTTGTCCGTCATCTTCAGGCGCCGCCAGCTGGTACCGCTGATCGCGGCATGGCGCACATGCAGATACACGAAGCTCGGCGGGGTGAACCCGGAATTGGTCGTGTTGCTGACCGCCGCGACCACCTTCACCGTGTCCCCCAGCCGGAACCGCGGCACGCGGCTCGTGACGTCGAGCAGCGCCGTGGGGTCGGTGACCTCCACGAGCAGCGTATCGTTGCGGTACACCTTCACGTCCGTCACGGTCACGGTCTGGCGGCTCGCATCCACGACCGTCCAGTCCTGCGGCGAGAGCTGCACCACACGCCAGCCGTGCGATCGGGAGTCGTCCCGCACCAGCACGGCGTGCTGGGTCATCTGGTCGGCCAGCGGCTTGGACGTCGGGTTGAACACACCGTCGGCGCTGGTGTCGACCAGCAACAGCCCGTCGAAGGTGATGTCGTGCTCCACTCGGGCCGTGTCGCCCTGGACCGTCACGTCGCGATGATAGACCGGGCGGGGGCCGCCGGGGACGACGCGCAGCCGGCCCCAGAACATCGGCGCCGTGTCGGCGGTCGTGGCCGCGAGGCCCGCAGCGAAGCCGGCGTCGCTGGGGGCCGCGTCGGTCGCCGTCGCGCCCCCGGCACCGAAGGCGCTGTCGACCATGGCGCCGAGCTGCTCCTGCTCCGCGGCAAGCACCTGGGCCTGCTGCGAGGAGGGCGCCGTGCCCTCGCCGCAGGCGAGCACCAGCGCGCCGGCGAGGGCGGCGGCGGCGGCCGCGGTCAACTGGATGGTGTAACGCATGGGTGAGCGTCTCCTCTCGTAGGTGCGTAGTCAGTCAGCACTCCGAGCGGTACAGACGCGACGTCACGAGGGATGTTAAAGCGTGAGCGACGTCACCTTCAGGCAGCCACGCGCGCTCCACAGGAATGACAATAGCGCGCGTCGCGCTCGAGCGACGTGCCGCAGCGCGAGCAGTAACCGGGGGCGCTCGCCAGCCGCGAGCCGCACTCGGAGCAGAACTGCGCGTCGGACTCGGGGCGGGGACCGTGGGTAGGACATACGGGATGCGGGATGCGGGATGCGGGATGCGATGCGCCACCCGATGCCACGCCTCCCGAATCGCGCATCCCGCTTCCCGCCGTCTCCCGCAGGGCCGCGAGCGCTTCGGCCGTGTACCGAGCCTTCAGCGTTTCGTAATCGCCGTCCGACAGCTTTCCCGTCGCGCGATCGAATTCGATCTCCTTCAGCGCGCGCAGCGCGACCGCCTGAGCAGAGAGGTCGTCCTCGGGGTCCTCCCCCTCGTCCGCCTCTCGTCCCTCGTCACTCGCCCTGCTCTCGGGACGGAGAATCGGCTCCAGCACGAAGTAGACCCCGCCTGCGGCGAGCAGGATCCCTGCCGCGAGCTCGAGCAGGCCGCTCAGGTGGGGAGCCGCTCGAGCTCGCGTCGCAGGCGCGCGAGCTCTTCCGGCGTGGCACCCGCGGCGCCGACGGGTGTGGTCCCCGCCGCGGGCGCCGCGGCGCGCACCCAGCGGCGCAGCACCAGGGTCAGGGCGACGCCCGCGGCGACGATCAGCAATGACGGCGTGAAGTACCCCGCGAGGTTGAACCCCCGCTTGGGCGGCGCCATCAGGATCGCGATGCCGTGCTCGCGCACGAACTGATCGAGGATCTGGCGCCCGCTCTGTCCCTCCCGCGCCAGCGCCAGCACCCGCTGGTGCATGGCGGGGCTCACGGTGCAGGTAAAGTCCGTGGTCCGGCACGTGTACACGTCGAGGTTGCAGCCGCAGGTGCAGTGAATCTGCTTCTCGATCGCCTGGATCGCGGCGTCATTGTCCGCGGCGGTCACGGGGGGTAGCGGACGACCCGCGCGGGCGGGATCCCACAGGCGCCCCGACGGTCCCGTGCCCGGGAGGGAGTCCGGTTGCTGCGTCGTACGACGCCACGACGCTACGACGCTAAGAAAAGTCCCCGCACCGAGCACCAAGAACTCGCGTCGATCAACATACGACGTAGCGTCGTAGCGTCGGGTCACGGTTGTTCGCCCACCAGCCGCACCGCGTATCCAGCCTGGCTCCGCCGGGCGGCGGGCGATCCCCCCGGCCACATCACGATCAGTCCGCCCAGCGCGACGATCATGCCGCCGTACCACACCCACCAGACCAGCGGATTGATCGTGAAGCGGAACACCGCCTGCTCGGTGCCATCGACCGTGCCGCCGAGCACGCCGTACAGGTCCTCGCGCAGCATGCTCATGATGGCCGGCTCGGTGGACGGCTGGAACGTGGGGCGACCCAGCCCGTCGACATGCTGCCGCTTCTCGGGCGTCAGGAACCCGATCGGCTTGCCGTTGCGGCGCACCTCGACCGTGGCCGCGGTGATCTGCCGGTTCAGGGCGTCGTATTGCGAGATGCCGAGGTGCGTAAAGGTGTAGGTGTGGCCGTACGGACTCCGCAGCGACGCCGACTCGCCGGGGCGGAGCGTCGCTTCGGTCTCGGTCTTGAACGCCATGCCAGCGAACGCGACGAACAGGATCACGATGCCGGTATGCACGATGTAGCCGCCGTAGCGCCGCCGGTTGCGCCCCAGCAACCGCGCCAGGGCGAGCGGGTAGGCCTCGCCGTACCGCCGGTGTCGCGCGCGGGTGCCGCGGGCGAATTCCTGCACGATCGTGGCGGCGACGAACCCGCCGAGGGCGATCGCCAGCAGGGCGTAGAGGTCACGCATGCCGCCCACCAGCAGCACCAGCAGAGTGAACGCGCCGGCCGTCGCAGGCACCGCGAACTGGCGCCGCAGATTGGGGAGCGAGGCGCGACGCCAGGCGATGAGCGGACCGATCCCGGTGAGCGCGAGCAGGGCCAGTCCGAGCGGCACGTTCACCTGGTTGAAGAAGGGTGGCCCGACCGTGACCTTCGTGCCCTGCACCAGCTCCGACAGGATAGGGAACAGCGTCCCCCACAGCACCGAAAACGCGATTCCGATGAGCAGCAGGTTATTGAACAGGAAGCTCGCCTCGCGGCTCACCATCGACTCGAGCCGCGTCTCTGAGATCATGAGCGGAAGCCGCGTCACGTACAAGGCGTAGCTGGACGCCGCCGCGAAGATCAGGAACCCAAGGAAGAAGTAGCCCACGCTCGACTGGGTGAACGAGTGCACGCTCGAGATCACACCCGAACGCGTGATGAACGTGCCGAAGATCGACAACAGCCACGAGCCGATGATCAGCGCCAGGTTCCATTTCTTCAGCATGCCGCGCTTTTCCTGGACCATCACCGAATGCAGGAACGCGGTCATCGTGAGCCAGGGGAGGAGCGAGGCGTTTTCCACGGGATCCCAGGCCCAGTAGCCGCCCCACCCCAGCTCGACGTAGGCCCACCACATCCCCAGACAGATCCCGACGGAGAGGAACAACCAGGACAGGAGCGTCCACTTGCGGATCGCGACCAGCCAATCGGCGTCGAGCCGCTTCGAGAGCAGCGCCGCGATCGCGAACGCGAACGGGATGGTGATCGAGATGTAGCCCAGGTACAGCATCGGCGGGTGAAACACCATCCCCGGATTCTGCAGCTGCGGATTCAGCCCGCTGCCGTCGAGCGGCGTGTAGGGCAGCCGCTGGAACGGGTTGGCGTGGCCGAACAGCATCACCGAGATGAAGAAGCTCGCCACCAGCGCGACGACGCCGGCCACGGTCGGGAGCAGCTCGGCGTGGCGCCGCGGCGTCAAGACCAGCGCGAGCGACCCGAACAGCGACAGCACGGTGGCCCAGAAGAGCAGGCTCCCCTTCTGGCCCGCGTACAGCGCCGACCACGTATAGAAGATCGGCAGGTTGCGGCTGGTGTACGCGGCGACGTACTCGACGTTGAAGTCGTGCTGGAATAACGCCCACTCGAGCGCGAACACGGCCACGAGCAGCGCGCCGCACATCGCGAACACCGCCCGCCGCGCGCTGTGCCCGAGGTCGGGACGGGCCAGGCGACCGCCCACGAACCCGGCCAGCGCGCCCCACACCCCCACGAGCAGGGCGAGCCAGAGCGCCAGGTTGCCGAGGACCGTCATTTAGGCTTTGGGCACCGATTCGTAGCGCGACCCGCACTTGGCGAGCACGTTGGTCGCGTGGATCACACCGTCCTGCTGCAAGCGGCCCTCGACCACCACCTCGACCGAATCGGTGAACGTGTCGGGGGGGAGGCCGTGGAAGACGACGGGATAGCGCGCGCTCCCATCGGTGACCTGGAAGCTCAGCGTCTGGGTGGCGACGTCCTTGGTGACGGAGCCGCGCACCACGTGCGCACCGACCTTCATGCCGACGTTATAGAACGACGGATCGACCGCGATTTTCTGCGACAACTCCGTCGGCGTGAGGAAATACTGCCCGGTTTGCTTCACGCCCGAGGCCATCAGATAGCCCACCGAGCCGATGATCAGCGCCGCGCCGATGGCGAACTTCGTACCCGCGTTCATGCCCAATTATACCTCCCGGCGCCGCGCCCGCTCCAGCCCTCACGACCGAGCCCCGTCGCGGAACGGCGGGTGCTCGACACCGCGATCGGTGATGAAGGCCGTCACGTAGCGGGCCGGTGTCACGTCGAACGCGGGGTTCAGCGCGGCGGCCTCGGCGGGGGCGATGAGCCGGCCGGCCACGCTCTTCACCTCGTCGGGGGCGCGCTGCTCGATCGGGATGCCCGCGCCGTCCGCGAGCGCGACGTCGATCGTGGAGGAGGGCGCGGCGCAGTAGAACGGCACGCCGTGGTGCAGCGCCAGCACGGCGAGCGAATAAGTGCCGATTTTGTTCGCGAAGTCGCCGTTGGCGGCAATGCGGTCGGCCCCGACGATCACGAGATCCACCTTCGCCTGGCGCATCAGCGATCCCGCCGCACCGTCGGCGATCACCGTACACGGGATGCCGGCGTGCACCAGCTCCCAGGCGGTGAGCCGCGCCCCCTGCAGCACCGGGCGGGTTTCGTCCACGAACACCTCCACGCGGCGCCCCGCGTCATGCGCGAGATAGATCGGCGCGAGCGCCGTCCCGATCCCGCCGGTGGCGAGCGCCCCAGCGTTGCAATGGGTCAGGAGTTTCGCCCCGTCGGGGACGAGCGGCAGCCCGGCCTCACCGATGCGCCGGCACATGGCGCGGTCTTCCTCCCAGATGGCGGTCGCTTCCGCCTGGAGACGCTCCCAGATGGCGGCCCCCCCTCCCCCTCCCCCGACCGGCGTGGCGGTGGCGGTGCGCACCATGCGGTCGAGCGCCCAGCGCAGGTTCACCGCGGTGGGCCGGGCGGCGCCGAGCAGCTCCGCGAGCTGGTGCACCCGGGCGAGGAACGGCTCGCGCGGCGTCGCCCGCAGCTCGCGCGTACCCGCGACCAGCCCCATCGCAGCGGCGATGCCGATGAGCGGCGCGCCGCGCACCTGGAGGGTGCGGATCGCGTCCGCCACCGCTTCACCGGTCTCGAGATCGCGCTCGATCCGCGCCTCGGGCAGGGCGCGCTGGTCCACGATGCGCACCGCGCCGCTCGGACTCCATGCGATCGCCTGAACGCTCACAGGGGCAACGTATCGGCGATGTGTGTGGCGTGCAAGCAATAACTCGCGTCGCGTTGTGACGTGAGTCGCCGTCCGGTGGGTATCCATTTTCGCCGTCGCTCACTTCTCACCGGAGGCACGATGAGACACATCCTCGCTTGCGGCGTGGCCGCCGCGGCAATCGCCGCTGCCGCGTGCAACGACCAGGTCGGACCGAGTAGCCGACTGATCCCGAATCTCGGGGCGACGGCCGACTCGTCCGCGGATTCGACCCCAGGCGGCAAGCCCGGGCCCGTGGCATCGGTGACGGTCACGCCGTCGTCCGACACCGTCGCCGTGGGCGACAGCGCTGGTTTCTTCGCCACCCTGCAGGATGCCCAAGGGAATTTCATCAGCGACGGGCATGTGAAGTGGAGCGTAGCCGACCCGAGCGTCGCGAGGATCGAGGCGCAGTTCGGGCAGTCGCTCATCTTGCGTGCCCTGCGGAGCGGCGCCACCGAGATCACGGCCCGGAGCCATGGCAAGCGCGGCTCGGCCCAGCTGGTGGTGGTGGAGTCGCTGCCCCCGCCCCCGCCCCCACCCGATTCAGTCGCTAGCGTGTCCGTCACCCCCGATACCGTCGTGGTCGCCGTGGGCGACACCACGCGCTTCTTTGCCACACCCCGCGACGCCCAGGGGAACCCGCTGTCGGGCCGCGCGGTGTTCTGGAGCGTGAGCGACTCGACGGTCGCCCGGATCGAAGTCGCGTCGGGCCAATCGGTCGTGGTTCGCGCGCTGCGCTCGGGCTCGGCACTCGTCACCGCCACCAGCGAGGGCAAGAGCGGGTCGGGGAGTTTGTTCGTGCGGTAAGGGGCGAACGAACGCGAAACGCGGAAGGCGGAACGCGGAACAGGCTCACGGGCGGCGGCTCGTCTGTTCCGCGTTCCGAGTTCCGCGTTCCGCGTTAGCTTTCTCCCCATGAGCTACGACACTCTCCTGTTCGAGATCCGCGACGCCATTGCTTTCATTACCATCAACCGCCCCGACAAGCTCAACGCGCTGAACGATCAGGTGGTGGCGGAGCTGGCCGACGCCGCCGAGCGCGTGGCGACGGACGCGGGCGTCGGGGGGGCCATCCTCACGGGCTCCGGCACCAAGGCCTTCGTCGCCGGCGCCGACATCGCGGAGCTCGCCAAGCAGGGCCCATTCGACGGCAAGGCACGGGCGCAGCGTGGCCAGGCGATGCTGCGTCGCTTCGAGACCTGCGGCAAACCCGTCATCGCGGCGGTGAACGGGTATGCCCTGGGGGGCGGGTGCGAGCTCGCCATGGCGTGCCACCTGCGGATCGCGAGCGACACCGCCAAGTTCGGCCAGCCCGAGGTGAAGCTCGGCATCGCGCCCGGGTACGGCGGCACGCAGCGGCTGCCGCGCCTCGTGGGCAAGGGGAATGCCCTCCACCTCATTCTGACGGGCGACATGATCGACGCCCGGGAGGCGCACCGCATCGGCCTCGTGAACCAAGTGGTGCCGGGGGCGGAGCTCTTGGCCGCGGCGGAGAAAACGCTGCGGGGGATACTCGCGATGGGTCCGCTCGCCGTGCGCCTCGCCCTGGAGGCTGTGGACCAGGGGTTGGAAATGACCCTCGAAGAGGGCCTGCTGCTCGAGGCCAATCATTTCGGGCTGCTCGCGGCCACGGAGGACATGAGAGAAGGGCTGACGGCGTTCCTGGAGAAGCGCCCCCCGCGGTTCCGCGCAAAATGAGTAAGTCTTGCCACGACAATAACTTCTGAGTATTTTTAGCTGCTTATCTGGGGCTCTCGCGGAACGGCCGCGCCGCGCCACGGGAGGCCCCGTGGCGCTGTTCGTAGCGGGGTAGGGGGTACAATGGCGGAGCGCAGACGGGGCCGGCCGACGGTGGTCGGCGAGGCGCTGCACAGCTATCTGGCCAAGTCGGGGCTGGTGCAACGGGTGGCGCAGGCGCAGGTGATTCCCGATTGGCCCCGGCTGGTGGGGCCGCAAATCGCGGCGGTGACCGCCCCCGAGAGCGTAACGCCGGACGGCACGCTGTTCGTGCGGGTGGCGACGAGCGGCTGGATGACGGAGCTGCAGCTCCAGGGCCCCCAGATCATGGCGGCAATCAATGCGGGCCGCGGCGCCGGACGGATCAAGACGATCCGCTGGCTTCTCTCACGATAGAGCTCTATGGCGAAGGCGAAACCCCGAGCCTCGAAGGATAAGGGTAACGGCGACTACCAGGCCGACTCGATCCAGGTCCTCAAGGGCCTGGAAGCGGTGCGGCGTCGCCCCGCGATGTACATCGGATCGGTCTCCGGACGTGGACTGCACCATCTCGTCTACGAAGTAGTCGACAACTCGGTCGACGAGGCGTTGGCCGGCTACTCCACACAGATCGACGTCACCATCCATCCCGACAATGCGATCACCGTGGTCGACAATGGCCGCGGCATCCCCGTCGATACTCACAAGACCGAGAAAAAGCCCGGGGTCGAGGTGGCGCTCACGGTGCTCCACGCCGGGGGCAAGTTCGACAAGAGCACGTACAAAGTGTCGGGCGGGTTGCACGGCGTTGGCGTATCGGTGGTGAACGCGCTGTCGGAACAGCTCGAGGTGTGGGTGGATCGCGACGGCAAGCGGCACCACATGGCGTTCGAGCGGGGCGAAACCAAGAAGAAGCTGGAGGTCATCGGGAAGGCGAAGGGCACTGGCACGACCGTCTGGTTCAAGCCCGACACGAAGATCTTCACCGAGACCCGGTTCGACTACGCCACGATCGCCACCCGGCTGCGCGAGCTCGCGTTCCTGAACAAGGCGCTCACGATCACGCTCAAGGACGAGCGCAAAGGGCAGCAGAAGCAGGAGACGTTCTTCTACAAGGGCGGGCTCGCCGAGTTCGTGAAGCACCTGCTCGGCAACCGCAAGACGCTGCACCCCAAGCCCATCACGTTCGAGACCACGCGAGAAGGTGTCGTCGTCGAAGGCGCGATCCAGTACGATGACGGTTACAACGACAACACGCTTTCCTTCGTGAACAACATCAACACGCACGAAGGCGGCACGCATCTCACCGGCTTCCGAGCGGCGTTGACGCGCACCATCAACGAGTGGGCCAAAAAGGATGGCATCCTCAAGAAGGAGGAGTTCACCCTCACGGGGGACGACATCCGCGAGGGCCTGACCGCCGTGCTGCACGTCAAGGTCAAGGATCCGCAGTTCGAAGGGCAGACCAAGACCAAGCTCGGCAACTCCGAAGTCGAGGGGATCGTGAAGAGCGTCGTGAACGACGCCCTGGGCGACTTCTTCGACAAGAGCCCGAGCGTGGCGCGCACGATCATCGCCAAGGCAGTGAGCGCGGCGCGGGCGCGCGAGGCGGCGCGCAAGGCGCGCGAGCTGGTCCGCAAGAAGAGCGGGCTCGAGGGCGGCCTGCTCCCCGGCAAGCTCGCCGACTGCAGCGTGAGCGATCCCCAGCTCACGGAGCTGTATCTCGTGGAAGGCGACTCGGCCGGGGGCTCCGCCAAGCAGGGACGGGACCGCAGCTTCCAGGCGATCCTGCCGCTGCGCGGCAAGATCCTCAACGTGCAGAAGTCCCGCATCGACAAGATCCTCTCGAACGAGGAGATCCGGACCATCATCACGGCGATCGGGACCGGGGTGGGCGAGGACTTCAAGGTCGAGGACGCGCGCTACCACAAGATCATCATCATGACGGACGCCGACGTCGACGGCTCCCACATCCGCACGCTCATCCTCACCTTCTTCTTCCGCCACATGCGGAGCGTCATCGAGCAGGGCCATCTCTTCATCGCCCAGCCGCCGCTCTTCAAGGTCACGCAGGGAAAGAAGGACACGTACCTCAAGGACGAAGGCGAGAAGTCGCGCTTCCTCCTCTCCCGCATCGCGGAGTCGGTGGAAGTGGCGCCGCAGGCCGGCCTCGCCGTGCGCGGCGAAGCGCTCGTGACGATGCTGCAGCGGATGGAGGAGTACCGCCTCTACGCGAAGAAGCTCGCAGCGCGCGGCATCCCGCGCGAGGCGCTGGACATCCTCTTCGTGGAAGGCTTCAGCGACCGCGCCGCGCTGGGCGATCCGGAGAAGCTGGAGTCGCTCAGCCGCGCGCTGACCGCCGCCGGCCTGGAGAACGTCCGTATCATCACGGACGAAGAGACCGAGACGCCGGCGCTGCAGTTCTCCGTCGGCGGCAACGGCACCGGCAAACGCACAACGGTCAATAACGAGCTGCTCTCCCAGTACGAGTTCCGGCAGATGGCGAAGGCGTTCGAGCAGCTCTCCGCGTTCGGCCTGCCGCCGTACACGGTGAAGCACGGCGACGACGTGACGACGTACGTGCACGTCGACGCGCTGCTCGACCAGATCTACAAGCTGGCCGAAAAAGGCCTCTCCATCCAGCGCTACAAAGGCCTCGGCGAAATGAATCCCGAGCAGCTGTGGGAGACGACCATGAACCCGGAGACGCGGCGCCTGCTGCAGGTCACCATCGCGGACGCCGTCGGCGCCGAGGAGCTCTTCACGGAGCTCATGGGCGACCAGGTCGAGCCGCGCCGCGTCTTCATCCAGGACAACGCGCTGGAAGTGAAGAACCTCGATATCTAAGGACCACCCCT
>DATDFC010000047.1:0-4631 GCA_036522815.1 Gemmatimonadales bacterium | reverse complement strand
GCGGCCACCGCCGCCGCCTTGGCGCGCGTGGGGGCCGCCGGCGTCGCGGTGATCGGCGCCGTGTGGGGCGCTAGCGAGCCGGCCGACGCGGCGCGCGCGCTGCGCGCCGCATTTCCTTGACCCGCCGGATTGCGGCCAGATGCTCCGCGTACGTGGCGGAAAAGATGTGCTTCCCGTCCGCCTGCGCGACGAAATACAGGAACGGTACGTCGGCGGGGTAGAGCGCCGCCGCGAGGCTGGCACGCCCCGGCTGCGAGATCGGCCCCGGCGGCAGCCCGGCGTGGAGATACGTGTTGTACGACGAGCGGACGGCGAGATTCTTCTCCCACACGCGCTTCAACCGCCGCCCATAGGCGTAGCTCACGGTCGGATCGGCCTCGAGCCGCATGCCCCGCTTGAGCCGGTTCTGGTAGACGGCGGAGATGAACGGCCGGTCCGGATCATAGCGGACCTCCGACTCGATGATCGATGCCAGCGTGACGAGCTGATGCCGCGTGAAGTGCAGCGAATCGAGTCGGGCCTGCCACTCGGGGCTCCACTGCTCGATGAACTGATGCGTCATCACCTTGACGAGCTCGCGTGCTCCGATGCGCTGCGGCAGCAGGTACGTCGTGGGGAACAGGTATCCCTCGACGCTCGCGGCCTCGTCGGGGAGCCCGAGCTGCGCCAGCAGCGCGGAGTCCTGCGCCGCGTCGAGGAACGAGTCGCGGGGAATTCGCAGCCCCCGTTGGGCGAGGTCTGCAATCTCGGCGAGCCGCAGGCCCTCGCGCACCGTAAAGCGCTGCTCCACACCGCGCCCGCGCTCGAGCGCGCCCACCACGTCCGACCACGCCTCGTCCTGGCGCAGCAGGTAGACGCCGCTCTTGAGCGAGCCGGCGAGCCCCCGCAATCTGGCGTACAGCCGGAACACGCCCGGGTGGTCGATCACGCGGTTGGCGGCGAGCGAGTCGACGGCGGCGTCGAGGGTCGCCCCCGCCGGGACGGTGACGGTGACGCGCGGACCGTCGGATCGCCCGCAAGCGGCGAGGACGAGAACCACCGAAACGCGGAACGCGGAAGTCGGAACGCGGAACAGCGCCTGGAAGCTCGCGTGCCCGTTCCGCGTTCCGCGTTCCGCGTTCCGCGTTGTCATGTTGCCGACCCTCGTCTTGCATCCAGGTAGTGCTGCAGCAGCACCGTCGCGGCGAGCGCGTCCACGCCGTCCTTCCGGCCCCGGGTGGTGCCCCCCATGTCGCGCACCGCGTTGAGGGCGCGCGCCGTCGTGAGCCGCTCGTCCCACAGGGCCACGGGCTTGCCGGAGTGCTGCGCGATCGCCGCCGCCAGGGTGCGGGCGGCGCTCGCGGCCTCGCCCTCGGCGCCGTCCTGGTCGAGCGGCAGGCCGACCACCACGCCCGTCACGCCGTGACGGTCCACCAGGGTGAGCAGTTGGCGCATGGGGAAGCGCTTGCCGGTGCGGCGCGTGAGGGTCGCGAGGGGCTGGGCGAGCGTCTGCGTCTCATCGGACAGGGCGAGGCCGATGCGGCGCTCGCCCCAATCCACGCCGAGCAGCCGCCCCGACCCGCCGGTCATCCCTGTTGCATCGTCTGGAAGAACTCAGTGTTGTTTTTCGTCCGCTTCATGCGCTCGAGCAGGAACTCGATGCCTTCGACGGGCGGCATGTCGGCCAGGAAGTTGCGGAGCAGGTAGACCTTGTTGAGCTCTTCCTTGGTGAGCAGCAGCTCCTCCTTGCGGGTGCCGGAGCGCTGCACGTCGATGGAGGGGAAGGTGCGGCGCTCGGCGATGCGGCGGTCGAGAATCACTTCCATGTTGCCCGTGCCCTTGAACTCCTCGAAGATCACCTCGTCCATGCGGGACCCGGTATCGATCAGCGCCGTGCCCACGATGGTGAGCGAGCCGCCGCCTTCGATCTTGCGCGCCGCTCCGAAAAACCGCTTGGGCTTCTGCAGGGCGTTGGCGTCCACACCGCCCGAGAGGATCTTGCCGGAGTGAGGCACCACCACGTTGTGCGCCCGGCCCATGCGCGTGATCGAATCGAGCAGAATCACGACGTCCTTACCGTGCTCGACCAGGCGCTTGGCCTTCTCGATCACCATGTCGGCCACCTGGACGTGGCGGTCGGCCGGCTCGTCGAACGTGGACGAGATCACCTCCACGTTCGGTCCCTTGACGTTCTCCTCCATGTCCGTGACCTCCTCGGGCCGCTCGTCGATCAGCAGCACGATGAGGTAAACCTCGGGGTGGTTCTCGATAATGGAGTTCGCGAGCTTCTGGAGCAGGATCGTCTTGCCGGCCTTGGGCGGCGAGACGATCAGCGCGCGCTGCCCCTTGCCGATGGGGCTGAGCAGGTCCAGCACCCGCATCGACAGGTCGCCGTCCTTGCGCTCGAGCTTGAGCCGTTCCTCGGGATAGCGGGGCCGCAGGTTCTCGAATGCGACCCGGTGCTTCGCTTTCTCCGGCTCATCGCCGTTCACCACCTCGACCTTCAGCAGGGCGAGATAGCGCTCCCCTTCCTTGGGAGGCCGCACCTGCCCCATGATCGTGTCGCCGGTGCGCAGATCGAACCGCTTGATCTGGCTGGGCGAGACGTAGATGTCGTCGGGGCCGTACAGGTAGTTCCAGTCGGGACTGCGCAGGAACCCGTAGCCTTCCGGCAGGATTTCCAGGACGCCCTCACCCCGGAGGACAGTGTCCGAGTCGAGCAGCGACTGCTCGATACGAAAGATCAGGTCTTGCTTGCGGAGCCCCGAGTAGTTGCTGATGTTCAGGGTTTCGGCCATCGCGTGCAGCTCCGCGACGGATTTCCGCTTCAGCTCAGCGATATCCACGTGTGTCGTTGCTCCATGCTACGGCGGGCGAAACCCCGAGGTGGGGGAGTGAGCGCGGTAATGTTGAAAATGGAATCTGGGAATTCGAAGGAGTGCGAGGCACTATTCTAGGCTACCCTGAAGCCCCAGTCAAGAGCGCGTGAATCTCACCGACTTTCTCCTGGCGTGGCGCACCGTCTCACTGCCAGACCGCGAAGTCGTTGACGCGCTTGTACATCCGATGCACGCCGGGCCGTCCCCGGCGCTCGCCGTAGTGCTCCGGCAGTGGCCCGGCAGCTATTACTGGTCGGACGAGGCTGACGGGCGCCACCTGGTGCTTTCCCGCCCGCTCGCCCGCCGGCGCGAGCGCTGGGGACTCCACCTGGCCCTGTTTCTCGCGACGCTCTACACCATCACGTTCGCCGGTGCCGTACTGGCCAACGGCATCCCCTACACCGGTGTGCTGGTGTTCTTCACCAGCGGCTACCCCGGCTATCCCGGCTTTCTCCCGGCCTGGGCCAGCGGGCTGCCGTTTGCCGCCCCGCTGCTCGCCATTCTCCTGTGTCACGAGCTCGGCCACTACGTGGTCGCGCGCCGCTATCAGCTGGACGTCTCACCGCCATACTTCATTCCTGTGCCCATGTTTCCGACGTTCATCGGCACCATGGGCGCCTTCATTCGGCTGCGCACGGTGCTGTCGGATCGCCGGCAGCTGTTCGACGTGGGCGTGGCCGGACCGATCGCCGGGTTCCTGGTCGCGCTGCCGGTGTTCGCGGCCGGACTGGCGCTGAGTCATCCGGTCGCTCCCCAGGAGGGTTTTCGCGGGCTCGCCGTGTACTTCGGCGGCGGCCCGCAGATTCCGCTGGGCGACTCCCTGATTACGCTGCTGCTCCAGCGGTTAGTGCTCGGTCATGCAGGAGCGATCAGTGTTCATCCCGTCGCCTTCGCGGGATGGTTGGGGATGTTCGTCACGATGCTCAACCTGCTGCCGATCTCGCAGCTCGACGGCGGACACATCCTGTACGCCACGCTGCCGCGCTGGCACCGGCGGATCGCGCTCGTGTTCTGGTGCCTCATCATCCTGTTGGGACGTTGGTGGTGGGGGTGGTACGTGTGGAGCGTGCTCGTGCTGGTGTTGTCGCGCGGGCGCCTCGGCCATCCCCCCGTGCTCGACACAGAGCGGCCGCTGCCAGCGTCACGCCGCTGGTTGGCGTGGGTGGCGCTGGGGCTCTTTCTGGCCACGTTCGCACCGATCCCGTTCCGAATCTGAGGCATGTTGTGGAGGTTCTGGAGGTTGTGGAGGTCGTGTTGAGCCGCGATACTACCTCCAGAACCTCCACCACCTTCACAACCTTCACAACCTCCACCGTCCTCGTATTGCGTAACCGGCGCCCGCGCTTATCTTTGCACAAACCAGCCCTAGGCGCCGCATGCCTGCACAGCCGGCACGCTTTAACGCACCTGACTCGGGCGACGCGGTCGTCCACGACCTCCCCCCCATTCGCTTCGACGGACAACTCATCCCCATTCGTCTCCAGGTACGCCGCAGCGACGACGGCGTGTGGCGGGGCCGGGTCTTGTTCGGGGCGGCGGACACCGAGGCGGAGCGCGCGACGGCCGAGATCTTCTGCGCCACGTCGGAGCCGGATCTGTGGCAGGCCGTCCGCGACCTGCGCGACCATCACCTGCGCGATCTGTATCGGTCGCTGCTCTAGATGGCCGACGCCGCGGACCCGATCCGCAAGCTCCGGCACGACCTCTCCAACCCCCTCGCGGCCATCCTGGCCGAGACCCAGCTGCTCCTCCTGGGGGCGGACAAGTACGATG
>DATDFC010000046.1:0-22496 GCA_036522815.1 Gemmatimonadales bacterium | reverse complement strand
ACGACGGCGGTCACGGCGACGAGTCGGCGGCGCGGAGTCATGCGGTGCCGGAGAAGATACCGAGCCGCGTCCAAGTGGGTCAACCCGCGATCGCTGCTTGACTTCGCCAGACTCCATTCCTAGCTTGGCCGCCGTATGGCGACGATCCGCGAAGTGGTCGAGGCGCTGAGCCGCCGCCCCGGTGTGGACGCGGTGGTCGTCGTCGGGCGCGACGGGCTGCCGATCGACTCTCGCACCGCCAACGGCGTCGACGCCGAGAGCGTCGCCGCGCTCCTCCCGTCGGTCATCAACGGCATGGCGCAGCTCGGGCAGGCGGGCGGACGCGGGGACTTCGGCGCCGGCGTGCTCGAGTTCGGCGCCGGCCTCGCGCTGGTCTCGGTCCTCCACGCCGACGCGCTGCTGGTGGTGCTGGTGCAACCGTCCACCAACGTGGGCGCGCTGCTCTACGACCTGCGCCGCCACCGCTCCGCGATCGCCGGCCTCCTCTGAGCGGGAGGCGGCCCCGTTGTCGCCCACCCGGCGGCACCTCCTCGTCATCGACGACGAGCCGCACATCGGGCTGCTGCTGCGCCCCCATCTCGAGCGGCTCGGCTATCGCGTGAGCCTCGCGCGCACGCTCGCCGAAGCGCGCTCGGTGCTGGAGGACCGCCACGCTCCGCTCGATGCCATGCTGCTCGACCTCCACCTCCCCGATGGCTCGGGCCTCGACCTGCTGCGGGAGCTGCGCGCCACCACCGCCACCCGTCGTCTCCCCGTCATCGTGCTGACCGCCGAAGGCGACGAGCGCGTGCTCGGCGAAGTGGAAGAGCTGGGTGCCGCGCTCCTCACCAAGCCGTTCAGCCCCAGCAAGCTCACGGCCCGCATCACCGCCATGCTGGACGACGGGCCCCCCCCTCCCCCGCCCCTCCCCCCCGCCCCCGAGGAGCCCCGGTGAGCGTCTGGGCCGCGATCCTCGCGGGGGGGTCGGGCACGCGGTTCTGGCCGCTCTCGACGCCCGAGCGCCCCAAGCAGCTGCTGCCGCTGGCCGGCGACCGCCCGCTGCTGCAGCAGGCCGTGGAGCGGCTCGAAGGGCTGGTGCCGCCCGAGCGCATCCTCCTGCTCACCGGACCGTTCCTCGTGGACCAGGTGGCACGCGCGGTCCCGCAGATCCCGCGGGCGCAGGTGCTGGCGGAGCCGCGGGCGGCGTCCACGGCGCCGGCGCTGGTGTGGGCGGCGCACTGGATCTCCGAGCGCGACTCGGGCGCGCAGCTGCTCTCGTTGCACGCCGACTGGGCGGTCGAAGACGATCGCGCCTTCCGTGCCGCCGCCCGGCAGGCGCTCGCGGTGGCCGCCGAGTACGACGTGCTGGTGACGGTGGGCGTCAAGCCGACCCGCAACGAGACGGGGTACGGCTACATCGTCCCCGGCAAGCCGCTGGGCGGCGCGCGGGGGGTGCGGCGCTTCGTCGAGAAGCCATCGCCGGCGCGCGCCGCGTTGCTGCGGCAGCGCGGCGCGCTCTGGAACACCGGTCTGTTTGCGTGGGGCGTGGCGCGCTTTCTCGGTGAGGCGGGCGCCTACGCGCGCGAGCTCAAGCCGGGATGGCCGGCGCTCGCGGCGGGCGATATCGCCGGCTTCTTCGGTGCGGTGCGCCCGGTCGCGGTGGACGTCGCGGTGTTGGAGCGGACCAAGCGCCTCGCCGTGGTCGCCGGCACGTTTCGCTGGGACGACATCGGCTCGTGGGACGCGCTACTGCGCATTCGCCGGCCCGACGCGCGCGGCAACGTCGTGGTCGGCAACGTCACCCTGGCCGACGACGTCCGCCGCTCGGTCGTCTGGTCCGACAGCGAGCACCTCGCGGTGATCGGCCTGGAAGACATGGTCGTGGTGCGGGCCAACGGCCACACCCTCGTCATGCCGACGGGGCGCGCCGAGCGGCTGAAGCAACTCGTGCAACGCCTGTGACCCACGCGCTCTATCTGCTCGATCCCGAGCCGAGTGCCGCGTGGGCGCCGTTCCTCGGCGCGCGGCCGCTGTGTGAGCTGCGCGCCGGCGCCCACCTGATCCGCGAGCGCTGGGAGGCGTTCGTCGGCGTGGAGGCCACGGGGATTCTTGCCCTGCCCCACCTCGCCGGCTTCGCCGAGCCAGGCGTCCCGGCCGTGACCCCCCGCCACCCGGTGGCGGGCCCCGCCATCATCGGGTCCTCGACCTTCGCGCCCCGCGGGCTCGCACCCGCGCTCCCCGACGGGGCCTTCCGGCTCACGTGCGGTGGCATCACGGTAGGCTGGGGCGTGGAGGCGGGCGCGACGTGGGACCGGCCCCAGCCGCACGCGCGGACGCTGGAGGTGGAGGGCGCCGTGCTGCACGGTGTGTACGACCTGGTCGCCACGCTGGAGCGGCTGCTCACCGCCGACCTGCGCGCCCTGCTGGCCGACGCCGACCCGATTCCCGCGGGGAGCATCGTGCTCGGCGACCCCGCCGCGATCGCGCTGCACGATGCGGCGGTGGAGCCGGGCGTGACATTCGACGTCCGCGGCGGTCCCGTGGTGCTCGAAAGCGGCGCCGAGGTGCGCTCGGGAACGCGGCTCGAGGGACCGGTGTGGGTGGGCGCCAATGCCCACGTGCTGGGCGGCCCGGTGCGGGTGACGGCGATCGGTCCCCGCTGCAATGTGCGGGGCGAAGTGTCGAACTGCGTGTTTCTGGGGTATGCCAACAAGGCCCACGACGGCTTTGTGGGCCACTCGGTGATCGGCCGCTGGGCGAACCTCGGCGCCGGCACGATCACGTCGAACCTGAAGAACACGTACGGCCGTGTCCGGCTCGACGTGGCGGGCACGCCGCTCGAGACGGGACTCCAGTTGTTGGGCAGTCTCATCGGCGACCACGCCAAGACGGCGATCGGGACGCTGCTCGCGACCGGCACGGTGGTGGGCACCGGCGCCAACGTCTTCGACGCCGTGCGGCCCCCCAAGTACGTCCCCCCGTTCGCGTGGGGGGCCACGGGCGGGACGCGCATGAGCCGCGACGGGTTTCTCAGCATCGCCGAGCGGGTCCTGCCGCGACGCGACGTCGCAGTCGACGCCGCGCTGCGGGATCTGCTGGGACGGATTTACGATTGGGCCACGGGGTGACGGCCGCGCGTTGCGGCCGGCACCGCCACTGCGCAGATTGCACCATCCCACCCCCACACGAGCGGCATGGCGCAGACCGAGCAATACCGGCGGGTCGGAAAGTTCGAGCTGCACGAGCTCATCGGCGAAGGGGCGATGGGCGAGGTGTGGCGGGCGTACGACTCCGTCATCCGCCGCTACGTCGCGCTCAAGCTGCTCTCGCGGGCGGGCCGGTCGGCGGACGCGCGCGAGCGGCTGCTGCGCGAGGCCCGCGCCGCCGGCGCCCTGCAGCACCCCAACATCGTCACCATCTACGACCTGGGCGAAGCCGACGGGCAGTTGTTCATCGCCATGGAGCTGGTCGACGGACGTGACCTGAGCACGCTGATCGCGCTGAGCGAGCCGCTGCCGCTGGAGCGCAAACTGGACCTCGTGATCGAGGTGCTGCAGGGACTCTCCTACGCGCACGAGCGCGGCGTCATTCACCGCGACATCAAGCCGTCCAACGTCCGCATCGCCTCCGACGGCTCCGTCAAGATCATGGACTTCGGGATCGCGCGCCTGCAATCGGCCGACGTCACCGGCTCGGGCGCGATCGTCGGGACGCCCACCTACATGGCCCCCGAGCAGATCACCAACGGGGCGATTACGCCCGCCACCGACGTGTTCGCGGTCGGCTGCCTGCTGTACGAGTTCCTCGCCTATCGCAAGCCGTTCGAGGGCGAGACCGTGCACGGCGTGCTGTACCAGGTGCTCACGACCGACCCCAAGCCGCTCCGCACCACCGCGCCGTCGATCCCGGCGGCGCTGGAGCGCGTGGTGTCGAAGGCGCTGATCAAGGTGCCGGAGGAGCGCTACGAGACGGCGCGTCAGATGCAGTCGGCCCTGTACGCCATCCGCGCCGCCCTGTCGGGTGCATCCGATACGACCGAGCGACTCAGTCTGCGGTGGACCCCCATCCCGTCGGCGGTGCTGCGCCTGGTGACCCACGCGCCGCTGAAGTGGCGGGCGGCGGTCCTGACCACGTTGATGGTGACGGCGCTGGTGCTGTTGTACGTGTCGCGCTCGCCCTCACCCGTGGCCGCCCCGATCGGCGACGCGCCATTCGCGGGAGCGAGCCTCGATCAGGTCCTGGGTTATGCGCTGCCGGCGACGCTCAACGCCGCCCTCGTGGCGCAGCGGGATTCGACCCTCGCGGCGCGGGAGCGCGCCCGCCGTGCCGGCGCCATGAAGAACAACGTGCCCTCGCTCATCCTGGCCGAGACGGTCCTGCTGACCGCGGAAGGAGCCCTGCGCTCGGGCGACCTGGCCCGCGCGGCCAGCGGGTACGTGAGCGCCATCCCGCAGTACAAGAAGGCGCAAGCGGAAGCCGAAGCGCTGCGGCGCGAGGCCCAGCTGGCGCTGGCGCGCGCCACGCCGGTGGTGAACGCGCTCGGCTCGACCCGCCCCGAAGCGGGGCGCGCCGGGGCGTCGTTGGGGCGCGCCGAATCGCTCTACGCGGCCGGAGATTGGGCCGTCGCCCGGCTCGCGGCGCAAGACGCGGAACAAGTGGGCGTCGCCGCCGGTGTCGCACCGCCGTCGCCACAGCCCACCGAGACCCGCGGCGCGGTCGGCGTGCTGCTGCAGGATCTCGAGCGCGCCATGGCGAGCGAGCGGGTGAGCAACCTCCAGGTGCTGATGCCCGGCATGGCGGTGCAAGACGTGACGGCGTGGGAGACGTTCTTCCAGCGCTACACCCGCCTCACGGCCCGTTACGCCGTCGAGCGCCTGAGCGCGCGCGGCGACACGGCGAACGCCCTGGTCCGCACGTCGTACACCTTCGTGCCGGCCGGAGGCGGCGCCCAGCGCGAAACCCGCCTGCACCAGACGATTCGCTTCCTCAAGACGCCGGACGGCTGGCGCATCGCGAACATCCGCAACGCCCCGTGAATCAATCCCAGGCGCGCTCCGTGGACGGTGGCGGTGGCGGGATCGCCACCGAGTCGGCCCGCGCCGTGGCAGGACCCACGCGGTGCAGCGTCGCTGGCTTCTCCAGGTCCCCACCCGACAGCGTGAGCTTGTCCCCTTCGAGCTTCATCCCGTAGACCTGCCACACGCCGTCTCCGAGCGCGAGCCACAGGCTGTCGCCGACGATGCGCCAGCGGGCCACCTGCTCGCCGAACTGCGCGGAGCTGTCGCCCCGCACCATGATGTTACGGATCTCGTCTTCGGTCTTGGCCTGCCACTTCCCCTCGAGGTGGGAGCGGCGGGAGGAGGGGGCGGTCTGGGCAGCGAGCCCGGAACCGAGCCCGACGAGCAGGACGAGCAGGACGAGCAGGACGAGCAGACCGACGCGGCGCAGCACGCGTGAAAGATACGACCCCTGGAAGGGGCCGGTCAGGTTCTCACGGCGCCGACCGGCGCGTGCTCGTCGGTCATGACCGCCAGCTGCGGCTCCCACTGCTGCATCATGCGCACGAAAGCGCCCGCCAGCTCGGGATCGAACTCCACCCCCGCGCGATCGCGCACGTAGGCCAGCGTCCGCTCCTGCGGCCAGGCCTCGCGATACGGGCGGTTGGTCCGCAGGGCGTCGTACACGTCGCACACGTGGACCAGCTTGCTGGCGCGGTGGCAGTCGCGCCGGAACCGCAGGGTGGGGTAGCCCCCGCCGTTCAACATGATGTGATGCTCGTACGCCACCACGGCGGGCAGCTCGAGCTGCTCCTCCGACTTGAGGATGATGCGCGCGCCTTCGACGGGATGCTGGTTCATGAGGGCGCGCTCTTCGTCGGTGAAGCGACCCGGCTTGGTGAGCACCTCGATCGGGATGCGGACCTTGCCGATGTCGTGCAGCAGGCCGGCGATGCCGAAGTTCCGCACGTCCCGCGCACTCAGGCCGAGGTGCTCGGCCAGCGCCATGGTCAGCACCGCTACGTTCATCGAGTGCGTGGTCGTGTACTGGTCGAACTCCTTGAGCTGCAGCAACGGGATCACGAGCTGGCGGTCGCTGTGCATCGCGATCGACAATGACCGCACCACCGCTTCGGCCTCGGTGAGCGGCACGACCCCCTGGGACTTGACGGCGTCCTGGAACCACCGGACGGTCTCCGCCTCTTCGCCCAGGGAGTAGCCGATCGTCGCCGTGGCCACCGGCGTCTCGGGCTGCGCCCCATCGCCCTTCACGCCGACCGCCCCGTAGCGGATGCTGGACTGGCGCAGCTGGTGCGCCTCGGTCGTGTCGATCGCGGACAGCGTCAGGCGCGCCAGGACATCGTCGAGGAATCCCTCGAACTCGTCGCGGCTCACGCGCGCGGCGAACTCGAGGCGTTGGATCCCCGCTTGCGCGAGGCGCCGCGACCAGTCCCACGCCTTCAGCTCGCGGACGGGCAGGTTCCCGAACACGATCTCGTCACCCAGAAACGTGAACAGCGCGTTGGGCGCCGTGGCCTGGAGATCGTGCAGCTGCTGGAACGCATCGTCGATCGCGCGCTCGCGCGCCGGGTGCCCCGCGGCATAGAGCGTCATGGCCGCGAGTGCGTGCGCGAACGCGGAGAGGAAGCCAGCAGGACCGCTCACGGCCCACTGCCTCGGTCGCCCGGCTCGGCCGCGGCCTGGATGTCCGGATCGTGCGACGCCGCCGCCCGACGCAACACCGCCCGCGCCCGTGGATCCTGTTGCCACCCGCTCGCGAGCCCCGCCAGAGCGGCGAGCAGCTCCGCCGATTTGGGCGCCAGCTTCTCCCGTCCGAACAGGGTGCGACCCCCCGAGGTCAGCCGCAGCAAGACGGCGACCGCCGCCGGCACCCGGGCGTAGCCGAGGGCGCGGACGGCGAGCGTCCGCACCTCGGGCGGCAAGGCACGATCGAGGGCGCGGCCCGCCAGGGCCGGCACGGCGGCGTCGGGGCAGCTCTGCAGCGCCACCGCCAGTCCCAGCGCCAGACGCAGGGTGCGGGGATCCGGATCCTGCAGCCCCAGCGCCAGCGCCGCGTCGCGCCCGGCGGGAAGCTTGATCTGCACCTTCACCGCCTGCCAGCGCACGCGGGCGTCCGTGTGCCGCAGGTAGCTGGCCGCCGAGAACCCCGCCGGGAGCGGCGACAGGTCCTCGAGCAGCGCGAGCATGTTCCGGGTCACGTACCAGCGTGGGTCTCCGAGCCGCGAGATCACGACCGGAGCGATCTCCGGCCCCATCTTGACGAGTTGGGCCAGCAGGCCGCGGCGGACCCCGCGTGCCTCGGCCGCCGCGAGCGCGTCCAGGAGCGGGGCCGCCGCTGGGAGCCCCACGCGGGGCACCAGCCGCTCGAGCGTCTTGAAGTCCACCGGGTCGCGCGTGGCGATCTGGCGCACGACGTCCGCCGTCGCCAGTCGTGCCCATACCTCGGGCGCCGCGCCCTGTGACTGGGGGACTTCGGCCAGCGCGTCGAGCAGCTGGCCGAGCCGCCCCTCGCGCACCACGCGATCGGCGGCGGCGAGCACGTGCGGGTTGACCGTGTCGACCTCGAGGGCCATCGCGACGATGCGATCCGGCTCGGTCGGGTGGTCCCCGTCGGCCGGGGCGGCGCGCTCGGGTGCCGCCCGCGCCATGCGCTCGAGCGCTGCCCCGTATTGACCGGGATTCGGGTCGTGCAGTGTCCAACCCTGCAGCAGCTGCCGTACCTGGTCACGCAACGCCGCGTCCGCCTGCGGGCGCACTTCCGCGACGCCCGCCTCGGCGTGCGCCGCCAGCTTGGACAGCATCCGGATCAGCGAGTGCGAGATCGTCTGGTGCGACGACTCCGCAGCGGCCTGGACGATGTCGAGCACGGCGTCGACGGCCATGCCGTCGGTCGAGTCGTACACGAACTGGCGCCGCTGCGCGAAGTCGCCGCCCATCTCGACCAGGCGCCGCAGCGTCTCCGGCTTGAGGGCGCCGATCAGCCGGGACGTGCGGCGCCGCAGCGCGACGGCGTCCGCGCTGCCCGCGGTCTTCAACTCGTCCGCGATCTGCAGCAGGTAGCCGACGATCACCTGGTCGTACGCCGCGGCATCGGTCCGGGGATGCTCGTCGATGGCGCGGGCGATGACCGCGGGCTCGGTCGAGGTCGGCCGGTCGTCCCCCGCCTGGGCCGTGAGGGCGGCGCGCGCCAGGCCCACCCACAGCTGCGCGGCCCGCGCACCGCCTTCGGACGCGGCCGTCCCTTCGTCGACGAGCTCGAGGCGCTCATACGTGAGCGGATGCAGCTGCACGCCCGCCCAGGCGCGCAACCGCTGCGGCGGGCCGAGGCCGAGGGGCTGTCCGCTGCGCTCCGCCTCGACGGCCAGGGTCTGCAGGACGCTCCCCATCTCGCCGGGCTCGACCCCGCGGCGGAACGTCACGGCACCGAGGTGGTGACGGTGCAGCCGGGCCGCGAGCTCCGCCAGCACCGGGTGTTTCGGATCGGTCGCGACCCCCTCGATCACCAGCTGTTGCCGTGCGACTCCGAGCGAGAGGGTGGCGCGGTCTTCCAGCAACAGCGCGGCGCGCCGGGTCACGCCCGCCGCCGCAGGCGCGAGCGACGGGTGGCCCTCCGGATACATGGCGTGCTTGTGCAGCGCGATGGAGAGCTCGATCAGGAAGTCCGCGAGGTCGCGGGACAGGGCCGCGCGCTCAGGCGAGGGTGCAGGCATCAGCCGAAAGATACCAGGACCGGCGACAAACTAGACGTACAGGCGCACCGGGGAGAACAGCAAAGAGGGAGCAGAGAACCCCTGCCCCCTCCAGCACTGTTTACCACTGTTGCGTCTGCGCGTCTGTGCGTCTAGAAGAGATCCACCCAGCTCCGCTGCATGGCCTGCGTGGGGTAGGCCGAGGCAGACAGCGCAGACTGCAGCGCGCAGGAGGAATACAGCAGTGAGGTATTGCCGGAAAGCGATACGTCGTCGTTGACCGAGACGCTCGCCGCCATGACGGCGCCGACGATCTTGTTACCGGTCCCGGACATCTTGAGGCCGCCGCGCGCAATGACGGCTCCATCGAACGTAAAGCTGCCGGCCACCGTCAGGTCCCCGTCCACCAGCAGGATTCCCTGACCCCGCCCGGTGGTGACTTTCAAATCACCCAGCACGTGGATGACGGGGAAGTACGTGTCGCATGCACCCGCCGGCGTGGTGTGGTTGGACTCACCCCAGTTAGCCGGCGTCAGGCTGGTCTGGCACACGCCGCCGACGATGATGGGCCCGACGCCGGTGAGCAGGGTACCTCCGGGATACGTCAGGTTCGCGGCCGCCGCGAGCGACTGGTAGGTCGAGTTCCCGTAGTTGAAATAGGTGTTCGAGTCGCCCGCCGCGGGAGTCGTGAGCACCGGCGGACTCCCGTTGAGGGTCACGCTCCCGTTGACGGTGGCCGTGGTGGTGGGAGATATCGCCGCCCCGGCGACGTTCTGGGTGCCGCCGCAGCCGGACCACCCGGCGGGCGCCGCGTCGTTCCCGTTCACGGTGACGTTCCCCGAGACTGTTGTATTGCCTTGGGTCGTGATCGCACCCATGAAGTTCATGTTCGGCATATTGAGCCGGAACAGCACGCCGTAGCGGCGCCGCGCCGAGGCCTGGCTCCCCATGCCGCCCGCGTAACCCTCGGAGACCACCCAGAAAAAGGGCCCGTCGAGGCGCGTGATGACCACGTTCGCCGTGGCGCCGCCCGGTGCGGTATAGGTCTTGGTGCGAGTATTACCGACGGTGAGTGCCGTGTTATCGGCCAGGTTCCAGTCCACGGGGACCCGGTTCAACCCCAACTCGGCCGCCGCGGCAGCACGGGCGGTGCGCACCGTGTTGCTGCCGACGCGGTAGTCCTGGGTGGAGACGAACAGCACGCTCCCCATGAGCACCCCGATGATCACGATGGCCCCGAGGGCCATTATCATGGCGACGCCCTGCTGCGATTGTAGTGTCCGACGCATACGTCCCTCGTTTCCTCTCACGGCGATTACCTAAAGTTGCGGAGACCGATTTCGATGCGCAGCGAATCGCGGAACACGGTGGCCCCCGCCCCGCTCAGATTCAGGAGCGACGCCGACTGGCCCCGCACGATGAGGCTGATGCGCGCCACCTGGAGCGGGTTGGCCGTCACGGCGCCGGTCAAGTCGTAGTAGGCGAACTGCACGCCGCTGGTCCCGTTCACGGCGTACGGCTGGAACGGCCCGGCGATCGACTGCGTGGGATTGCAGGCAGCCGGGAGGCGCCCCGGCAGGCAGTCGTAGAATCCCAGATACCACTGGTTGTCGGTGTCTTTGTACATGCGGTAGCGCACGCGGCGGAAGAAGCGCATCGCCGACCCCACGAGTATCCGGCCGCTCGCCGCGGGCGAGAGGGTGAGCTGGTAGCTCGGGTTGTTGGCAGTCAGGTCGCCCGCCTGTGCCAGCCCACTCGCGGCGGGGCAGCCGTTGGCGACGTTCCCCGTCACCGGCGTTACGGCCGTGATCTGGTGCCTCATCCAGGCGTCGTCGGTGGCGGCGAAGCTCAAGGAGTCATTGTAGACGAGGAGTGAGTCGCCCACGACAGGGAGCCGGCTCCAGTTGGTCATCGCCGAGTTTCTGGCCAGGACGCGCGGCACAGTCGAGAGCTTCCCGAGCGTGTTGGCGCACACCACCGAGCTGCCGAACACGGAGCGGAACTCCAGCGCCGAGTCCGACATGAGGGTGATATCCCCGCCCACGCTCGAGATTCCCCGGAGATCCGCGGGCAGCATCGCCGCCGCCTGGCGGATCTGCTGCCGGGTGTTGATGAGGTCGTTCGTGCTGTTGTAGAACCGCTGCTGCCGTAACAGCACCTTCACGATGGCCCCCGCCACCAGGCTCATCAGCACCATGCTGATGAGCAGCTCGATCAGCGTGAACCCGGCCCGGCGGGCCGGCACCGCGTTCCGGCTCAGCATGGGATGAAACTCCGGAACGTCTCGCTGCGCGGCCGATGGTTGCTCAGGAACGTGACGGAGACGGTCACGTCGTCCTCCGCACGCGGCATGTGGCTGAGCGTCCACGTCTCGGCGATGCCGCGCGTCGTGGCCGAGCCGCTCGCGCGGTTCGCGCAGGTGGTCGTGCGGATGCGCTCCATGCGCGATTCCGCCACGCCCGCCGCGATGGTCCGGGACTGCGTGCTCGTCAGCGACGTCATGATCACGGATGCCGTGCCCGCCAATGCGAGCAGGCCGATGCTGAAGATCACGACGGCCACCAGGAGCTCGGCGAGCGTGAAGCCTCGCTCCGAGCGTGGGGACACGGGTGCAAACGCGAATAGGGTCATCAGCAGCTCTTTCCGGTGATTTTCCCGAGGCCCGTCACACAGACCGTATCGGTACGGCCGGCGTATTGGACAATGATCCTGGGCACCGTAGTGGGGTACGGGGCGAACCCGCGGGGATCAAACGGGATGCTGTCCTTACCGAGGGGGCTCGTGGCCAGGTGTGCGCCGTATTTCTGCCAGAAGTCGAGCTGCGTGCCCAGCTGCACCGGAGTGCCCGACGAATCGACGAGAATCTTCAGCACGTCGCCGCTGCGGACCACCCACGCCGCCCGACTCTGTTGGATCGCGATCGCGCGTCCGCGGAACAGGTATGCGGTCACGTCGCGCGTGGCGGCGCGGCGCGAGGCCGCGTACCACGAACCCCGGACGGCCCGGACCATCATCGTCGTCATGATGCCCAGCACGACGAACACGATCATCATTTCGATGAACGTGAACCCGGCGACCCGAGACTGGCGCGACATCGAAAGACCGAACACGAATGCCTCCTCACAGCGTGGTAGAACCTGGCACCCACTGCCCTCAAGCAAGCCGCATACCGGGGGCAGCGCGGCTCAGAACCGAGGCTGTTCACGTTTTGCACAGCGTCAATCCTCCACTACATCCTGCAAGATGCAACAACCCAACATGGTATAGCATGCAGCCATTATAGCATATAGATGCTATACCCACCCTAGTTGTCACACCCAAAAAACCGTCCCGATGTCAAGATTCCGTACACCTCGTGCGCGTCATCACGCCCGGCGGGTGAGCCCGGGGGCAAGAATGCGAAGAGGGAGCGGCCGCTGGTCGTGATGTCGTCTAGGGCCGGCGGTCGCCGCCGGGCGTCGGCGTGGACGTGGGCCACTCGACGAGGAACGTCCCCCCACATTTCGAGCAGCGGGCTTCGGCTCCGGGATGCAGGAACGGGGTCCGGTGAGAGCAGCTGGGGCACACGGCGTATGACGTGCCCCACAACGTCGCCAACCCGGCTTCTTCGCCCGGTCGCTCGACGATCGTCCAGCGCTGGGGACGAACGCTGGTGAATTCGAGGTGATCACACGGGACGGTCAGGGGCCGATGGTCGACGTCGAGAATCGCGTCGCCGAGTGTGCGTCGAATCACCCGATACCACGCCCCGCGCCGCAGCCCGCACCGGAGATCGGCCTTGAGACGCGCCCAGAGGAGCTCGGTCATCACGGCGGCCCTAGAAGGCCGACACCTCTGCCCACGACCCGGAGACCGTCACGAGATTCCTGCTGGGTATCTGCGTCAAAGCCTCGTCGTAGTGGACCTTCGAGCCACCCGAGGAGTTGAGGCTCCGCCCCACAATGGCCCCGTACAGATCGCCGCTCCCGCTGACCGTGATGTCGTGGTTCGGGGCATACACCGAGAAGTACGCGCCACTGCCACCGCTCAGGGTCCAACCCTGAGGACTCGCCGGATTGCCGCACGCCCAGATGCCAAGGGCAGTCGGAGTCGCGGCCGTATTGACGATACCGCCACCGCTCAAGTCGAGCTTGTTGTCGATGTAGATATCGACGTGCGCGCCGCCGCTATTGATCGTCAGCGTCGAGCCACCGCTCAGGACCAACGAGCTGAAATAGAACTGACTCGGCGGAGGGGTAAGGGTGAGGTTCTTCCCCCCGCTGACGGTGAGGACGCCGGTCGCGGCATTGTACGTGATACCGGAGCTGATGGGCACGTTCGCCGCCGGCGTGTAGCCACCGGCGGGGCACGCGAGCGTCGGCATCGCGGGGAACGCGGTGACGCCGTTTGAGCGGCTCCCGGTCACGGTGCCGCCGCTGTTGGTGCCCGCCGCCGCGGCGTCCCCCTTGACTGCGGTCCCGCCACCGGACAAGGTGATGTTCCCGTTGGTGGCGAGACTACCGGTGCTGTCGATGGCTGCCGGGTTGTACGGTCCGCTGGCGGAGTTGTAGCCGTCCGTGATCCCGCCGCCGGAAATGGTGATACCGTTCTGAGTGAAGATGCCCCACTTGAAGACGGGCACCCCGGTCACCAGGGCCGTGACGGTGGCCTGCCCGCCCACCTGGCTCGGGCGACGCCCCTGCGCGATCACGACGAACTGCTGGAGCTGACCCGAGTCCGCCTTGTAGATGACCACGCGGTAGCTGGCGTGGTTCGGCAGCGCGGTCCATCCCGAGCCCACGACGAGGCTGTCGCCGGGCGTGAGCGTCCTGACGCCGGCGGTGTCCCACGAGCCCAGCGCTTTGCGGAGTCCCGCTTCTGCGGAGTAGAGGGCCAGGCCCGACTCCCGAAACGCCCGCGCCGAGCGTTGCTCGTCGCCGGACAGGGAGATCGCCGCGACGGCGACGACGCCGAGGATCGCGAGGGCGAAGATGACGGTCGGCACCACGAAGCCGGTTTGTGCGTGAAGCGGTTTCATCGGTCCTCTTTCAGCGTCGCAGCGCGACTTTCGTCGTCAACGAGTCCGGTCGGTATCCCACCACGCCGGTATTGGGATTGCGGTACTGCTTGTAGCTCTGCGAGCGCATGGTGAACTGCACCGTGCCGACGGCCGCCGGATTCGCGGTGACCGCACCGAGCGTGTCGTAATAAACGAAGCTCAGTCCGCCCGACGCCGCCGGCGCGAGCAGCGGCCCCGTGAGCTGCTCGGTCGCCGCCGCGCCCACCTTGCGACCCAGCCACCACCGCCCCGCGACCAGCACCTCGCCGTACTGGACCGGCCGGAACATCCGGAAGGTCGCACCGACCGTGATCCCCGAGAGGGCGCCAGCGGTCGTCGCGACGAGCTCGACCGCGAGGGCCGGGGCCCGGGCGGTGCCGGTCCACCCGCATGCCGGCAGCCCCAGCCCGGCCGGCGTTCCGATCTGGTTGACCTTGAACGCCTGCCACTTTTGCGTCGAGCTGACAAAGACGAGCGCGCTGTCGTTGGAGGTCGCCTCGATGTCGCCACCGGCGTTCCACAGGGCGAACCGCCTGGTCCACGCCCCGCCGGCCGGGACGACCACACCCCGCGCGCACGCCACGCCGAGACCTTGAATCGCGCGCAACCCGAGGGACTGTGAGGTGATGACGTTGAAGGCACTGCCGCCGAGCGCGGCATGGCGCAGCTCCCAGGCGAGCATGACGCTGCCGCCGCGCAACGTCTCGCGCGCGTCCGTGAGCGCCCGCTGATTGGCGTACGCGCCCCCCTGACTGCGCATCAGTTTCGCCACGGCGCCGAGCACCACGCCGGCGACGACGACGGAAATGAGCAGCTCCACGAGCGTGAAGCCCGCTCGCCCGCGTCGCGGGCCCACCGCCCGGGGTGCCGTCATTGCACCGTACGGTTCGACAGAAACACGACCACCGTGTCCTGGGTGAGGGTGCGCGCCTGCGTGTAACCGTAGCGCGGCGCGATCAGCGTGATCTGTTGGGCGTTGGCTCCCGACGCGCTCACCGTCCAGGAGATCGCACGCCCCCGGACATTGGTCGAGCCCGCCACGACGTTGTTCCAGCCCTTGGCGATCAGGCTGTCGGTCACCTGTTGCACGTCGGCCCAGTACGTGACGTCGTCCTTGGCGCGGGTGGTTTGCCGCATCGCGAGAAAGGTGGCGGGCATCAGCGCCATCAGACCGACCGCCATGACGACCAGTCCCACCATGACCTCGATGAGCGACATGCCGCGCTCAGTCGATTGGGGCGTCGCGCCGTTCATCGCAGCACCTTTCCCAGCGTCGTGATCGCGACCGAGTCGGAGCGGCCGAACGAAGAGAACACCAGCGTGACGTGCTGCGCCTGGCACCCGGTGCCGGTCGTCGATGCCAGCCCGCGGGCATCGAAGCACATCAGCGTGTCGGGGCTCGTCAGCTGCGCCCGCAGCTCTGAGACGTCGTAGTGAATGGGCCCGATGGTATCGAGGGTGCTCGTGCCGCTGGTGTCCACGTCGACCCAGAAGCGCCCCCCGGAGCCATCGATGTGCAACCGCGCCCGGCGCCCGTACCGTACCGCCGTCGCGCGGGCCAGCTCGTGCGCCCGGACGAAGCGGTCGGCGGCCAGGGTGGTCGCCTGCTGGCGGTACGTCGCCTGGAGCCGCGGGAGCGCGACCAGCGAAATGACGCCCATGATGGCGCACACCACAACGACCTCGAGCAGCGTAAAGCCGCTTCGATTCATGACATCGTCTCTCCTCACCCGGCCCGTATATATGACAACTAAAGGTGTTATATGATGCTCAACGAGCATAGAGAGTAACGCGGACGACAGACAGAAAGACATGCGCCAGGTCACATGGCCGCAACGAGAAACGCCCCGGGGGCTTCCCCGGGGCGTCCGTCCTGCCGGTTCTTCTCGTTCTGCTGGTTCTGCCTGTTCTAGTACATCCCTCCCATGCCGCCACCGCCACCCGGCATCGGCGGCGCCTTCTCCTTCTCCTTCTTCTCTACCACGACGCACTCGGTCGTGAGCAGCAGCGCCGCGATCGAAGCCGCGTTCTGCAGCGCCGTGCGGGTGACCTTGGTCGGGTCGATCACGCCCGCCGCCACCAGATCCTCGAACGCGTCGGTCTGGGCGTTGTAGCCGAAGTTCTTGTCCTTCGACTCCTTCACCTTGCCGACCACGATCGATGCCTCGGCGCCCGCGTTCTGGGCGATCATCCGCATGGGGTCTTCCAGCGCCCGGCGCACGATGTCGACGCCGATCTTCTCGTCTTCATCGCCGCCCTTGACCTTTTCGAGCGCGCGCTGGCAGTACAACAGCGCCACGCCGCCCCCCGGGACGATGCCTTCCTCGACCGCGGCGCGCGTCGCGTGCAACGCATCTTCCACGCGTGCCTTCTTCTCCTTCATCTCGGTCTCGGTGGCCGCGCCCACGTTGATCACCGCCACGCCGCCCGCGAGCTTGGCGAGCCGCTCCTGCAGCTTCTCCTTATCGTAGTCGGACGTGGACTTCTCGATCGCGGCCTTGATCTCCTTGATGCGGCCCTGGATCGCGTCGTGCTTTCCCTTGCCGCCCACGATGGTCGTGTTGTCCTTGTCGACCACGATGCGCTTGGCCGTGCCGAGATCGTTGAGGGTGGCATTCTCGAGCTTCAGCCCCATCTCCTCCGAAATCACCTGCGGGGCGCCCGAGAGCACCGAAATGTCGATCAGCATCTCCTTGCGGCGGTCGCCGAAGCCCGGCGCCTTCACGGAGCACACTTTCAGCGTGCCACGCAGCTTGTTGACCACCAGCGTCGCCAACGCCTCGCCCTCGACATCCTCGGCGATGATGAGCAACGGCCGGCCGGCCTGCGCCACCTTCTCGAGGATCGGGAGCAGATCCTTCATCGACGAGATCTTCTTGTCGTGAATCAGGATATACGCGTCCTCGAGGACCGCTTCCATCTTTTCGGGGTCGGTGATGAAGTAGGGGGAGAGGTAGCCGCGGTCGAACTGCATGCCGTCCACCGTCTCGAGCGTCGTCTCGAGGCCCTTCGCCTCTTCCACCGTGATGACGCCGTCCTTGCCGACCTTCTCCATCGCCTCGGCGATCAGATTGCCGATCTCCTTGTCGTTGTTCGCCGAAATCGCGCCGACCTGGGCGATCTCCTTCCGCCCGGCCGTGGGAACCGAGATCTTCTTCAGGTCCTCGACCACGGCCTCGACCGCCCGGTCAATGCCGCGCTTCAACGACATCGGGTTCGAGCCGGCCGTGACCGACTTGAGGCCCTCGCGGAAAATCGCCTGGGCCAGCACCGTCGCCGTGGTCGTCCCGTCCCCCGCGAGATCCGACGTCTTGGTCGCCACTTCCTTCACCATCTGGGCGCCCATGTTCTCGATCGGATCTTCCAGCTCGATTTCCTTCGCGACCGTCACGCCGTCCTTGGTGACCGTCGGATTCCCGAACTTCTTGTCGATGACGACATTCCGCCCCTTCGGGCCGAGCGTGACCTTCACGGCCTCGGCCAGCTGGTCCACGCCCCGCTTCAAGCGGGAGCGGGCCTCGGTGTTGAATTCCAGTTGCTTTGCAGCCATGTGCGTTTCCTCCTAAGCGTCAGCCAAGCTTGGCGATGACGTCGGCTTCCTTGATGAGAATGATCTCCTCACCCTCGAGCTCGACCTGTGTGCCGCTGTACTTGCCGTACACCACCCGGTCCCCGACCTTCAGCTCCATGGGCACCACATCCCCCTTTTCCCGGCGCCCGGGACCCACCGCGATGACCTCACCCTGGATCGGCTTCTCCTTGGCCGTGTCGGGGATGTAGAGACCGCCCTTCATGGTCTCCGTCTCCTCCATCGGCCGGATGGCCACGCGATCCGCGAGCGGGTAGACCTTGAGTTTCGCCTTCGCTGCCGTTGCGGTTGCCATGTGCCAGTCCTCACCTTCGGATAGCAGTGGTTATAAGTGCATATGGGACAATAGAATTAGCACTCTACCACCATGAGTGCTAAACCGACCGGGGAGAATCTCTCCTTGCGGCTTGGCTATGTCAAGTGGGCGAGACGGCGCGTCGTAACGCCGGGTTCGCCGCCAGTGAGTCCACGATTGCGCGGGCTCGGTCCGCGGCGCTCGCCCCCAGCGAGTCGAGCGGCGCCGACACCGCGGCGACGATCACCCCCGTGCGCGTGTCGGCAAGGCGCACGTGCAACCAGGTGAGCGCCGGCGGGTCGGTTTCCCGGAAGATGAACGCCAGCAGGTAGGCGGTCGGGCGGCTCCCGCCGCGGACCCGGGTCCGAACCCGGAAGCCGCGTCGCGCCAGCCCCTGCGCGATGCCCCGACCGAGCGAATCGTGGCTGGTGACGAGGATTTCGTAGCCGCGGATCGTGGACGGCGACTCGTAGTGCGAGGGAGGGGCGCATGAGGCAAGGAGTGCGAGTGCCGTCGTGTAGCGCCTCACGGGATCACCCGCCGCGCCCCCACCCACCGATCCAGCCAGTACCCCCCCTCCGGGTCCTGCGGATCGAGGCGCGACAGCTTCACGCCGCGGTTCGAGCTATGGATGAACTTGAGATCCCCGACGTACATCCCGACGTGCGTCACGCCGCCTCCGGGACGCGCCGAGAACAGCAGCACGTCCCCGGGACGGAGGGCATCCACGACCGGGGCCACTTCGGCGCCGGCGCGGGCTTGATCCCGGCTCATCCGCGGCAGCCGGATGCCGTGCTGCCCGTAGGCGTATTGAATCAGTCCCGAGCAATCGAACCCGTTATCAGCCGTCCCGCCCCAGATGTACGGTGTCCCCAGCGACTCGATCGCCGTTTGCACCACGTCGACGGCATTGCCGCTGAACGTGGCAGGGGGCAAAGGCGGCGGGAGCTCGGGCGGGCCACCGTACCCGCCCCCCCGCCGTCCCCGTTCGGGCCCTCCCCCTCCCCCTCCCACCGAGATCCCGAATACCGCACTCACGCCCCGGCGCGCGTCGCTGCGCGGATTCCAGAAGCCGCGAGGGCCCCGATCCTCGAGCCGATAGCGCAGTTCCGCTCCCAGGGCGAGCCAGCCCAGCGGCCGCCATTCCACGCCGCCGCCGAAGCTCCACTGGACGGCCAGCTCCTGCGTCGCGGGGTCGGTCGAGAGGCCAAGCGCCAGGCCGGCGAGCGCGTAGGGTCCGAGCGTGGCTCGGCCGCGCCACGCCTGGACTTCATATCCCAGGCCGTAGAACGCGCGCCGCCGGCCCAGCGAGTCGTTCACCAGCACGGACGCGCCGAAGCCGTGCGTGAACGGCCCTCCGAGAGCGGAGCTGGTGCGCAATTCGTATACGTCGGCGCGATTGCCGTTGTACCAGCGGCCCAGGTGGAGCTCCACGCCACGTCCCTGCCCCGCCAGCGACGCGGGCAGGAGCAGCAGCCACGGCCACGAGCGATCAGTCCGCAGCCGCAACAGCGGGGTGCTCCTCCGAAGTGCGCGGAGCCATGTGGTGCGAGAGGAGGTGGGGCAGGCGGCGCATGAAGCGGACCCAGATGGCGAGGGCCGTGAAGCCGCACACGGCGGCCGCGCCACCGGCCACGGCGAGCATCGTCAGGGGATTGGTAAAGCGCGTGGCCACCAGGGCGCCGGCCCACAGCCCGACGTAGGACGCGGCCCATGCCCAGACCGGTGTCAGGAGCCACCCCACGGCGACCAGCAGATGGGCGAGCCAGCGGGGCACGTCGCCCGTCCCAGCCGCTATCCCTTGCGGGTGAGGGCGACGAGGGCGAGCGCCGCGAGGACGATGGTGAACGCCCCGCCGACGGCGGCGGGGAGCGAGACGCCGAGGCCGGCGAGCCGGGCGATCGCCGCCACGATGACCGCGCCGGCGATGGCCGGCAGCGCGCTGCGGCCGGGCGTGGCGTGGCGCGCCGTCACGATGCCCCCCATCCAGGCCAGGAACGTGCCCAGCATCCACCACACGGGCAGGTACCACCAGGTGCTGCCGCCACCGATCGCGTCCCAAGTCCAGGGGTACGCCTTGAAGGGTCGCAGCAGCGCGATGTCGATCGCGCTGAACACGACCGTACCCACCAGACCCACCGCGGCCGCCCCGGCGATGCCCTCGGTCCCGCGCGCCGCGGTCCACTGCCCCGGGAAGAACGCCACCATCACACCCGCCGCGAGCACCACCAGGGCCTCGACGCCAGCTCGCACGGCGTCCCCCGCGAGGTTACGGGATGCGGCCACGACGAGCACGACCGCGACGCCCGTCACGAGGCCGACCAAGGCACCACCCAGGGTGACGGTGCGGAAGTCCGAGCGGTCCTGAGCGGGTGTCGCGGCGGTGGCCGACATGCGTCCGAGTCTCCTGGAGAAAAGGGGTCGGGAGCTGACCTAGCCGGAATCTAAGCGCCTGGTCTCACCGGGCAAACACCAGCAGCACCGCGAGATCGGTGACGGCCCACGCGCCGAGCGCGTGATACATGCCGCGTTGCTGGGCCGCCGCGGACAGCGCGTCGCGGCGCCGGTACCAGGGCACGAGCACCGCGAGCCACAGGATCAGCGGGACAACGAGCAGCCACGCGCGCACCCACAACAGGGCCGCCGCCCAGGCGAACAGCGCGAACGCCAGCAGCGTACTCGCGATCGCCACGGCCAGGCTGGCGCGCATCCCCAGCATGAGGGCGAGGGTGCGATCGCCGCGGCGGCGATCTTCCTCCATCTGATACAGCTGGGTGAGCGGATAGAGCCCTGCGAACAGCGGGCAGAAGCCGAGCAGCACCAGGGCGTGTGCGAGATCGAGCGGCCGCCCGGTGGCGGCCCAGGCGGCGAACGGCGTGAGCGTCCCGAAGCCCCACATGTTGATCACCCAGTCCACACCGGCCACGGCCTTGAAGCGGAACGGCGGCACGGAATAGAGAATCGAAAGCACGAGACAGATTGCGTAATCGATGCGGAACGCGGGCGGCAGCGCGAAGCTGAGCAGCTGGCCGCCGGCGAGCAACGCCGCGCTGAACGCGAGCAAGTGCCGGGGCGGTGGCGGAGGCGCCCGCAGGTAGCCGATGTCGCCTTCGTCTTTGTCGAAGACGGAGTTGATGGCGAGCGTGCCGCCGTTCAAGAACACGACCCACACGACGAGCGCGCCGATCGCCTGGGGCAACCGCGCACCGTGCACCGCGCCACCGATGCCCACCGCCAGCACGTACCCCAGCAGCGTATGCCCCGCCATGATGGGCCACTCGGCGGGGCGCAGGTGCAGCAGGTAGGAGTACAGGTCCCCCGGGAGCAGCCGATAGCCCCAGCGGCGCCAGGAGTTGAGCGCCCGGGCGTCGGCTACCACTTCAGCCCGAGCGCCCCGGCCGCGATTCGCAGTCCCGTGAGCGTCAGGTCCGGGTGCACGGCTTCGATCTCACGCGCCAGCGGCGCGACCAGGCTCGCGAGACCGCCGGTGGCGATGACGTGGGGAGCCTTGCCGTTGGGCCACTCGGCCTTGATGCGGCGCACCAGACCGTCGACCGCGTCCGCGGTCCCCAGCAGCACGCCCGCGCGGATCGCCTCGTCGGTGCGCCGTCCGATGGCGCGCGTCGGGGGCGCCAGGTCGGTGGCGGGGAGCTTGGCGGTGCCCCGGATGAGGGCGTCCGATGCCGTGCGGATCCCGGGCATGATCACCCCGCCCAGAAAGTGTCCGTCCGCCGTGATGCAATCGAAGGTGGTGGCGGTGCCGAAGTCGACGACGATGGTGTCGCGGTGGAACAGCTGCGCCGCGGCGAGCGTGTTGAGGATGCGGTCCGCCCCGACCTGGAGCGGCTCTTCCACGTCGAGCGTGATCGGCAGCTTGGAGCGACCGTCCACCACCGCGGGGGCCACGGTGGTCGCGCGCTCCACCGCTTCGCACAACCCCTGCGTCACGGGCGGCACCACCGACGCGACGATCGCGGCGCGCACCTCCTGCGTGGAGCGGCCCGCCTGGGCGAGGTAGGACGTGAGGGTCGAGGCCCACTCGTCCGGCGTGCGCTGCGGGGTGGTGGTGAGCCGCCAGTGGGACTCGAGGCTCTCACCCCGGAACAGGCCGACTTTGGTTTCGGTGTTGTTGATGTTGATGGCGAGGAGCATGGAGAAAAGATGGTGGTAGAAGCTGTAGAGGTGCTAGAGGTGAACACCTTGTCCGATTCGGTCTCCCAGTGATGTATAGAGTCGCCACGTCAGGAACCCAGCCCGTCTCCGCAAGTCTTCCAACGTTTCCCAATTCGCATCGGACATCATTCCGAGCTCCCGAGCGACGCGAAACGCGTACCCGAGCTCCGCCAGCGAACCGATGGTGATGTCAAGAAAACGTCGATACTCTCGCACGCTGTGTTTGGCAGATCCCTCGACGATGTTTGCGGCTGCGGAGAACGCCGCCCGCCGAGTCTGCGATGTCAATCCGTAAAGCTCTTCTCTAGGGAACGACTTCGTTGCTCGGTAGGTCTCAAGCACAAGCCTGTGACACTCCTGCCATGCTCTGAGTCGCTCATAGGGCGGCACGCGTACAACGTACAGTGTGCATCGCAGGCGGCTGGATCGTTTTTCTGCGAGACGTTGCCAAAAGAGGCGCCGTGAAAGATCGTCTCCTCTAGGCCCTCTACCACTTCTAACTCCTCTAGGCAAGCTCCACGTGCCCCTCCCGCACCGCGATCGTCGCCGCTCCGAGATCCACGAGCAGCGCGCCGTCCGGGCGGAGGCCGCGCGCCCGGCCTGGGGCCGGCGTACGCAGCTGTCGACCCAGCAACCAGTCGCGCGCCGCGAACGCGGCACACTCGCGCTCGGACAGCGCCGCCGCCGCCGCCAGCCCTACCAGGAGGACGACTTC
>DATDFC010000045.1:0-8337 GCA_036522815.1 Gemmatimonadales bacterium | reverse complement strand
ATTATGCGCGGTTTCAGGAATGTCATACGCGCCATCACACTCGACAACTCGGCGGCTAACAATTGCCGTGAGCCGCCTAACAAGCGCTTGAAGCTGGCGGGCGGTGATCGCTCTAGGGGAAACGGAGTGTTGTGGCCCTGGCGGGCCACGGACTTCGTCCCACACCCTTGCGCCGGCGAGCGAGTCGCCCGCAGCTTAAGCGCGATCCGTTAGGCTGAACCACGACCATCACAACCAATCCTGGTTTGCCTGAGGGTGACCAGCATCAGTGATGTTGGGTGACGCATCAGGTTCGCACCGGGGCGGGAAGTGCAGGCGCGTTGGCGACGTGCGGCGATCGCCCGGCCAACATACCGCAGGCCAACGGCTGGGCGGGGCGCGAGCGGCAGGTCCGGAACGAGCTTTCGTGGGCGCCCCACCATGCTGCGGATGAACGGCGAGTCTGTGGCGGCGAGATCGCGGAAGGGTCAGCCTAACAAGCGCTTGAAGCTGACGGCGCCCGGTTGTAGGGGGAATTGCGTTTGTGCACCGGCCACCTCTGTGCCAGTCTCAGATATCGCGGCGCCCGCGAGCGTCGGCGCCGCAGCTTAAGCGCGATCCGTTAGGCGGCGCTTCGCGCACCATTCCTGTTGGAGTTGAAATGCCCCACGGCAAGATCTGTTACCTGGAGATCCCTGCGAAGACGGCGGAAGCATCCGCCGACTTTTACCGCTCGATTTTCGGATGGAAAGTCAGGCGGCGTGGTGATGGCGAGCTGGCCTTCGATGACAGCGGTGGGGTGAGTGGGACCTGGGTGAAAGAGAGCGACCGGACTCCCGATGAACGCACTCGAACCTACATCATGGTCGATGCGATTGCGGACACGCTCAAGCGGATTGAGGCAGCTGGCGGCCGAGTCCTGACCCCGCGGACTGATATCGGCGCCGGCATGGGCGCATTTGCGGTGTTTGTGGATCCGGTCGGCAACGAGTTCGGACTCTATGAGGAGCCGCGCCGCTGAGTCGCGCTGCGGGCTCCCGTCAGGGCGATGGTGCAGCGCCCCTCTTCCGGCCGTCTGTCCGCCGCCCGATCTTGGGGGCACCACTCACGATCCCTCGGAGGTCAGATGCGCATCCTCACCGTCCCGGCGTGCCTCATGCTCATGGCCGCCTCCCCACTTCACTCCCAGGCCCCTCCTCCGGCCACGCCGAGCCCGCTGCACTGGAGCTCGGCCCCGGCGGTCTTTCCCCCGGGCGCCAAGATAGCTGTGCTGAGCGGTGACCCCGCTAAGGCGGCGCCGTTCACGGTCGAACTCGCCTTCCCAGCCGGCTACAAGGTCGCGCCCCACTTCCATCCCACCGCGGAGACGGTCACGGTCAAGCGGGGGACGCTCCTCGTCGGTATGGGCGATACCTTCGATGCCTCGAAGGCCAAGCCGATGCAGGTTGGCGACTCGGGGTCCATCCCGGCGAACGCCCACCACTTCGCCGCCGCGAAGGGTGCCACGTTCATTACGGTGAGCGCGATGGGTCCATTTGCACTGACGTACGTCCACGCAGCGGACGATCCTCAAAAGGCGGCCACCAAGCCGTAGCATGGGTGGCGCCGCCTAACACACGCCTAAGGCTGCCGGCGCACGTAGATAAGGAAGAGAAACTTTCTTCTTTAGTGCGCCGCAGCTTTCTGTGAAGCGGCGCAATCCGTTAGGCAGCCGCGCATGTCAGCTCGCAGCCCGGAACCCTTTCTGGGCGTCGTGTTAGGAACTGATATCGTGAGTCAACAATGATCCCCCGACCGGCGCGAAGCATCCTCATTGCCTGCATGTGCCTTTTCGCACGACGCCCAGCCCTCAGCCAGACGGCTCGAGCGCCGGGCGAGTCGCCTTGGGTTGGGCAGCGAATCGTCATGCTGAAGGGCATGGGTGAGGTTCATTTATTCCGTCGGACAGCATCGGTCTTTGCCACTGCGGTCGGCATCAACCTGGTCGTTGCCGAGGTCGCCGATCTTTTGCGTGAGCACATAGACGTGCTGCGCAGATCTGCTGGTGCCGCTGCGTAACACGCGCGGGCTGGAACTACGCGGTCATGTCAGTCGCCGCGTCCGAGCAGTTCTCGTTTTTCGTCCTCGGTAAGTTCGGCCTCGGCCAGATCCCCACTGGGGCCAGGGAGTTCTCGTTGAGCCCGTCTGGCAAGGGCCAGCGAACCAGCCGCGCAGACCGCGCTCGCCATGGCGAGCGGGGGACCGAACACCAGGAACTCTCCCCACACGGTCGCCCCTCGAAGGGCCGCGCCGACGACGAAGATCGCAGACAGCAACAGGCCACTCACGGCGCCCCACGCCGCAAAGCGCGCAAGCGACATGCGATCAAACCCACGACGGCCCTCGATTCCCACGAGGATCCCGGAGAAGATGATGCCGGTAACAAAGCCGAGCGGAGCAAACAGGAGGGCGAACGGGAGGTCGGAGTAGAACCCGGGCACCCGCGCCAGCAGGGCGCCCGCACCAGACCATACTGCTCCCCAGATGATGCCCATCCCGATTGCCGCGCGGATGCGTCGCCACCACGACTTCATCACTACCTCCCGACGCTCAATCGGACGCGCTTGCCGCATGCTGACAAAAGAACGACAAGTACTTTGTGATACAAAGTACGCCTGGGACACGCGGAGGTCAAGAGCACCCTGCGCTCCCGCCGAGGTCACGCTGATCCAGCTGACACGCGCCTCGCGTCCAGGCTCAACGGGCCGCTGCCGAAGTACGCGATCAAGAGCGCCGCGCCGAGCATGGAGAGGTTCTTCATGAACATCGCCATCTGCATGCCCCGCATCATCGGATCGCTCACGGCCCAGAAGTTATGCATCGCGAACGTCACGGGCACGAGGAAGATGACGATGAGCCACGCGCCGATCTTCGCCTTGTAGCCGAGCGCGATGCTGAGGCCGCCCACGATGGCGATGATCCCCGAGAGCGGCACCAGCAGGCCGGCGGCCGGCACGCCCTGTTGCGCCGCATAGCCGATGTAGCCTTGGGAAAAGTGGCCGAGGATGGTCATCAAGAAGATGCCGGCGTACAGCACGCGGCCGATGAGCACGAGGTAGCGCACGGGAATTCCCTTTCTGTGTTGGTCACGATGTAAGGACGCTCACAGCGCCAGCCCCAGGCCCACCCCGAGCGACGCCACGCGATCGCGAAAGAATTCCCCGTAGGGGGCGGGGCCCGTGTACGCGCGCAGCAGCAGGCTCCAGCGCCAGCCGCCCTCGCCGCGGACCAGGGGATCGCCCAGCTCCAGCCCGGTGATCGCGCTCCAGCCGACGGTCCAGCCACGGTCCTGGAACGACTTCGCGTCCAGGGCGGCCACCACGCGCCCCGTCGCCAACCGCCCGAGGTGCACCAGTACGCCGGGCTGGCGATACTCGACGCCCCCGTGCAGCACCCCCGGCTTCAGGTCGGCGGGCGAATGCATGAAGACGTACTCGCCGCCGCCGTACACCCGCCACGCGGCCAGCTGCTCGGACACGAGCAGCTCCGCGGCTTCGAAGGTGAGGTCGACCCGCTGGGCGTTGGCATGCACCATGTACTCGTCGCCCAGGTGCGAGCTCTGGTGGTACAGCTGCACGCGCGTCGTCAGGCCAGCGTGGCGGTAGGTGACGGGGAGGCCGACGCGATAGTCGGTGTTCATGAGATCGGCGGTCGGCCGGGCGAGGTTGAACTGGGAAAATACGGCGGCGGCGATCGCCACCTGCCAGGCGCCGGCGGTCGCCACGCCGATGGTCTGGCCGAAGCCCACGCTCCCGAGGCGGGGCGCGAGCCGGGGCGAGCGCTCCCACAGGTACGCGGCGAAAAACTGCGGCTCCTTGGGGTCGGCCAAGAGCGGCCGGAACGCTGCCCCGACCGTGAGGCCCGGCGCCTGGCCAGCCGCCGGTGCGGCGGCGAGGAGAGCGATGATCCACCAGCGAAGGGCACGGGAGAGGCGCATGCTGCTTCGGAAATGAACTATCCCGCCCCGCGGTTCCCGCCGGTCGCCCCTGGGGCGGTCAGTCGTTCTCTTGGGCTTCGGCCTGTCGCAGCCCCTGTGCCAGGGGATGGGTGCGGAACAAGACGACCGCGGCCACACCGGCGCCGACCAGGTTGCCGCCCAGGATCCGCACCCAGGCCAGCCCACCCAGGCCGAGCTGCGACAGCAGGATGGTCAGCATCACGAACCCGAATTCCAGGATGAAGAAGCCGAATGCCACGCCCATCACGAGACTGGGCTCGCGCGCGGCGCGGTGAATCGCCGACACGATCGCGATGCCGTACGCCACGTTGAGCAGGTAGTGCAGCAGCGTGAATTGCGCGACCCCGCCGAGCACGGTGAACGTCCGGAGGGGCTGGCCCACGATTGCGTCCACCATCGCGAGCCAGATCCAAATGGTGGTCGCGACGACCAGGCCGAGCCGGGTCCCTTCCCACAACGAGTTATGCTTCACACAGCGAACCCCCGATTGATTCCCGAACCTTCAGTGGCGAATCCTGTGCCAAAGACACCGCCATCATCGCTGTGGTTCCCGCGCTGCTGCTCGAGCGCGACGGTCTGGTCCGGACTGCGACGCACGACGCCGTCGAGCGCGCCCTTTCGGCGCTGCGGTAATCCCGCTTGATTACGTTGCAACCCGGAGCACTCTCTCATGACGGCACGCAGCTTTTCGTACGCGCCGGCCGTGCTGGTCGCGTTCTCTCTCACCCCCACCGCGGGGCCCGGCCCGGAAATCGACCCGGCCTGGCTCAGTTTCGACGCTGCCACGAAGGCGGTTCGCTTCCAGCTGATTGCCGGACTCACCGGGTTGAACGGCGCGCTCAACTTCAACGGCTTCCGTGACGGCGGCCTCACGCTCGTCGTGCCCGCAGGCTGGCGGACCGAAATCGCCTTCCGCAACCACGACGGCATGCTGCCGCACAGCGCGGAGATCATCGCCCCACAGACTCCGCTCCTCACACAGACGATCGCCCCCGCCATTCCGCGGGCGTTCACACTCAGACTCACTGAAGGGCTCGTGTCGGAAGCCACCGACACGCTGCGTTTCACGGCGCAGCCCGCGGGCGAGTATCTGATCTTCTGTGGGGTCCCGGGTCATGGTGCCTCGGGCATGTGGATCCGCTTCCGCGTGAGCGCCACCACCGAGGCGCCGGCGCTCTTGGCCACACCGGCCACGCCTCACTAGTTCCCGAGGACTCGAGAGCCCATCGCCGACTTGCCCTTCCACCTCCAACTCCAGGACCTGCTCGCCCTGGGCTACTCCGTGGCGAGCCGCCTGGCGTACGTCCTGTACATCGGCCTGGCGCTGCGGCGTGCGGACGCGGCGCCCGTGTCGCGCGACGCGGCAGCGCCGGCGTACGCGCGGTTCCGCCGCCGCGCGGCGCTCCTCATGTACCACGATGGCATCGCCTTCGTGGTGGTGTGTCTGCTCACGCGCGGCACGCTCGATCTCCCGGCGCCGCTCGGCTGGCGCCTCGCCGGCGCCGGGCTCGTGGCGCTCGGGGTGGCGGTCAAGCTGTGGGCGGCCGCGACGCTGGGCGCGGACGGCTACTACTGGCGGGACTTCTTCGAGCTCGAGACGCGGCCGACGCCCACCATCGCCGGCCCCTACCGCTGGCTGCGGAATCCGATGTACACCGTGGGGTACGTCCAGACCTACGGCTTTGCGCTGCTCGTGGCGTCGCTGCCCGGGCTCGTCGCGGCCGTGTTCTCACAGGGCGCGATTGTCGCCTTCTACCGGCTCGTGGAGCGGCCGCACTACCAGCGCCTGTATGGCGGCGTCGCCGCCACGACCGCCCGTCGGCTCAGCACCAGCCGGGAGACGGGTTGAGCAGCACGCTGCGCGTGAACGGCACGGTGCACACGGTGGACGTGCCGCCCGACATGCCGGTGCTCTGGGTGCTGCGCGACGTGCTCGGCCTCACCGGCACCAAGTTCGGCTGCGGCATGGCGCTGTGCGGCGCCTGCACCGTGCAGGTGGACGGCCGGCCGATCCGCTCCTGCGTCACCCCCGTGTCCGCCGTGACCGGGAAGAGCATCACGACCATCGAGGCCGTGGGACAGACGGCGAGCGGCAAACGCGTCCAGCAGGCGTGGCTCGACGTGGAGGTCGTGCAGTGCGGCTACTGCCAGTCGGGTCAGATCATGGCCGCCGCGGCGCTGCTCGCGGCCAAGCCGCATCCGACCGACGCCGATATCGACGCCGCGATGGCGGGGAACATCTGTCGCTGCGGCACCTATGGGCGCATCCGCGCCGCCATCAAACGAGCGGCGGCAGGCTGACGTGGTCCGCCAGCCGGGTGTGTCGCGTCGGGAGTTCCTGAGCGTCAGCGCCGCCGTCGGCGGCGGACTGCTGCTCGGCTTCGACCTGCCGGCGCCACCGCCCTCCACCTTCGAGCCCAACGCCTTCATTCGCGTCGACCGCGACGGTCGCGTGACGCTGATCATGCACAAGGTCGAAATGGGTCAGGGGACGTATACGTCCATGTCCATGCTCCTGGCCGAGGAGCTGGAGGTCGATCTGGCCGACGTGCGGCTCGAGCACGCGCCTCCCGACGACGCCCGCTACGCGGAGCCGCTGTTCGGGGTGCAGGAGACGGGCGGATCGACGTCGGTGCGGGGCAACTGGGAGCCGCTGCGCCGCGCCGGTGCCGCCGCGCGGAGCCTGTTGGTCGCCGCCGCCGCGGCTACCTGGAACGTCGATCCCGCCTCGTGCCACGCGGCGCGGGGCACGGTGGTTCACGGCCCGACCAATCGCTCGCTCGGCTACGGTGCGCTGGTGGATAAGGCGGCCACGCTGCGCGTGCCGAGCCGCGTGCCGCTCAAAGACCCGAAGGACTTCAAGCTGATCGGCACGCCCGCCAAGCGCGTGGACGCCCGGGGCAAGGTGGACGGCACGGCGCAGTTCGGCATCGACGTGCGGCTTCCCGATATGAAAGTCGCCACGCTCGCCGCCTGCCCCGTGTTCGGCGGCAAGCTCGCCAGCGTCGACGACACCAGGGCCAAGGCAATACCGGGCGTGCGCCAGATCGTGCGGCTGGACGACGCGGTGGCCGTTGTGGCCGATCACATGTGGGCGGCCAAACAGGGCCTCGCCGCGCTGGACATCCGCTGGGATGAGGGGCCGAACGCCCTGGTCGGGACCGCGGACATCGTGCGGGCGCTGGCTGACGCGTCGCTGAAACCGGGCGTGGTGGCACGCGACGACGGCGACGCGGTCAAGGCGATGGCGGGCGCGGCCCGAAAAATCGACGCGGTGTACGAGCTGCCGTTCCTGGCCCATGCCACGCTCGAGCCGGTGAACTGCACCGTGCACGTGCGGCCCGACGGCTGCGACCTGTGGCTGGGCACGCAGGTGCCCACGTTCACCCAGACCGCGGCCGCGAAGCTCACGGGCCTGCCGCGCGCCAAGGTCCGCGTGCACAACCACCTGCTGGGCGGCGGGTTCGGCCGGCGGCTCGAGGTGGACTTCGTGGTCCGGGCGGTGCAGATCGCCAAGCAGGTGACCGGTCCCGTGAAAGTGGTGTGGACGCGTGAAGAAGACATTCAGCACGACATGTACCGGCCCTATTACTACGACCGGATCGCCGCCGGTCTCGACGCCGGCGGCAAGCCGGTCGCGTGGACGCATCGCGTCACCGGGTCGTCGATCATGGCGCGGGTGACGAGCCAGCTGTTCCCCAAGAACCTGCGGGTGATCCGCGCCGTCGGCCTGCACCAGCTGATCGCCGGGATGAAGGGCCTCGATACCGACGCCGTGGAAGGCGCGGCGGAGCCGCCCTACGAACTGCCCAACATCCGGGTCGAGTACGTGCGGCAGGAGCCGCCCGGGATTCCCACGGCGTTCTGGCGCGGCGTCGGTCCGACCCACAGCATCTTCGTGGTGGAGAGCTTCATCGACGAGCTCGCCGCCGCGGCGGGGCAGGACCCGGTCGCCTACCGGCGCGCGCTGCTCGACCACTCGCCGCGAGCCAGAGCCGTCCTGGACCTGGTGGCGGAGAAGGCGGGGTGGGGACAGCCGCTGGCGCCTCGCAGCGGCCGCGGAGTCGCGCTGCTGCACGCGTTCGGGAGCTACATCGCCCAGGTCGCCGAGGTCGTCGTGTCGCCGCGAGGCGACGTGCGCGTTACCCGCGTGGTCTGCGCCGTCGACTGTGGCACGATCGTCAATCCCGACACGGTCGCCGCGCAGATGGAGGGCGGCATCGTGTTCGGGGTCACCGGCGTCCTGTTCGGCGAGATCACGATCCGGGGCGGGCGGGTCGAGCAGCACAATTTCAACGACTACCGCATGCTGCGGATCAACGAAGCGCCGGTGATCGAGGTCCATCTCGTGTCGAGCGGCG
>DATDFC010000044.1:0-18191 GCA_036522815.1 Gemmatimonadales bacterium | reverse complement strand
AGCGCGGCGGCGGTAGCCGCGGTGATGCCGCCGATCGCGAGCACCGGCGTGCCGGCCGGGGCCAGTCGGGCGACCCGGGCGAAGCCCTCAGCCCCGAGCGGCGGCCCGGCGTCCGGCTTGTTTCCCGTGGCGAAGCACGGTCCGACGCTCCAGTAGTCGGCACGCCAGCCGCGCACCCGCTCGGCCTCGGCGGGCGTGCCGACGGAGATGCCCAGCAGGAACGTGGGAGGCGGGGGGACGTGAGGCCGCACGCGGTCGAGCGGCAGGTCGTCCTGGCCGAGGTGGGCGCCGGCCGCCCCGGCGGCGAGCGCCACGTCGACCCGATCGTTGACGATCACCGGGATGGCGAGGGCGCCCACGAGGGAGCGCGTCAGGGCCGCGACGTCGCGCGGCGGCGCGTCCTTGAGGCGCACCTGAATCATGGTCGCCCCGCCGCGCGCGGCCTGGCGGCATTCCGCCACCACGTCACGCCCCTTGAGGAGCGCGGCATCCGTGAGCACCATCAAGCGCAACTGATCGGCGAGGGCCATGACCAAGACTCTGCGTGGGCTGCGCGGCGCCACCACGGCGGCGGCCAACACGCGCGAAGCGATCCTGAACGCGACGGCCGAGCTGTTGCGCACCCTCCAGGAGGCCAACGGTTTCAGGCCCGAGGAGGTCGAGAGCGCGATCTTCACGTCGTCTCCCGATCTGACCGCCGAGTACCCGGCGCGCGCCGCGCGCCTGCTCGGCTGGGTCGACGTGCCGCTGCTGGGAGCCGCGGAAGTCGCGGTGCCGGACGGCTTGCCGCGCTGCATCCGCGTGCTGCTGCACTTCTACACGGCCAAGCCACAGCGTGAGCTGAAACATATGTACCTGCGCGACGCGGCCAAGCTGCGGCCGGACAGGGGCGGACGGGCGGACGGCCGGACGGGCGGACGGTGACGGCGACGGCAGCGGTGCGCACGGTGATCGTGAGCGCCAAGGGCGCGGCGCGCTGGCAGGCCGGCCATCCCTGGATCTATCGCACCGACCTGTACGACGAGCCGGGCGACACGCCCGGGATCGTGGCCGTCACCGACCGCCGCAGCCGGCACCTCGGCCAGGCGCTGTACTCCCCCAAGTCGGAGATCCGCCTGCGCCTGCTCACACGTGGGCGCGAGCCGGTGGACGCAACCTGGTGGCAGCGGAGCATCGCCAGCGCTGCGGCGCGCCGCGCGGGGCTGGCCGCGACGGCGTATCGCGTGGTCCACGCCGAGGGCGACGGCCTCCCCTCCCTCGTCGTGGACCGCTATGGCCCCTACGTCGTGGCCCAGCTGCTCTCGGCAGGACTGGAGCAGGTCCGGGACGACGTGCTGGCGGGGATCGCTGCGGCCCTCGCGCCCGAGGGGATCCTGCTGCGCAACGACTCCGCCATCCGGCGCCACGAGGGCCTGCCGCTGGAAGTGACGCTCGCCTACGGCCAGGTGCCGAAGATTGTGGAGGTTGTGGAGGCTGATGTGCGTTATGCCGCGGCGCCCTGGACCGGCCAGAAGACCGGCGCGTTCCTCGACCAGCGTGAGAACCGCGAGCTGGTTCGCGAGCACGCCGGCCCGGGTCGCGCGCTCGACCTGTTCACGTATCACGGCTCGTTCGCGCTGCACCTGGCGCGCCGGGCGACGGCAGTGGTGGCCGTGGACTCGAGCGCCGAGGCGCTGGCGCGCGGGCAGGAGAACGCGGCCCTCAACGGACTCACCAACATCACGTGGCGCGAGGCCAACGCGTTCGATGTGCTGCGTGAGCTGGAGCGCCGCGACGAGCGCTTCGACACGGTGGTGCTCGATCCGCCCGCGTTCGCCAAGGCGAAGCAGAGCCTGGTCCGCGCCCTGGCGGGCTACAAGGAGATCAACCTGCGCGCGATGCGCCTGCTCGCGCCGGGCGGCGTGCTGTTCACCTGCTCCTGCTCCTACCACGTGAACCGGTCGGTCTTTCTCGAGATGGTCGCCGACGCAGCCCGGGACTCGGGGACCCGCCTCCAGCTGCTCGCCGTCACGGGTGCGGGGCGCGACCACCCGGAGCTCGTCAACGTCCCGGAGACGGGTTACCTGAAGGGCGCTCTCCTGCGGACGGTGGACTAAGGGGACCTATGGCGTGCGAAAATGGAGCGGGTCCCGGAGGCTCTGCAACTCCCGGTAATAGTACAGGGGCGTCGGCCGCCGGCCCGGGAACTTCAGGTGCTTGAGAAACTCGACTTCCTCCGCGGTCGCGGTGCCGCTGAGGGAAGGGTCCTGCAGGAATTCCCGGAGCCCGGGGTCTTCGTTGACAGGCTGTTCGGCTTCCCGCTCGACAAACGCGAATCGCCTCGCCTGCCCTGGGACGACGCTGTGGTTGAGGACGATCTCCAGAGCGAAGGTCGCCAGGTCGATGTCCCAGGATTCAATCAGCGGATCCAAGAACGCGACGCAGTTCTCAGCGGACACGTGGAAGATGTCCGTATCGAGGAACTCGAGCACGACGACCCGCATCTCCTCATAGCTGCGGCGACTGAGCCGAGCCACCATCCGGAGCCAGTAGTCATTCTCGAGTTCGTCCTTCGCGACGCGCTTGACCACGTCCAGGAGCGTCTGCGTGACAAGGCGTTCGAGCTCGCCGAAGGGCTGCTTTTCAAAGATCGCGCGGACGTGTTCTTGCCTCTCGGGATTACACTTGCGCAGGATCAGCTCGCGGACTTCGTGAAACAAGGGGGCGGGCTCCTCCCCCAATTCCCGCTTCAATTCTTCCTTGCGCTGGAGATCGGCCAGCTTCGCCAGCTCCCCGCTGGGAAGCTTCAAGAACTTGTCCATGCGGTCATAGATGTCCGTACGGTTCGGCGCGGGAGGCGCTTTTCTCCGCGTCAGTAACTGAGAGATGTAGGACTCGGTCACGTTGGCGGCGCGCGCGAGCGCTTGCTGCTCCAATCCCAATTCCTCTAACCGCTGCCGGATCACAAACGGTACGTCCACAGGGCCTCCTCAGGCCGAGTCATCCATGATTAACCTCTCAAGTACTCTAACGCCTGCCGACAATCAATTTAAGACTATCAAGTGTACTTGACAAGTGTAGTACACTACAGCTATATTATTCAACTTGCGACAGGACACTGTGGAACCAAATTAGTTAACTGTAATCGCCTGATGACGAGCTAAGGAGCAATCACATGTTCGGTATCACACAGAGGGACCCGATGCTGGATCTGCTGCATCAGTTGGAGCACCGGATTGGCCGGACGTTCAGCGAGCCCTTGCGCGGGTCAGAATGGCCCGTACCCGAGGCCGCGACCACGGCCTGGCTGCCGCTGGTGGACATCTTTGAGGAGCCCGATGTCATCCGCCTGGTGGCGGAGGTGCCTGGGGTTAGACCCTCGGACGTGAAGATCACGGTGGAGAGCAACCTGCTGACCATCAAGGGCACGAAGGAGCAGCTGGCGGAGGAAAAGGCCGAGAAGGTCCATCGCTATGAGCGGAACTACGGCGCCTTCGAACGGACGTTCCGGTTGTCGGCCTCGATCGATCCCAACAAGATCAAGGCGACCTACAACCTCGGCGTGCTGACGATCACGCTGCCCAAGGCGGAGACGGCCAAGCCTCACCTGATCAAGGTGGAGGTCACCCCTGACAAGGCGTTGTTGAACGCCTGACCTTTTACGAGTACCAAGGTGGAGGGCGGCATGGGCCGCTCTCCCTCCTGTTCGGAGAGGAGCATCATGGCTACTGCGACGAAGACGCGGCTCAAGGTCTTCCCACTCGCCGATCGCGTGGCGATCCGGCCGCTGGAAGACACCGAGGAGATGAGAGGTGGCCTCTACATCCCGGACACGGCGAAGGAGAAGCCGATCCAGGGTGAGGTCATCGCGGTCGGGCCCGGCCGGCTGGAGAAAGGCCAGCGGGTCCCGCTCGAGCTGAAGATCGGGGACCGGGTCGTGTATGGGAAGTACACCGGCTCGCAGGTCGAGCTGGACGAGGAAGAGATCATCCTGATCAAGGAATCCGACGTCATCGCCAAGCTCAGCTGAGCGGGAGAGAAAACCAGATGGCTGCCAAGTATCTCGAATTCAATACGGAGGCCCGCTCGCGCCTCAAGCGGGGCGTGGACCAGCTGGCCGAGGCGGTGAAGGTCACCCTCGGTCCCAAGGGTCGCAACGTCGTCATCGACAAGAAGTTCGGGAACCCGACGATCACCAAGGACGGGGTCACCGTCGCGAAGGAGATCGAGCTCGAGGATGCGATCGAGAACATGGGCGCCCAGATGGTGAAGGAAGTGGCGACCAAGACCTCCGATATCGCCGGGGACGGCACGACCACCGCGACGGTGCTGGCGCAGGCGATCTTCCGCGAGGGGCTGAAATCGGTCACCGCGGGCGCCAACCCGATGTCGCTGAAGCGCGGCATCGACAGGGCGGTCGAGTTGGTGGTGGACGAGCTGAAGCGGATCTCCGCACCCAGCAAGGGCCCGAAGGAAATCGCCCAGGTCGGGACCATCTCGGCGAACAGCGATCCGGAGATCGGCAAGATCATCGCGGACGCGATGGAGAAGGTGGGCAAGGACGGCGTGATCACGGTGGAGGAGGCGAAGGGCCTCGAGACCACGCTCGAGACGGTGGACGGGATGCAGTTCGACCGCGGCTACCTGTCGCCCTACTTCATCACCGATCCGGAGAAGATGGAGGCCGTGCTCGAGGACGCCTACGTGCTGGTGCACGAAAAGAAGATCGCCACCATGAAGGACCTGCTCCCGGTGCTCGAGAAGGTGGCGCAGTCGGGCAAGCCGCTGCTCATCATCGCCGAGGACGTGGAGGGCGAGGCGCTGGCGACGCTGGTGGTCAACAAGCTGCGTGGCACACTGAAGGTGTGCGCGGTGAAGGCCCCGGGCTTCGGCGACCGGCGCAAGGAGCTGCTCACGGACGTCGCGACGGTCACCGCGGGCAAAGTGATCTCCGAAGAGCTGGGCTTCAAGCTCGAGAACACCGGGCTCGACGATCTCGGCCACATCAAGCGCATCGTGGTGGACAAGGACAACACCACCCTGATCGGCGGCAAGGGCAAACAGGCCGACATCCAGGGCCGCATCAGCCAGATCCGCACGGCGATCGAGAAGGCCACATCGGATTACGACAAGGAGAAGCTGCAGGAGCGGCTCGCGAAGCTGGCGGGCGGTGTCGCCGTGATCAACGTGGGGGCTGCCACCGAGACTGAAATGAAGGAGAAGAAGGCCCGGGTCGAAGACGCGCTGCACGCGACCCGCGCCGCGGTCGAGGAGGGCATCGTACCGGGCGGCGGTGTCGCGCTGTTGTGGTGCCGGAAGGCCCTCGACAAGGTCAGGGGCGGCGATGACGACGAGAAGACCGGCATCGAGATCGTCCGCCGCGCGCTGGAGGAGCCGATCCGGATCATCGCCCAGAACGCCGGCGCGGAAGCGTCCATCGTGGTGGGCAAGGTCAAGGAGTCGGACAAGCTGAACTACGGCTACAACGCCCAGACCGACGAGTACGAGGACCTGGTCGCGGCCGGCGTCATCGACCCGACCAAAGTTACCCGCACGGCGCTACAGAACGCCGCGTCCATTGCCGGACTGCTCCTCACCACCGAGTGCGTGGTCGTGGAGAGGAAGGAGAAGGAAAAGATGCCCCCGATGCCCGGCGGCGGGGGCATGGGCGGGATGTACTAATAGATGTGGTCGCAAGCTGACCGGTCGGCCCGGCCGCTCGTAGCTCCGGTCTGTTTCAAGGCCGACCGTCTGTTCGAGGAAGGGGGCGGCCGAGTCCGCCCTGCTTTCTCGTCCGTAGCCGGATAGGGGATCCGATGGCACCGATCACACTGCAGCGCCTCGTACAGCGGCTGAACAAGCTCAAGCCAGAACCGGACGCGGCAAAGCTCAAGACGCACGACTACGCCCACCGGCTCGCCCGAATGATCCGACGACTGCGGGAGCGAGGCTTAGACGCTGATCGGACCGCAGCTACAGTGGCGCTCGCGGAGGCGCTCCAGCGGGGAGCCATCACGGCTCCGATGGAGGCGCACCCTCACAAGCGGCCTCGGCGGGGGTAACCTCTCCCTGCTTCCATTCCCGCATTCCATTCGCGACGTCCCCGTTGACTAAACCGCTGTCCCTTACAACCTTGCATTCCTGTCCATGCCGGCGTCCGCCCTCGTCCGCCGAGTGTTCATCGGCCTCCTGGTCGCCAACCTGGCGGTCGTGGGGGTGAAGCTGTGGGTGGGCTTCGCGTCCGGATCGCTCGCCGTGCTCGGCGGCGCAGTCGATTCCTGCGTGGACGCGCTCAACAACGTGCTCGGCCTGATCGTGATTCGCGTGGCAGCCAAGGAGCCCGATGAGGACCACCCCTATGGCCACGGCAAGTTCGAGACGCTCGGCGCCCTTTCCATCGTGGGATTCCTGTCGATCAGCTGCTTCGAGCTGGTGCGGGGGGCGGTCAACCATCTCGTGAGCGGCACCCATCGCGTCGACGTCAGCGACTGGCAGCTGGCCCTGCTGGTGCTCACGCTCGGGGTGAATGTGCTGATCACCTGGTACGAGCACCGCCGCGGCACCGAGCTCGGCAGTGAGCTGCTGGTGGCCGACGCGGCGCACACGCGCGCCGATGTCCTGGTCACGGCCGGCATCCTGGTGAGTGTCCTGCTCATGCGCCAGGGATGGTGGTGGGCGGACTCGGCGGTCGCGATCGTCGTGGCGCTGGTGATCGTGCTGGTGGCGTACCGCATTCTGGCACGCACGGTCCCGGTGCTGGTGGACGAGCGCGCCATTCCCACGCGGGACATCCAGGACGCCGCGCAAGCGGTCCCCGGCGTGAAGAGCGCCTACAGCATCCGGTCGCGCGGGCCCTCCGACCTGCGCTACGCCGAGGTCACGGTGTGCGTCGACCGCCACGCGGACGTGGAATCGGCCCATGCGATCGCCGACCAGGTGGAGGAGCGCCTCAAGCGCGACCTGCGACTGCACGAGGTCACCGTGCACGTGGAACCATGCTGAGCCTGTCCGGCGAGCACCCATCCCGCACGGCGCGCCGGCCGCCGCGCTCCCTCAAGCAGGAGTACCACGAGTTTCTGCTGCAGCGCATCGAGGAGTACAAGAACACCCTCACCCGCGAGGAGCTGCTCGAGATCGGGGACGAGGCGGTGCGCGAGCTGGAGGAGAACGCGGCGGGGCAGTATCTGCTTACCGAGGTGCTGCTGCTCGAGCACGTGGACCGCATCATCGCCCGCCGGCTGCGGCTCCCCACGTTCCCGCGCTGGCGCCAGAAGCACCGCGCGCTGCGGGCAGCACAGCGGGCGCCCACCCACTGGGGTCTCGAAGCGGACGGGCCGCTGGTGAGCGCGGTGCGTCGCCTCGAGCCCGGCGACGTGGGCGTGGTGATCGGCGCGGCGGCGCTTCCCGTCGCCCTGTTCATCGCCGCCCACGACGCGGAGGTGTTCCTGCTCGACCAGGATCTGGCCGCGATCGAGGGCGCCGAGAGCCGGGCCGTCACCGAGCAGCTGGCGGGACGCTTCCAGGCGCTCGTCGTCACGTTCGGCGGCTGGTTCCCCGACGTGTCGCCCAGCGTCGTGGTGATCGATCCCGCCGGGCTCGCGGCGGCACGCGCGCGCGACCGCAACGGGCTCCTGGCGGAGCTCCAGGCGCGCACCCGCCCGGGCGGCGTCCACGTGATCCTGCCCAGCCCCACGGCGAGCGAGGTCATACCGCTCGCCCCGGAAGCGCTGCAGGCGCAATATGGCGGCTGGGAGATCGTGCGGCGGCGGCGTAGCAAGGCGGGCGCCGGGTTCACGGCGACCAAGCCCGAGCGTCAGCTGGACACGGCGCTGAACGTGTCGGAGTGACCACTCCCCTTCCCCACCTCGCACGTTACACGTTGCAGGACAGCAGGTTACACGAAACGACCCGCGGCAAGCCCTTTGCCTCGGCAACGTGTAAACCTGCCACGTGGAACGGTCATGACAAGCTTGCCTCTCCTCCTCGACGACGAGCCGATCGGCATCATCCTGCAGGCGGGGCGCCGGATACTTCGCCCGGCGAAGATCTGGGCCTACTGTTGGTTCACGGACGAAGGCGAAGCGGGCGACCACACGCACCGCCACCTCCCCGAGCATCTCGATTGAGCACCCGGGCCGGCCTCCCAGCCGGCCCGTGCCGCTTTTGTCTCTCTAGGGCTCGGCGGCTAATCTTCAGGTGTGATGACCACGCTCACGGTCAACGGCCGCCGGGTCACGGCCGACGCCGAGCAGACGATCCTCGACGCCGCCCGCGCTGCGGGGATTGTCGACATCCCCACCCTCTGCTGGTATCCCAAGCTGCCCACCGTCGGCAACTGCCGTATCTGCCTCGTGTCGGTCGAGGGGCAGGCGAAGCTGGTGCCGGCCTGCGCGACCAAGGTAGCGGACGGAATGGTGGTGCAGACCGAGTCCCACGCTGCGGTCGAAAGCCGCAAGGGTGTGCTGCGGCTGCTGCTGGAGCGCTATCCCGGAGACCACCTGCGGAACGGCAGCCGGGGCGGGGGCGCCCCACGCAACGAGTTCGAGGGCTACGTAGTGCGCTACGGCGTCGCGCCCACGCCGCTGGGCGCGCGGGACCTGACGCTGCGGCACGGCGACGAGCGCCCCGGCGACCCGATGATCCGGCACGACATGAGCACCTGCATCCTCTGCACACGCTGCGTGCGCGCGTGCGAGGACATCCAGGTAGTCGGCGTGCTGGACGTGGCGCAGCGGGGTGAGCACGCCGAGATCATCGTCGGGGCGGACGGCGATCCCGACAAGGCGGGATGCACGTGGTGCGGGGAATGCGTCCGCGTGTGCCCCACGGGCGCCATTTTCGAGGTGATGCCCCAGGAGCGGTTCGCGCCGGAGCGCGTCCGCCGGCCGGAGCGCACCGTCCGCTCGGTGTGCCCCTACTGCGGCGTCGGCTGTCAGGTGGACCTGCACGTCGCGGACGACAAGATCATGCGCGTCACTTCGCCCGACATCGAGCTCGACACCCCCAATCAGGGCTCGACCTGCGTGAAGGGCCGGTTCGGCTACGATTTCCCGCAACATCACGACCGCCTTACCAAGCCGCTGATCCGCCGCGGCTGGCTCAAGCAGGGCGGTCATTGGGTATGGCGGGGCCCGGCGGGCGCCGAGCGCCGCGGCGGTCCGTGGCAGACGATCGAGGGGGAGGGCCAGAGCGCGAAGCCGGCGGGGCCGCCGCGCGCGGTCGGCAAGGCGGTGCGGGATCTGCCGCTGCTCGAGCGACTGGACCTGGACCTGCGCGACCGGGTGGCGACGCCGGCGGCGTGGTACGAGCCGTTCCGCGAGGCCACGTGGGACGAGGCGCTGGAGCTCACGGCGCAGGAGCTGATGCGCATCAAGCGGGAGCGCGGCGGCGACGCCCTCGCCTGCTTCTCCTCGGCCAAGTGCACCAACGAGGAGAACTACCTCATGATGCGGATGTTCCGCGCCGCGCTGGGCACCAACAACATCGACCACTGCACACGCCTGTGCCATTCGACCTCGGTGGCGGCGATGCAGCGGGCGCTGAACACCTCCGCTGCTTCGGGTTCGATGCGCGAGGTCGAGCACGCGGCCGACGTCATCTTCATCGCGGGGGCGAACACCACGGAATCCCACCCCGTCTTCGGGGCGGCGATCAAGCGCGCCCACGAGCGCGGTGCGACGCTCATCGTGGCCGACCCGCGTAAGACCGAGCTCGCCGGGCGGGCCGACATCCACCTGCAGATGCAGCCCGGTACCGACGTGGCGCTGTTCAACGCGATGCTCAACCACGTGATCGCGAGCGGGCTCGAGGCCAAGGAGTTCATCGCCCGGCGCACCCACGCCTTCGACAGGCTGCGCGAGTCGGTGCGGGCCATGACGCCGGAGGTGGCATCGAAGATCACCGGCGTGCCGGCCGACCGCATCCGCGAGGCGGCCGAGCTGTACGCCCGCGGGCCGAACAGCAGCACCCTGTGGGCGATGGGCCTCACCCAACACGCCAACGGCACCGACCTCGTCACCTCGCTCTTGAACCTGATGCTCGCCTGCGGGATGATCGGTCGCTGGGGCGCAGCCATGATGCCGGTGCGCGGCCAGAACAACGTGCAGGGCGCCTCGGACGTCGGAGCGATCCCCTTCGTGTACACGGATTACCGCTCCGTGAAGGACCCCAAGATCCGGGCCGAGTACGCGAGGGCGTGGGGCGTGCCCGCAGAGTCTCTCTCGCTCAAAGAGGGGCTCATGGTGACGGAGATCGTGAAAGCGGAAAGCGGCGTGCGCGGGATGTATATCATGGGCGAGAACCCCATCATCTCCGATCCCGACATCGCGCACGCGGAGCACTGGTTCCGGGAGCTCGAGTTCCTGGCCGTGCACGACCTGTTCCTCACCGAGACCGCACGCTACGCCGACGTGGTGCTCCCCGGCTCGAGCTTCGCGGAGAAGACGGGCACGTTCGTGAACACCGAGCGGCGAGTTCAGCTGGCGCACCGCGCCGTGGACCCCCCGGGCGATGCGCGCCGCGATCTCGAGATCCTGAGCGATCTGTCCAACCGCCTGGGCCTCACGACCACCTTCCCCACGGCGGAAGCCGTCATGGCCGAGATCGCCGCGGTGACGCCGTCCTGGAGAGGGGTGACGTACCCGCGGCTCGAGGGAGCGGGGTTGCAGTATCCGGTGCCGACGCCCGGGCACGCGGGCACCGCCTTCCTGTTCGACGAGCGCTTTCCGACCGCCGACGGCAAGGCGACGTTCGTGCCCGTCGAGTACGCGCCTCCGGTCGAGCTGCCCGACGCGCAGTACCCGTTCGTCATGAACACCGGCCGGCAGCTGTACCACTGGCACACGGGCACCATGACGCGGCGCGCCTCGGGACTCGATCAGCGGGAGCCCACCCCCGTCGTAGAGATTCACCCGGCCGACGCCGCGCAGCTGGGTCTCGAGGACGGTGATCCCGTGCGGCTCACGTCGCGCCGCAACGCGATGGTGAGCTCGTGCCGCATCTCGCAGCGCGTCGCGCGGGGACAGGTGTTCGTCCCGTTCCACTTCCGTGAGGCGGCGGCGAACCTGCTCACCAACCCCGTGCTCGATCCTTACGCCAAGATGGCCGAGCTCAAGTGCTGCGCGGTGCGACTGGAGGGGCTCGGGAGTCGCGCCTCGGGTCTCGAACCAGTGAGCGCCGCCCTCGCCCCGAGCCCCTAACCCCGAGTCCCTCGCACAATAGATTCCCGCCCCATGGACCTCGGTCTGGCGGGACGGGTCGCGCTGGTGTGCGGCAGCACCCAGGGTCTCGGTCGCGCCGTCGCGAAGGCCCTGGCACACGAGGGGGCCCGCGTGGCCGTCAACGGGCGTCACGCCGACGCAGTCGGGCGCGCGGCCGACCAGCTCACGTTGGAAACGGGCCAGCGCGTCACACCGTTCGCGGCGGACGTCGGCGTCCCGGCCCAGGCCGAATCCCTGGTGGAACGCGTGCACCATGAGCTGGGCCGGCTCGACGTGCTGTTCTGCAACGCGGGTGGTCCCCCCGCCGCGCCGTTCAGCCAGCAGAGCGCCGAGGCGTTCCACCGCGCCGTGGAGCTCAACCTGCTCTCCGCGGTCCATTTGTGTCGCGCGGCGGTGCCCCTGATGCGCAAGCGGCAATGGGGACGGATCGTGTGCCTGGCCTCGGTCGCCGCCAAGCAGCCGCTGCCCGGCTTGATCCTGTCGACCACGGCCCGCGCCGGCGTGGTGGGCTTCGCGAAGGCCCTGGCGGACGAGGTGGCTACCGACGGCATCACGGTCAATGTCGTAAACCCCGGTTTCATCGCGACGGAGCGCATCACCGAGCTGACGGAGACGCGCGCCAAGCGCGAGCAGCGGGCGTCTCAGGAGGTGATGCGCGAGATGATCGCCGGTATTCCCATGGCGCGCATGGGTCGTACCGAGGAGCTGGCGGCCGCGGTCGCGTTCCTCGTGTCGGAGCGCGCCAGTTATATTACCGGCGCCGCGTTGCAGGTGGACGGAGGCTTCACGCGGTCCATCTTCTGACCCATCTCATGCAAGCCGTCATCAAAGAGCAACGCGCCCCCGGCCTGAAAGTCACGACGGTGCCCAAGCCGTCCCCCGGTCCGGGCGAAGTGCTGATCGCAGTCCGGCACGCCGGTGTATGCGGCACCGACCTGCACATCGCCGACTGGAACGCCTGGGCCGAAGGCCGCCTGCGACCGCCGCTGGTGGTGGGACACGAGTTCGCCGGCGAGATCGTCGCGGTGGGCGGCGGGGTGGCGGAGCTCCGGACCGGGCAGCTCGTGACCGCCGAGGGCCATATTGTGTGCGGACACTGTCTCCAGTGTCGCACCGGCAACAGCCACATCTGCAAGTACACCCGCATCATCGGCGTAGACCGCGACGGGGCGTTCGCGGAGTACATCGCCATGCCCGCCACCAACGTGCTGCCGCTCGACGGCATTCCCACCACGGTGGGCGCCGTGATGGACCCGATGGGCAACGCGTTTCATACGGTGCTGACGGCCGACATTCCGGGGAGCACCGTGTTCGTGGTGGGGTGCGGTCCGATCGGCTGTTTCGCCGTGGGCATCGCCCGGGCCGCCGGCGCGGCCAAAGTGATCGCCTCCGACGTGAACGCCAAGCGGCTCGCGCTGGCGAAGCGCATGGGCGCCCACGTGACGATCGACGCCACGCGCGACGACGTGGTGCGCGCCGTGCGGGCCGAGACCGGGGGCGAGGGCGCCGACGTGGTGTGCGAGATGTCCGGCGTGCCGTCGGCGCTGCACCAGGCCTTCGCCGCGGTGCGCCTGGGCGGGCGGGTCCAGTTGCTGGGCATTCCCGACGGCCAGGTCCCGGTCGACTTCGCCAACGAGATCATTTTCAAGGGCATCACCGTGTACGGCGTGATCGGCCGCAAGATGTACGAGACGTGGAACCAGATGCGGCGCTATCTCTCGGCGGGGCTGGTCGACCCCCGGCCCGTGATCACGCACCAGTTTCCGCTCGCCAAAATCGACGAGGCCCTCGCCGCCATCCGCTCGGGCGATGCGGGCAAGATCATCCTGGAGATCGCATGAGCTTCGCCGCCCGGCTCGAGGCCGAGCTCGAGCAGTTCAAGCAGCAGGGCGTCTATAAACGCCTCAACCACCTCGAAGGGCCCCAAGCCGCCAGGACCAGGATGGAAGGGCGCGGCGAGGTCGTGATTCTGTCGTCCAACAATTACCTCGGGCTGTGCAACGCGCCCGACGTGGTCGCCGCCGGCCAGCGGGCGCTCGACCAATTCGGGGCCGGCACGGGCTCCGTACGCTTCATCTGCGGCACGTTCACCGTTCACCGCGAGCTCGAGCAGGCGCTCGCCCGCTTCGTCGGCTGCGAGTCGTCACTCACGTACGTGAGCTGCTGGAACGCGAACGAGGGCCTCGTCCCCACGCTGCTCGGTGAGCAGGACATCGTCATCTCGGACCAGCTGAATCACGCGTCCATCATCGACGCGATTCGCCTCGCGAAGACCATCACCAAGTGCCGGACGGCGGTGTACCGGCACTCCGACATGGCGGACCTCGAGGAGCAGCTGCGGGCCGCCAAGGCTTCCCCTCTGAAGCTGATCTTCACGGACGGCGTGTTCTCGATGGAAGGCGACATCGCCAAGCTGCCGGACATCGTCGCAGTCGCCCGAAAACACGGCGCCGTGGTCGCCGTGGACGACTCGCATGCGACCGGGGTGCTGGGCCGCTCGGGCCGAGGCACGGCGGAGCACTACGGCATGCTCGGCCAGGTGGACATCATCACGTCGACGCTGGGCAAGGCGCTGGGTGGAGCCGCGGGTGGCTTCACCGCAGGCCCCGGCGCGCTCGCGGACTACCTGACCCAGCGGTCGCGGCCGCAGCTCTTTTCCAACGCCCTCCCGCCCACGGTCGCCGGGAGCGCGCTCGCCGCGGTGCGCCACGTCGAGCGCCACCCCGAGCTCGTCACCCGGCTGCACGAGAACGCCCGCTATTTCCGAGAGCAGCTCCGCGCCCTCGGGTTCAAGCCGCTCGCGGGCGAGACGCCCATCGTGCCGGTGATTCTCGGCGAGACGGCTAAGGCGATCCAGATGAGCGAGCTGCTGCTCGCCGAGGGGGTGTTCGTGACGGGATTCGGGTACCCCGTCGTCCCCCAGGGCCATGCCCGGATTCGGTGTCAGCTCTCGGCTGCCCACACCCGGGACGATCTGGACTTCGCACTGGCGGCATTCAAACGGGTCGGCGCCAAGCTGGGGCTGCTGTGAGGTGGTTCATTTTGTAACGATGCCTGACCTGCGGCGGCGTGCGCCAGACCTCACCGATTCTGGTTGCAGTGCAGGATATCGCGCATTCGAGCAAAACTCCTATTTTGGGGGGCGCCCGCGACCAACTATCCCCATAGGAGTCCTCCCATGAGGGCGCTCACTGTCATTGCGGTGCTGCTGGCCGGCGGGGCTCCGTGCCTCTGGGCACAGCACGGCGGCCAGATCGAGATCGGCGGGTTCGCGACCTACACGCGGTACGACAGCCGCTTCCAGCTTGACCCCCAAATCGGCGCGGGCGGCTGGCTGGGCTTCTTTCTGGGCGACCACTTCAGCCTCGAGGTAGATGGCAACGTCGCCCAGCCGCGCTCAACGTTCAGCGGCGTGGGGAAAACGACGGCCGCGTTCGCGAGCGCGAGCCTGGTCCTGAGCTCGGGCGGTCTGTACGTCCTGGGCGGGTATTCACGCCTCCACATGGGACCGAGCGCGCCCTACACCTCCGATCTGAACGCCGTCCACGTGGGGCTCGGCCAACGGCTGTTCTTCGCCGGCAACCATGCGGCCGTGCGGCTGGAAGCCCGAGCCTACTACCGCGGGCCCGGCGCCGGGTTCGGGCAGGAAGACGAAGTAATCCATGTCATCGGGAGCGTGGGGATGTCGTTCTTCGTCGGTCCCGGGGGCGAGAAGAACCGCCGGTACTAGTAGACTCCTCGATCTTCGGGATATGTTCGGTATCTAGCGGCCGAAGCCTCGGTTCACCTTCAAGTACTTTCAAGGGTCCGAGGCTTAAGCCGAAGGGGTATCGCGTTTTCCGGCCGAACTCCCTATTTTGGGGGTCGCTTTCCCCGGTACGCGAGGAGTCTTTCCCATGCGGGTAGCCACGGTGATGGGCATTCTGCTGGTCGGCGGGGCCGCGAGCTTGAGCGCCCAGCATGCCCACCAGTTCGAGCTCGGCGGGTTCGCCTCATACACCCGGTTCGACCGGGCTTTCCTGCTGGACAACCAGATCGGCGGCGGCGGCCGGCTCAGCTTCTGGATCACCGACTGGCTGGGGATCGAGGGAGACGGGCTGTACATGCGGCCCAAGCCCGTCGGCGGCGGCAGCGGGACGAACTTTCCGGTGTGGTTCGCCTCCGGCAGCCTGGTGCTGAACTTCGGCTCCGAAAAGAGCTTCTACCTGCTGGGCGGCTACTCGGCCATGGACTTCAACAGCGGCGCCGCGGGCGGGTTTCGAGACGCGGGAGCGCACGCCGCCCTGGGCGACCGGATTTACATCACCGATCGGGCCGCCCTGCGGCTCGAGGGACGCGCCTATTACGCACCCACCACGCAGCTACCCGGCAGCAAGTGGGCCGGCCAGGTGGTGGGATCGGCCGGGCTGTCGTTTTTCCTGGGCCCCAGCCCGCATGAGAAGATCTATCCGGAAATCCCCAAGCAACGACGCGACTCGATCGTTGCCGCGGGAGGCAAGGTCCCCGAGGCGCAACCCCGCGCCGCCGCCGGCCCCACCTACGAACGGCGCAGCAGCGACTGGCAGCACAAGTGGTACTGGGGCGGCCAGGGCGGTCTCATGGTCTTCAGGACCAACTACGACAGCTACTCCTTCGAGCCGACGTTCGGGGGCCATTGGTTGATCACCGGCAAACGGACCGCGCTGTACGCAGCCTATGAGCAATCGTTCTTCCTCTCGGCCCGGCACGTGACCTTCATCGAGCCGAGCGGGACCGTGACCCCGGGGAACGTCCAGTTCAACAATCTGCGACGCATCATGGTCGGGGTGCTCGCGTTTCCGGCGCAGCTGCGAGTCGAGCCGTTCGCGGGCGGCGGGTTCGCCATCATGGAGGCGCTCAACGTCCAGGCCAGCTGCGCCTCGTGCGGCGGCAACCTCGCCCAGGAAGCCGCGCTCCAGGACGCGGCGGACAACGCGGCCACGAAGGCGTTCTTCTGGTGGATGGGCGGGATCGACATCAAGCAGGGGAGGCTGGCGCTGTACGGTCACTACATCCTGACGTCGGCGGCGGCGAGCTTCCTGATCCAGGGGACGACGCACACGTTCCAGGGCGGGATCCGCTATTCGTTCGGCAGCGCCAAGGAGGGGATCACGGAGCGGCAGTAAGCACGCGCAGGAAGTTCTCTCCCAGGATCTTGCGGACGTCCTCGTCCGAGTAGCCCCGGCCCCGCAGGGCCCGGATCAGCTCGGGCAAGGACGTCGCGTCTTTCATGGGCCGGGGCAGCACACTGATCCCGTCGAAGTCGCTGCCCAGGCCCACATGGTCGATGCCCATCACCTGCACGGCGTGGTCGATGTGATCGAGCAACCGGTCGATGCCCGGCACGTCGAGGCTCTCCGCCCGCTCTCCCACGAATTTGTCCACCTCGAACGCCGACTGGCCCGGGTGCCCGCGGTAGCGGGCGCGGATCGCGTCGGTCTCGGGCTTGAGGCGGCGGCGTAGCTCCTCGTACTCGTGCCGGAAGTGCTCGTCGAGAAAGACCGGATAGAAGTTGATGCCCACCACGCCGCCGTTCGTGGCGATGGCGCGCAGCTCGGCATCGGACAGATTGCGCGGATGGTGCGCCAGCGCGCGGCACGAGGAGTGCGACGCGATCACGGGACGCGTGGTCGTCGCGATCACGTCCCAGAACGTCGAGTCCGAGACATGCGACACGTCCACCAGCATCCCCAGCTCATTCATACGGCGCACCACCTGGCGCCCGAACGGCGTCAACCCGCCGTGCCGCTTGGGATCGGTGGACGAGCCCGCCCAGTCGTTGCCGTTGTTCCAGGTGAGCGTCATGTAGCGCACGCCCAGGCGATACAGCGAGTCGAGGTTGGCGAGCGAGTTGTCGATCGCGTGACCCCCCTCGACCCCCATCAGCGCCGCGATGTGACCGCGCTCCGCCGCGGCCCGGACCTGATCCGCCGTCGTGGCGAGCTCGACGTCGTGGTTCGTATCGGCGAGCGTCCGGACGGCCGCGATCAGGTCCAGGGCACGCTGAAAGGCGCTGTGCCCCACATAGCGCGCGTCCACCCAGATCGAGAAGAACGCCGCCGTGAGCCCGCCCTCCTTCATGCGCGGCACGTCGACGTGGCCATCGGGGAGCCGCGCCGTGATGTCGGTCTTCATGTCGAGCATGCGCTGCGGCGTGTCGATGTGGCCGTCCACGACGATGGGTTGCTGGAGCACGAGGAGCAGGCCTAGCGGGAGACCCACGGCGAGCCCGCGATCGAGAACCGCAGTGGCCAGTCGACCGCCCGCGTGATCCCGATCCTTGGTGTCACGATGATGGCGTCTCGCTGTCGGCTCCGCTGACGCACGATCCGCAGCCGACCGCGCGTGAGCGACACCCCGTCTTCACGGCCGGTGACCCCCAGCGCCTGGCACAGCTTGGCCGGGCCGGAGCACAGCTCCCGGTCCGAGCTGCTATGCCGCCGGCGGCGCATGGTCGCGAGCCCCTCGAGCGGCTGGAGCGCCCGAATCAGCACCGCGGCGGGAAACCCCTCGCGCTCGGTCACGGCATTGAGACACCAGTGCATCCCGTAGGTGAAGTACACGTATGCGGTGCCGGGCCGCTCGAACATGCTGGCGTTGCGTCGGGTGCGGCGCGCCCGGTAGCCGTGGCTCGCGGGGTCATCGGGGCCGAGGTACGCCTCGGTCTCGACGATCCGGCCCGCGGTGAGCCGGCCACCCACCTCGCTGACGAGCACATGTCCCAAAAGCCTACGCGCGACCACAGGAGTCGGTCGCGCGTAGAACGACGCCGGCAGGGCTCTGCCGTTCACGAACCGCCGGTGAGCCCGCGCTTGACCTTGGACCAGAACGACTCGCCCCCGTCCCCCGGCTCCTCCGGCTCGGGCGCGCGGACTTTGGGCGCGGGCGGAGGAAGGGGCGGCGCCGGCGGCTCGGGCAGCGACGCCCGCGGCGGCTCGCTGTCGCGGGGCAATCCCCGCTCGCCGCCGTTCGCCG
>DATDFC010000043.1:0-17775 GCA_036522815.1 Gemmatimonadales bacterium | reverse complement strand
AGCACGGGGAACCCGTCCGCCAGGTCCGAGCCGAGGGCGTACAGGACGCGCGTGCGCGGCGACACCGCCTCGCGGATGCCGCGCAGCGGCGTGACCGGATCGGCCGGAATGCCGTTGTAGTTGCCGAGCAGCATGCGCCATTGGTCGGCGTTAGGCCCGATGACCGCGATCGTCCCGAGGTCGCGGCGCAGCGGCAGCAGCTGGCCGGCGTTCTTGAGCAACACCATCGACTCCCGTGCGACCTGGCGCGCCAGGACGCGATGGGACGAGTCGTCCAGCACGGTGATCGGGATCCGCGCCCACTTCACCTGCTCGGGCGGATCGAACATCCCCAGCCGGAACCGGGCGACGAACAGGCGGATCAGCGACGTGTCGATCTCCGGCTCACTGATCAAGCCCTGGTGCACGGCGTCGATCAGGCTCGCGTACTCGTTGCCGCAGTCCAGGTCGGTACCGGTGTGCACGCCCAGCGCGGCCGCGGCGGCGGCGGTCGCGACCACCTTGTGCCGCAGGTACATGTCGCCGATCGCGCCGCAGTCGGACACGACATACCCGGGGAAATGCCATTCGCCCCGCAGGATCTGCTCGAGCAGCAGGTCGCTGCCGCAGGCGGGCTTGCCGTAGATTCGGTTGTACGCGCACATCAGCGAGTAGGCGCCGCCTTCCCGGATCGCCATCTCGAAGTGCGGCAGATAGCTCTCGCGCAGATCGCGCTCGCTCACTTGGGCGTCGAACTCGTGCCGCTCGGGCTCGGGACCCGAGTGCACCGCGAAATGCTTGACCGTGGCGACGGCCTTCAGGTAGCGGGGATCGTCGCCCTGGAGCCCGCGGATGAACTGCACGGCCAGCCGGCCCGTGAGGTAGGGATCCTCGCCGTAGGTCTCTTGCCCGCGGCCCCAGCGCGGGTCGCGAAACAGATTGATGTTCGGCGACCACACGGTCAGGCCCTGATAGCGCTGGTGCTCGCCCTGCCGGAGGTACTCGTGATGCTTGGCGCGGAATTCGTCGGAGATCACGCTCGCCATGCGGAGCACGAGGCTGTCGTTCCACGTGGCGGCGAATCCGATGGCCTGAGGGAAAACGGTCGCGAGGCCCGAGCGCGCGACGCCGTGCAGGCCCTCGTTCCACCAGTTGTACTCGGGAATGCCGAGGCGCTGGATGGCGGGGGCACGGTCCATCATCTGCGACACCTTCTCCTCGAGCGTCATGCGGCCGACCAGATCCGCCGCGCGCCGCTCGAATGTCTGAGCCGCGGCGCTCGTGGTGACTGTGGCTGCGAACAGGACGGCGAGGCGGAACGAACGGCTCGACATCGTTTCCTCCGGGGCGGGATTGCGCTCGCTGCGAACGAGAGACAAAATGATCTTATGACTCTCCTTTGGCGACCCCTGGTTCTCGTCCTATCCGCGTCCGGTCTGATTCCCGGAGCTACCCTCGCGCAGTCCGATCATGCCGACCCGTGGGCCGCGCCGGCCCGCGGCTCCTGGGTTCGCGCGGGCCCCGCGACCGCGGGTGACGTGGTGCTCGCCTCCGGCTCCGGCGGCGCCGAGATCGTGGTCGGCGCCGCCGAGAACCTCAACGTGCGCCAGGCCGCGACGTTCCTGGCGGGCGACATCGAGGCCATCAGCGGCTACCGCCCGCCGATCGTGCCGGCGCCGACGGCCGGTAAGACCAGCATCCGGCTCGTCACGCTCGGCAACGGCCTACTACCGGGGGTGATCGACGCGGCCGCGCTTCGCGGCCAGTGGGAGGCGTACCGGGTGATCACCGCACCCGCCACGGTCTGGCTGGTGGGGTCGAACCCGCGCGGCACTGCGTTCGCCGCCTATACCCTCTCCGAGCGCCTCGGCGTCGATCCCCTCTATCTCTGGACCGGCTACATCCCGGAGCACCACGATCCCCTCGTGCTCAAGGCAACCCGGTTCGCCCAGGGACCGCCCACCTTCCGGTATCGTGGGTTCTTCCACGACGATGAAGACATCTTGCCCCGCCCGTTCGACGCCCGCGGCTACCCGCTCCAGACCGGCGACGTGCCGCTCGCGTGGTATCGGCGCTACTTCGAGACCGCGCTGCGGCTGCGGATGAACATGGTCGCGCCCTACGTGCGGGTGCATCGCCGCTTCGAGGTGCAGCAGCTCGCGAGCGATTGGGGTCTCTACTATACCTCGCACCACTACGACATCCTCGTGTCCAACCCGTTCGGCCTCGTCACCTTCAACCTCGCCGCCGAGCGGGGCGTGCGCCCCGACTACGACTGGTTCACGAACCGCGACGGCCTGCTGGCCTTCTGGCGCGGCGGCGTGGAGGAGAACCACGACCTAGACGTGATCTGGCCGGTGGGTTTGCGCAATACGTCCGATCGCGCCTACACCTGGCCCGAGGGGACCACAGACGACGACAAGGCGCGCGTGTTCCGTGAGGTGATCGGCCTCCAGACCGGCATGGTGCGCGACGCATTACCGCCCGGGCGCACGCCGATCTTTCACTTCACCATGTACTCGGAGATGCTGGACCTGTATCGCCGCGACCCGAAGGCGTTCGGGCTGCCGGACGACGTGATCATCGTGTGGCCGGACGACAACGACGGCCACATGCGAGGGCTCCCGGACGACCGCGGCCGCTGGAAGCACGGCGTCTACTACCACCTGGCGTACCTCGGCGGCAACCTCAGCAAGCAGACCACGCACACGGTGGCGCCCGCGACGATCGCCGGCGAGTTCCAGAAGATCGTGCAGGCGGGAGCGACGGAGTACATGCTCGTCAACGTGTCCGAGCTGCGCGACTACGTGATGGGTGCGCGCATGATCGCCGACATCACCTGGAACGCGCCGGCGGTGTATGCCTCGCCCGATCCGGCGGGCCGCTTTCTCGCGTGGTGGACGCACGAATACTTCGCCCCCGCCGCCGCGCAGGCCCGGGCGGCTTACGACGCCTACCATGCGCTGCTCGACACGCCCGACAAGCTGTGGTACGCGTCGGAGGCGGTGCAAAACCTGATCGAGCGCGTGTGGCATCGCGCCAACGGCACGCCCTTCACACCCTTCAACGCCGATACCCAGGCGGTGCTCCGGTCCCGCATCGCGCTCCTCGATTCGGCGCTCGCGCGGGAAGCCGACGCCCGGTCGGCCTTGAACCGGACCGAGCGGCGCTTCTTGTCCGTCGACGTCGGCCTGGGACTGCGGGTGGACGAGCGTCAGACGCGGGCCGCGCTGACGCTGGCCGATGCGCTCCAGGCCGCGGACTCGAGCGCGATGTGGCGACTGGTGCATGAGGCGCTCACACCGCTCGAGCAGCTCGAGAACGACTTCGCTCGGGCGGAATACCCGCCGTTCGACCGCTGGTACGGCGAGACGTGGATCCGGGCCGGGCTGCAGCGCAACAACCCGCACCGGGCGTACGTCGAGCTGCGGGCGTTCATCGCCAGCGATGGCCGCTCCCGGCTCGAGCCGCTGCCGGCGTTCGGACGGCCGCCGGTGGCGGCGGGATCGCGGCCGCGCGCGCCCTGACGCTCACACTCGCTCTCGCGGCGGCCGTCGCCTGCGCGCCGGCGTCAGCTACGCCCCGCCAGCACTGGGTAGGGACGTGGACGGCGGCGCAGCAACTCGTCGAGCCGCGCAACCTGCCTCCCGCTCCGGGCTTATCCGGCAGCACGCTGCGCCAGGTGATCCACACGTCGGTCGGCGGATCGATCTTGCGGGTGCGGCTCGCGAATACGTTCGGCGACGGACCGCTCGCCGTCACCGCGGCTCACGTCGCCCGGTCGCGCGGCGGGAGCGCCATCGAGGTGGCGAGCGACCGCGCCCTGACGTTCGCCGGCACGGACTCGGTGCGCATCGCTCCGGGCGCCGTCGCCACCTCCGATCCCCTGGACTACGCCGTCCCCGCGCTCGGCGACCTCGCCGTCACGATCGAGATCGGCGCTGCGCCGGCCGCCGTGACCGGCCACCCCGGATCACGCACCACGTCGTATCTTCTGGCCGGCCGCCGGGCGGGCGCGCCGGAGCTGCCCGACGCGGTGACGACCGATCACTGGTACGTCCTCGCGAGGCTCGACGTCGCGGGGGCGGAGCCGGGCGTTGCCGTGGTCACGCTGGGCAACTCGATCACCGACGGCCGCGGCTCGGGCACCAACCGGAACGACCGCTGGCCGGACAACCTGGCGCGTCGCCTGCAGGCGGACGCGCGCACCCGGCGCGTTGCCGTGCTCAACGCCGGCATCGGCGGCAACACGGTGCTCGCGGGCGGCCTCGGCCCCACGGCCCTGGCGCGGCTCGATCGCGACGTCGTGGCACAGCCGGGAGTACGCTGGGTGATCCTGCTCGAGGGCGTGAACGACATCGGAGGAGCGCGTGACTCGGCGAGCGCCGCGGCCGTGGCGCGGAACCTGCCGCTCGCCTACCGGGAGATCAGCGACCGCGTGCATGCCCGCGGACTGCGGATTTACGGGGCGACCATCGCGCCGTTCGGAGGCTCGTCCTACGACGGAGCCGAGCGCGAGGCGGCGCGGCAGGCGATCAACCGGTGGATCCGGACCGGCGGCGCGTTCGATGCCGTCATCGACTTCGACGCCGTGCTGCGCGATCCGGCGCAGCCGTCGCGTCTCCTGCCGCTCGTGGACACGGGCGATCACCTGCATCCCAACGAGGCGGGCTACCGCATGATGGCGGACGCGATCGACCTCGCCCTGTTTCTTCCATGAGGCGCGTATGCTGACGGCCGTCCTGATCGTCGCGCAACAGCTGACGTTCACGCCCTATCATGTGAACGGCATGTACGAGCTGCACGAGCGCGTGGGGTGGACGGTCGGCGTGGCAGCGGGGCAGACGGCCGGGGGGAAGTATGCGTACACCGTCAAGCGGGACGGTCTCGCCGTGATCGGCTCCGGCACCCTGGACCTGTCATCGGGTCATGCCACCATCGTGACATCACTCGATCAGCCGGGCATGCTGCTCGTGGAAGTGCGGCCGCCGGCTGGGACGACGGGCTTCCACGGCGCCAGCAAGTCCGAGGTCGGCAGAGTCCTGCTGGGAGCGGCGGTCGCTCCCAGACAGATCAAGCCTTCCGACCACCGCCCGTCGGACTTCGAAGCGTTCTGGGCGGCTGAGCTCTCCCGCCTCGATTCGATCCCGCTCGACACGGTCCTCACGCCGGGCGAGAGCGGGAGACCGGGCGTCGAGTTCTTCACGATCAAGATGAGCAACGTGGGCGGCGCCCATGTCTACGGGCAGCTCGCCCGGCCCGCCGGCGCCGAAAAAGGGACGCTCCCTGCTCTGCTCATTCTCCAGTGGGCGAGCCCGCCATACCCGTTGCAGCGACAGTGGGTCACCGACTATGCCGCGCACGGCTGGCTCGTGCTCGACGTCGAGCCGCACGACGTGCCCGCCGATATGCCGCAGGCGTTCTACGATGCCCTGCCCCAGCTGATCAAGGATTACCGCCTGATCGGACGCACCAGCCGGGACGAAAGCTATTTCCTACCGATGTACCTGGGGGATTACCGCGCGGCCGAGTACCTCGCGAGTCGGGCTGACTGGAACGGCAAGACCCTCGTGGTGATGGGGACGAGCATGGGGGGCCAGCAGGGTTTCGCCCTCGCCGGGCTCGACACCCTCGTCACCGCGCTCATCGCGCACGTGCCCGCCGGCTGCGACTGGCTGGGACCGCTGCACGGCCGCGCGGCGCCGTACCCCAACTGGGACGTCGAGCGGCCGGAGGTGGGACGATCGGCTGCGTACTTCGACGCCGTCAACTTCGCGCCGCGCATCCGGGCCCGAGCGCTGGTGTCGATGGGATTCATCGACGAGACGTCGCCGCCGGCCGGGATCTGGGCTGCGTTCAACCAGCTGCCGGGACCCAAGGAAGCCGTGCCCATGGTGGAGTCGCCCCACAACCACCTGGCGACGCCCGACGAGATGCGCCAGTACGTGGAGCGCTCCACCGCATGGCTGGAGCAGCTCGCGCGCGGCAGCGAGCGATGAGCGCGTCGCCCTTCGACCTCGCGGGTCGCGTCGCGGTGGTCACGGGCGGTTACGGCGTGCTCGGGGGCGCCATCGCTCTTGGACTCGCGCGTGCCGGCGCGGTCGTCGCGATCCTGGGCCGGCGCCGCGCCGCCGCCGAAGCGAAGGTCAAGGAGATTCGCGCTGGCGGAGGCGACGCCATCGCTCTGGTCGCGGACGTCCTGGATCAGGCCAGGGTCCGCTCGGCCAGGGACGAGCTGCTCGAGACCCGCGGCCGGGTGGACATCCTCATCAACGCGGCGGGCGGCAACGTGGCGCGCGCCCGCAGCGACGACCGGCCCGTGTTCGACGTGCCGCTGGACGCCTTCGACGAGGTGCTGCGGCTCAACCTGCACGGCTCGCTCATCCCGTCGCTCGCGTTCGGGGAGGCCATGAGCCGCCTGGGCTCGGGCTCGATCGTGAACGTCTCGTCGATGGCGGTGCGCCGGGTCTTGAGTGGCGTGCTGGGATACTCGGTCGCGAAAGCCGGGATCGAGAGCGTCACCCGCTGGCTCGCCGTCGAGCTGGCACGGCGCTACGGCGACGGACTGCGTGTGAATGCCGTCGCGCCGGGCTTCTTCGTGACGGAACAGAACCGCGTCGTACTCCTCAAGCCGGACGGGAGCCACACGGAGCGGGCTCGCGCCATCATCTCCCACACGCCCATGGGTCGCTTCGGCAAGCCCGAAGAGGTCGTGGGCGCCGTGCAATGGCTGTGCAGCGACGCCGCCGCGTTCGTGACCGGCGCCGTCATCCCGGTGGACGGGGGCTTCAGCGTGGCGAGCGGTGTCTGAACCGCGATTGGGGGGGGCCCAGCGCTGGACCGTGGTGGCGCTGCTGTTCGGCGCCACCACCGTCAATTATGTAGACCGCCAGGTCCTCGGCATTCTCGCGCCGACGCTCGCGCGCGAGCTCCATTGGACCGAGACCGACTACGCCGCGATCGTGTCCTGGTTCAGCGTCGCGTACGGCCTGGGGCTGCTCGTCGTGGGCCGCGTGATGGACCGGATCGGCGTGCGCGCCGGACTCGCGATCGCCGTGCTGGTGTGGAGCCTCGCTGCCATGGGGCACGCGCTGGCGCGCACGGTCGCGGGGTTCGGCGTCGCGCGCGCGCTGCTGGGCCTCGGCGAGTCGGGCAACTTCCCCGCCGCGGTCAAGGCCGTGGCGCAATGGTTTCCGAAGAGCGAGCGGGCGCTCGCGACCGGGATTTTCAACGCCGGGAGCAACGTCGGCGTGGTGGTCGCGGCGCTGCTGGTGCCGCCGGTCGCCCTCGGCCTGGGGTGGCGCTGGGCGTTCCTCGCCACCGGCGCGCTCGACCTGATCTGGCTCACCCTGTGGCTGGCCCTGTACCGCGACCCGGCCCGACCGCCGCGCGAAGCGGCCGTATCATGGAGCAGTCTGATCGGCCGCCGCCAGACCTGGGCGTTCATCGTGGGAAAAGCGCTAACCGACCCGGTGTGGCTCTTCTATCTGTTCTGGCTTCCCAAGTTCCTCGACGCGAGCTTCGGCGTCCGCCTGGCGGGCCTCGCCGCCCCGCTAGTGGTCATTTACGTCGCGGCCGACGTCGGCTCGATCACCGGCGGATGGCTGTCGGGGGCGTTGATCAAACGCGGCTGGAGCGTGAACCGGGGGCGCAAGACGGCATTACTCATCGCGGCCCTGTGTATCGTGCCGACCATGTTCGCGCCCGCGGCGGGCCGCTTGTGGGTGGCGGTGAGCATCGTGAGCGTCGCCGCCGGCGCGCATCAGTGGTGGTCGGCCAACCTGTACACGACCGTGAGTGACATGTTTCCCCGCCAAGCGGTCGCGTCGGTCGTCGGGATCGGCGGGTGCGCCGGTCTCTTCAGCGCCTTCGGCTTTCAGCGGCTCACGGGCGTGATCCTGCAGGCGACGGGCGGCAACTACGCGCCGATCTTCGGGGTGCTGGGAGTCGCCTACCTGGGGGCGCTGGCCCTGATCCACCTGCTGGTGCCGCGCCTCGAGCCGGCCGCGGCCGCGCTTGCCGCCGAGGGGTGATAAGATCAGTTTATCACCACCATGAAGATCGCCGATATCCGTGCCACGCCGGTGTCCGTTCCCCTCGTAGCCCCGTTGCGTCACGCGAACGGGTGCCACTGGGGCCGCTTCGTGCGCACCATCGTCGAGGTCGAGACGGACGACGGCCGCGTCGGCCTGGGCGAGCTGGGCGGCGGGGGCGAGGCGGCGACGGCCGCCGTGCTCGGCTTGAAGCCGTACCTGGTGGGCCGCGACCCGGCGCGGCTCGAAGAGATGCGCTTCGTCATCGCCAACCCCACGGCATCGCTCTACAACCAGCGCACCCAGCTGCTCGCCGCGCTCGAGTTCGCCTGCCTCGACCTGCTCGGTCAGGAGTGGGGCGTTCCGGTGAGCCACATACTGGGAGGCCGGCTGCGCGACCACGTGCCGTTCGCGTCGTATCTCTTCTTCCGCTATCCCAACGCCGACGGATCCGGTGAAGTGCGCACGGTGGACCACCTCGTCGCGGAAGCCCGCGCGCTCAGGCAGCAGTGCGGGTTCACCACGCACAAGCTCAAGGGCGGCGTGTTTCCGCCCCGCTATGAGCTGGAGTGCTACCGGGCGCTCGCGGCCGCGCTCCCGGACGACGGCCTGCGGTTCGACCCCAACGGCGTCTGGTCCACCGAGGTGGCGGTCTGGTTTGGACGGCAGATCGAGAGCCTGAACAACGACTACCTGGAGGACCCGGTGTTCGGGCTGCACGGCATGCGCCGCGCCCGCGAACGCATCCGGATCCCGCTGGCGACGAACACCGTCGTGGTGGGCTTCGAGCAGCTGGCGGCCAACGTGCTGCAGACGGCGGTGGACGTCATCCTGCTCGACACGACCTTCTGGGGTGGGATCCGGCCGTGCGTCAAGGCGGCCGGGATCTGCGAAGCGTTCCAGTTCGGGGTGGCGGTGCACTCGTCGGGTGAGCTGGGCGTCCAGCTCGCGACCATGCTGCACCTGGGCGCGGTGATCCCGAACCTCACGTTCGCCGCGGACGCGCACTATCACCATCTCGTCGATGACATCGTCGAGGGCGGCAAGCTGCAGTACTGTCACGGAGCGATGCCGGTCCCGACCGCACCGGGGCTGGGCGTGCGGCTCGACCGTGAGCGCATGGCGCGCTACCACGAGTCGTTCCTGCGGCTGGGGCCGTACCCGTACGACCAAGACCCGCTGCGGCCGGGGTGGGCCCCACTGATCCCCAACACTCGCTGGGCGGATCCGGCCGACGCCCGCGTCCCGCACGTGCCGGCCTGACACGCAGGAGAGTCATGCGACGGCTGGCGCTCGGGTCTGCCGTGGTGGGGTGCGTGCTGCTCGCCGCCGCCGGTCCCGGCGCCCGGCCGCCCGCCGCCGAGGACGGCTACGACCTGTGGCTGCGCTACCACCTGGTCGGCGACGCCGGGCGACTGGCCGAGTATCGCGCGGCGCTAACCCATCTCGTCGTTGAAGGCGATTCCCCCACTCTGCGCGCGGCCCATAACGAGTTGACGCTCGGCCTCAAAGGACTCTTGGGCGCGGAGATCCCCAGCACCGACCACGTCCGGGGAGACGGCGCCCTCATCGCGGGCACGCCCGGGACGTCACGGCTCATCGCCGCCCTACCCCCACCGGTCGCGGACGAGCTGAAGGCTGCGGGCGACGAGGGATTCGTGCTCAGAGCCGTGCGCGTTCAGGGCAGGCAGGCGATCGTCATCGCCGCCAACCACGACGTCGCTGTGCTGTACGGCGCGTTCGCGCTGCTGCGCCTGATCCAGACGGACAGCCCGCTCAGCGACCTCGCCGTGGTCAGCGCGCCCCAGCTCCGGCTGCGGCTGCTCGACCATTGGGACAATCTCGACCGTACCGTCGAGCGCGGGTACGCGGGGCCCTCGCTGTGGGACTGGGCGCACCTGCCCGACTCGATAGACCCGCGCTACCGCGACTACGCCCGCGCCAATGCGTCGCTCGGGATCAACGGCACGGTGCTCACGAATGTGAACGCCGACGCCCGCGTGCTCGCGCCCGAGTTCCTGGCCAAAGTCGCAGCCCTCGCCGCTGTGTTCCGGCCGTACGGGATCCGCGTGTATCTCACGGCGCGCTTCAGCGCCCCGATCGAGCTTGGGGGGCTCACCACGGCCGATCCCCTCGACCCGCGGGTCCGCGCGTGGTGGCGGAGCGAGGTGGACGAGATCTATCGCGTCGTGCCGGACTTCGGCGGGTTTCTCGTGAAGGCGAACTCGGAGGGGCAACCGGGGCCGCAAGATTACCATCGGACCCATGCCGACGGCGCCAACATGCTCGCCGACGCCCTGGCCCCGCACGGCGGCGTGGTGATGTGGCGGGCGTTCGTCTACTCGAGCGCCGTCCCCACGGACCGCGTGCGCCAGGCGTACGATGAATTCGTCCCGCTCGACGGTGCGTTTCGCGACAACGTGCTGCTGCAAGTGAAGAACGGGCCGCTCGACTTCCAGCCGCGCGAGCCGTTCCATCCCCTGTTCGGCGCCATGCCCCGAACTCCACTGATGATGGAAGTGCAGATCACCAAGGAGTACCTGGGTCAGGACACGCATCTCGCGTTCCTCGCTCCGCTGTGGGAGGAAGTCCTGGACACCTACGCGCATGGCGCCGGCTCGACGGTGGCGCGGCAGATCCGCGGTCTCGCGGGCGTCGCCAACATCGGGAGCGACCGCGACTGGTGCGGCTCCGACTTCAACCAGGCCAACTGGTACGCGTTCGGCCGGCTGGCGTGGGACGCCTCGCTCTCATCCGCCGCGATCGCGGACGAGTGGATTCGCATGACGTTCTCGAACGATCCGCAGGTGGTGGACCCGGTGAAGGCCCTGATGCTCGCTTCGCGGGAAGCGGTGGTGAACTACATGACGCCGCTGGGACTCGCCCACCAGATGGCGCGGGGTCATCACTACGGACCGGGCCCGTGGGTGACGGGGGGCAGGGCCGACCAGACGTCCGTCTACTTCAATCGCGCGGATTCGGCCGGGCTGGGCTTCGACCGCACCGCCAGCGGCAGCAACGCAGTAGGCCAGTACTTCCCGCCGGTGCGAAACCGATTCGCGAGCCGCGACTCGGTGCCCGAGACTCTGCTCTTGTGGTTTCACCACGTGGGGTGGAACCAGCGCTTGCACTCGGGGCGGACGCTGTGGGAGGAGTTGCTGCGGCATTACCAAGCCGGCGTCGACACGGTGCGCTGGATGGAGCGGACGTGGGACGGGCTCGAGGGCCTGGTGGACGGCGAGCGATTCCGCCGGGTTCGGGCGTTCCTGCACATCCAGGAAGCCGAGGCCCGCTGGTGGCGCGACGCGTCGGTGACGTATTGGGAGTCGTTTTCGCACCTGCCGCTGCCGCCGGGCTACGAGGCGCCCGCGCACTCGCTCGACTGGTACCGGCAGCTGCGCTGTCCCCCCGATCCGCGCAAGCCACGCTGCGACGCCGTGACCGGCTCCTAGCCCTGCTTGACACCGCTCCGGCCAGGCGTAGAATCGGCGAGTGATCTGATCACCTTATGGGTGAGCTAACTCCCCGACTTCCTTCGCCGGCAGCGCTCTTTCGAGAGGGAGGACCGCACGATGAAACCATGGAGACTGTTCTGGGTTCTGGCCCTGGCGGCGGCAGGTCCGTTGGAGGGGCAGGCCACGGGGCAAATCACCGGCACCGTCAGAAACAAGGAGGGTCAGCCGACCGCGTCTGCCAGCGTGATGGTACGGGGGACGCGGATCTCAGGGGTGACCGGGCCGGACGGCCGCTACACGCTGGCGGAGGTGCCACCCGGGTCGTACACGGTGGTCGCGGCGCTGATCGGCTATGGATTCGCGACGGCGACGGCCACGGTGACCGCCGGCCAGGCGACGCAGCTGGACTTCAGCCTGGAGGCCAGGGCCGTCCAGCTGGAGGGTATCACGGTCGTCGGCTACGGCACGCAGGAGAAGCGCACCGTCACCGGTGCGGTGTCAACCATCACCGCTGACAAGCTGGTCGAGACGCCCACGTCCAACGCGATCAAGGCGCTGCAGGACCGGCTCCCGGGCGTGGACGTCACCAACGCGGGCAACAAGCCCGGTGACCAAGCCAGCATCCGGATTCGCGGCGTGCGATCCATCACGGCGGGGAACGATCCGCTCATCGTGGTGGACGGCGTACCGATCGCCGGCCGCCTCGACGACCTCGACGTGAATAACATCGTGTCCATCGACGTGCTGAAGGACGCGGCGTCGACTTCCATTTACGGCAGCCGCGGCGCCAACGGCGTCATCCTGGTGACGACCAAGGGCGCCGGCACGGGCGGCGTGCAGACGGAGTTCAGGGCCGGCATGAGCTACGCGGGCCAAAGCCCGTACGGCCTCCCGACCCTGATGAACAACGACCAGTACGTGAAGGCGCTGCAGGACGCGGCGGCGTACGCGGGCTCCAGCACCAATCCGCAGAACCTGCTGAACAACGTCGCCTATGCGGCCTACCAGGCGGGCCAGCACACCGATTGGCAGAAGCTGATCGGCCAGACGGGCTACCAGAAGACCGTCCAGATGGGGATGAGCGGGATCTCTAGCAACACCCGCTTCAACCTTTCCGGCAACTACTTCGATCAGACCGGAACGGCCGTGGGCCTCGAGTTCAGCCGCGGCACCGGCACCGCCTCGGTCGATCACACGCAGGGCCGGCTGCGCCTGGGTGTGACCGGTAACTTCACCCACTCCCTGCAGACCGTGAACGGCGGGGACGGCTTGTGGGGAGCCGCGCGCCAGCAGACCGGCTTCGGGTTACCGCGTGACTCAACCGGCGCGCTGATCCTCAACCCCGACGGCGACCCGCTCGCCTACAACCCGATCAAGCTGGTCCAGGGACGGGTGAGCCAGTTCCGGCGCGACCGTTTGTTCGCCTCGGCGTTCGCGCAGTTCGACCTGTTCCCCGGCGTCAACTTGCGGGTGAACTTCGGGCCGGACTACACAGCAGCCAGTGCCGGCAACTTCACGGGCGCGGACGTCCAGTTCGGCGGCGCCTCGTACCGCAGCGCGTCCTACAGCGGAGGCAGCAACTTCCAGTACACCCTGGATAACATGCTGCAGATCAATCGCGACATCGGGACCCAACACCATATCGATGCCACGCTGCTCTACGGAATCCAGAAGAGCCGCTTCGTGTTCGACTCCTCCTGGGCGCGGGACATCCCGTACGACGAGGCGCTCTACTACGCCATCGATCAGGGTGACCAATACTTGGCCAAGTCGGCGCTGACCGAGTCGGCGCTGGAGTCGTACATGGGCCGGCTGGTCTACACGTTTCGGGACAAGTACACGCTGATGGGCGCGGTCCGGCGTGACGGCTCCAGCGTGCTGGCCCCGGGCCACAAGTGGACCACCTTCCCGACGGTGGGCGTGGCCTGGCAGCTGGGCGACGAGCCGTTCATGCAGCGCTTCGGGTGGCTGAGCAGCCTGAAGCTGCGTGGCAGCTACGGTAAGACGGGCAACGCGGCCATCAGCCCGTACCAGACCCAGGGTGCGCTCTCCAACGGCAAGATCAACTTCGGCTCGGTCACCGCGCCGGCGTACTACCCGAACCCGTCCAATCCGGCCAACCCGAACCTGGGATGGGAGAAGACCGCCAAGGCCGATGCGGCGGCCGATTTCGGTCTCTTCGGGAACCGCCTCATCGGCAGCGTGGACTGGTACCGGGAGAACACCAGCGACTTGTTGCTGACGCGCAGCCTCCCGGGGACCTCCGGCTACACGTCGGCGCTGCAGAACATCGGCTCCACGCGGAACTCGGGCGTGGAGGTGCAGATCTCGTCCATCAACCTGGACAACCGGCAGGGGCTGCAATGGCGCACGGAGTTCAGCTGGGCGCATAACAAGAACGAGATCACCGGCCTCGCCTTCTACTCGGACACCACGCTCTGCCCCAAGCAGGCGCCCCGGTGCGACGCCAACAACGGCTGGTTCGTGGGGCAGCCCATCAACACCGGCGGCCAGACGGATCCGCTCAACTCGAACGGTGGCTTCACCGGTGACCAGGAGCGCCGCACCTGGTACGACTACAAGCAGCTGGGTGTGTGGCAGCTGGGTGATTCGGCGGAGGCGGCGAAGTACGGTTCCAAGCCAGGCCAGATCCGCATCCAGGACACCAACGGCGACGGCATCATCAACGCCCTGGACAAGGTGCTGCAGGGCAACACCTACCCGAAGTGGACGGCCAGCCTCTACAACAGCTTCAAGTACCGGAGCTTCGACCTGTCGGTCCTCGTCAACATCCGGTGGGGCTATACGATCTGGAACACCTTCCTTCCCTCGCTCTTCGGCCGCAACGGCCAGTTGGCGACCTCCTACTGGACGCCCACCAACCCGGACAACGTGAACCCGTCGCCCAACCTGAACGGGAATCCGATCGCGTACGGCGCCTCCCGCGGGTACATCGACGGGTCCAACTGGCGCATCCGCCAGGTGCAGTTCGGCTACACGCTGCCGCCGGAGATGGCCACCCGGCTCCGCGTGAAATCGCTGCGGCTCTATGCCACCGCGAGGGAGCCGTACGTGCACTACAAGTACAGCTACTTCGACCCGGAGACCTACGCCAGTGGCTCACCCGTGTACCGGTCGCTGCTGGTCGGCGCCGACGCCGTCTTCTAGGGCCAACCTCATCAAACGAAAGGAGAGCACATGAAACGCTTCGTGAATGCGTGGTTGGCCCTGGTTCTCGTCGGCGGCGCGGCAGGGTGCGTCGATCTGGACGAAAAGTTGGTGTCGAGTCTGGGCTCCGGTTACGCCACATCCCAGCAGGGCCTCACGGACCTGACCAACGGGATCTACGCCGGGGTCCGGGGCTATGACGGGGGCGACGCGTATTACGGCATGGAGGTTCTGGGCACGGACACCTGGACGGCCGCGGACCAGGTCGCGGCCGGCGGGGCCCAGCCGTGGGTTTATCTGGATACGTACGACCTGCAGTACAACAGCCTGGGCGCGTTCCTCAACGCGCAGTGGCAGGCGGGGTACACGATCATCGCCCGGGCCAACGTGGTGCTGGACAACGGCCCGTCGACTCCGATCGGCGGTGTGCTGACGCAGGCGATCAAGGATTCACGGCTGGGTGAGGCGCACTTCCTCCGCGCCTGGGCGTACTTCCAGCTGGTCCAGCAGTATGGAGACCTGACCATCAACCTGCACAGCGGCCAGCTCTCCACCGAGGCGGTGCGGGAGCCTGAGGACAGCGTCTACAAGGTGATCATCGACGATCTGAACCAGGCGATCAACCTCTTGCCGGCGACGCAGGCGGACTTCGGACGGGTGACCCTGGGAGCGGCGCAGCACTTGCTGGCGAAAGTGTACTTGACCCGTGCGTACCGGGACTGGAACACCGCCAACAAGCAGGCGGACTTCCAGCAAGCGCTCACCCTGGCCAACACGGTGATCAACTCCGGCACGTACTCGCTCGTGCCCATCTACGCAAATCTGTGGTGCGGCACGCATCGCGCGGCTGCGCCCGCCGATTCCGGCCGGCAGGGTTTCTGCGACGTGACCAACGGTTTCTCCGAAAGAAACTCGGAGATCATCTGGTCCATCCAGTTCTCCTATGACCCGGCGCAGTACAGCAACACCGCGACGAGCTACAACCACGTCGTCTTCCTCAGCCAGTACGACGGCGGCGCCGGCGGCTGGGCGGCGGGGATCACGCGCGTGCTGGACGACGGCCGCCCCTTCCGCCGAGTCCGCCCGACGCCGTTCGCGATCTCGCTGTTCCAGCAGACGCGCTGCGGCGCGGTGCCCTGCGGCCCGGGCGTGGACGTGGTCGACACACGGTTCGACGGCAGCTTCCAGACGGTCTGGTTCGCCAACCAGACCACCAGCAACCCCACGGGCACATGCCCGAAGTGCACGAGCGGCGCGCCGATCAACGGCAGCATGTTGCCCGGCAGCCAGGTGGGGGCGGCGGCCGGCTCCGACACCGCCCTGGTGTACCTGCTGTGGCAGGTGCCCGATAGCTTCCGGCAGTCGAAGGCGTACCGCATCGGCACGCCCTGCACCACCGCCCCGAACCTGGACTGCGGCAAGGACAACGACGCGTTGGGCATGTTCGGCTACGCCCACTATCCGTCGCTGAAGAAGTTCCAGGACAACGGGCGAACCGGCGGCTTCAACGACCTGAACGGCGGCAAGGACCGCATCGTCTTCCGCCTGGGCGAGACCTACCTGATCGCCGCCGAGGCCGCGCTGGGCTTGGGCGACGCCGCGACGGCCGCGGCCGACATCAACGTGCTGCGGGTCCGCGCCGCGTGTGACCCGACGCCGGCGAACGCGCCGAAGCTGTGCGCGGTGAGCCATAAGAGTGATCCGGCGATCCTGGTGACCGCCGGCCAGATGACCCTGGACTTCATCATGGACGAGCGCGAACGCGAGATGGCGGGCGAGATGACCCGCTGGGACGACCTGCATCGGCCCGGCAAGGACTTCTTCCTCGCCCGTATCAGGGCGTGGAACCCGTACGCCGCGCCCAACATCACGGACAAGCACTACTTGCGGCCCATCCCGCAGCAGCAGATCCAGGGCGTGACGGGGCCGGCGCCGTACCCGCAGAACCCGGGCTGGTGACGTGGCTCGACATGCTGCGGGAGCTTCGCTGACGCTTACTGGTGGGACAAGATCTGGATCGCCCCGGCGCTGTGGCCGACCCCCCAGCGTATGGTCGCGTCCACCCCGTTGTAATGCCGGAGCGATGCCACTGAATTCACGAGGACGGAACGCATGTCGTCCACGCCGCCGAGCCGGTTCTCGTCGTAGTAGACCCAGATCTGGGAGGTCTGCCTGAAGCTGTCCGTACCCCTGACGGTGAGCCAGGCGGAGCGCAGCGACGCGACCGCGTCGTAGACGTTCGTGAAATGCTCCTCGAGCATCTCCGCCTGGCTGAGCCGCTCGGGATCAAGGGGGGCGACCTGATGCACGTGACAGCCGACTGCAGCGATCAAGAACGAGGCGCAAAGCAGGCGGAAGAGCGAACGCATGACCGTTAATATGATACGATCCCTCAGAATGTGACTACCGGCGGCGTGAAGGCGGCCCTACTCGGCCTGGCCCTGGTGGCCGCTACCGCGTCAGCCCAGGCCCGCGCCCCCTATCTCGACCCGACCCTGCCGGTCGAGCGCCGCGTCGACGACCTGCTCGGCCGCATGACGCTCGAGGAGAAGGTCGGCCAGATGCTGTGCCTGTGGCAGGGCAAGCGGGCCATCACCGATGGCGAGGGACGGTTCGATCCGTCGCGTGCGCCCGAATGGTTTCGCATCGGCATCGGACGTATCGAACGACCGGGTGAGGGGCACGGGGCTCGAACAGAAGCCGAGTTCACCAACGCCATCCAGCGTTGGGTGAAGGAGCACACCCGCCTCGGGATTCCGGTGCTATTCCACGAAGAAGCCCTGCACGGTCTCGAAGCCGAGCAGGCCACCAGCTTCCCGCAGGCGATTGCCCTGGCCAGCACCTGGAACCCCGAGCTCGTGGAACGGGTGTTCGCGGCCGCCGCGGCGGAGGCGCGCGCGCGCGGCGTGCATCAGGTCCTCGCCCCGGTGGTCGACGTGGCGCGCGATCCGCGCTGGGGACGCATCGAGGAGACCTACGGGGAAGACCCCTACCTCGCCGCCCGCATGGGCGTGGCGGCGGTGCGTGGCTTCCAGGGAACCGAGTCCGCTGTCGGCCCGGCGCACGTGCTCGCCACGCTCAAGCATATGACCGGCCATGGCCAGCCCGAGTCGGGGACCAACGTCGGTCCCGCTCCCTAC
>DATDFC010000042.1:0-20006 GCA_036522815.1 Gemmatimonadales bacterium | reverse complement strand
GGTGGGCGGCGCGGGCGGAAACGCGAGCACGGGTGGCACCGTCACCAGCCGGGCGCGGGGAAGAGGGCCCGCAGCCGTGCCAGGACGAGGCGACGGCCCTCGCTCGACGGTCCGCCGAACAGCGCGAGGACGAACGCGCCGGCGGCCGTCAGCGACACGCCCGCGCCCCAGACCACCCAGTGCGCCGCGTGCAGCCGCTGACCGATCCACAGGGCAGCGGCGAACAGCCCGATCGTGACGAGGGCGAGGCGGGCGGCCTCGGTCGCGCCGGGCCCCCCACCGCCCCCGAGCGAGCCCCGCACGAGGAGCGGGTAGGCGGCCGACTGCACGGCGCGACCGCCGAGCAGGCCCGCGCACAGGCCGACGGCGCCGAACAGACGGGTGAGCGGCACCGCCAGGGCGATCGTCACGAGCGCCGCGCCGGCGCCCGCGAGCACCCGGGGGCGCGGCTGCAGCGCGGCGTCGATGACATACGCGTCCGTGCGGATGAAGACGGTTTGCACCGCCGTGAGGATGATGAGCAGGTCGAGCCAGGGCCCGCCGTAGTGCTCGAGTCCCACCCACAGGCCGAGAAAGGCGCGGTTCCAGCACAGCACCGTGACGCCGACCGTGGTGGCGAACAGCCAGGTGAGCGTCAGGAGCTCGCGCCGCACCGCGCGTGCCCGGTCCCGCTCGCCGCGGCCGATCAGACCACCCAGGCCCGGCATCGCCGCCCCCGCCGCGAACACGTGGATGCCGACGGCGGTGCGCGCGGCGTAGCCGGTGAGCACGTACGTGGTGACCATGGCGGGCGAGACGACCCAGCCAAGAATGATCACGTCGCAGGCGAGCAGCAGTTTGGCGACCGCTTCGCCCAGCGTGAGCCAGGCGCTCATCGACAGCAGGGGCATGACGTCGGCACGGCGCGGGCGGGCCACGCCGAACCAGTGCACGTAGCGCCGGGCGAGCAGCCAGAAGAGCAGGCCGGTGACCATGGCGACGCCCACCTGCGCTCCCCCCAGCCCCGCGAGTCCGAGGCCCGCGCGGACCGCCACGATGGTGAGGAGCCCGGCCAGCACGTTGAGGCTCGCCTGCAGTCCCATGCGCCGATAGCCGAGGTTCATGCCGCGCAACACCGACTCCGGGACGCCGGCGACCAGGGTGAGGAAGAAGCTCACGAGCAGCAGCGCGGTCACGGCGCGGACGCCGGCGCGCAGCTCGGGCGCGACCTGAGTGATGGTCGGGGCGATCCAGATCAGGATCGCGCCGACGGCGGCGATGAGCGGCAGGAACAGTACCCAGATGAGCAGCGCGGCACCGACGGCGCGGCGCTGCAGGGCATCGTCCTCCACCGCCTGGCGACTCGACACGACGAGGCGCAGCGCTTCGGTGGGCCGGCCGTCGGCCGCGCTCATGTAGGTGACGAGCCGGTTGAGCATCTCCCACACACCGAACAGCGAGCGCCCCAGCCCGGTCACGACGATGGGGGTGACGACGAGCCCCACGCCGAGCTTCGCCCCATAGTCGAGCAGCGACTGCACGGCGTTGAGCGACGCGCGCCCCGTCAACGTGGGGACGCGCGGCGCACGCAAAGCGGTGGCGTCAGTCGCCATCGATGCTCCGCTCCACGGTGGCGATCAGGCGCTCGATCGTGCGGCCACTCGGCTCGTCGCCCGTAGACAGCGTCACGAGCCGGGGGCCGGACGCCGCGCGCAGCTCGGCGCCGACGTGCGTGAACGCGGTGCGGAAGCGTGCCGTAAACGCGTGGATCACCGCGTCCGGGCTGTGCTTCAAGGGATGCGCCTTGGTGCGGGTGCGCAGCCGGTAGCTCAACACCGGATCGGGGGCGTCGACCAGGACGACGAGATCGAGCAGCCGAGCCCAGCGGGCCAACACCCGCCGGCGCCAGGCGGCGCGGCGCGGGCCCTCCCGGCGCGGGTAAAACACCTCCATCCAGCTGAGCGCGAACACCGGACCCTCGTCGAGCACGACGGGCCGCCCGGCGGCGCGCCGGCCCTCCACGAGCTCGCTCAAGGTCTCGAGACGGACGAGCTGAGTCTGCTCCGCCCACAGGGGCCGCTGCCCGTCGCGCACGAATCCCCAAAAGGTCGGGAGCAGGCGGGCGGCGTGCCCCGCGAGGCGCGGCAGCGGCAGGCCCCACAGGCCCAGCGGCGCGCCGGGTGCGCCGAGGCGATCGCCCAGCTGCCGGGCCAGGGTGCTCTTACCCGCCCCCGCCGGCCCGACCAGCTCGATCACGAGCGGGCGCAGGCCCCGCTCGGGCGCGGTCAGGGCGGCGGCGTCAGATGAGCGACCAGACCAGCGACTTGAGATCACTCAGCACCTCCGGGAGCGCCCGCCCGGCGTCCACGACGTAGGCACCGTCGATGCCCGCCCAGTCGGTGTCCCACACGATCTGGACGCGCTGGCGGACGTAATCCTCCGGCTCGTCGGTCTTGCGGGCAACGGCGAGCTCCGGGTCGAGCTGCAGCACGATCGTCGCGTCGGGAGGTCGCATCCATTCGTAGTAGGTCCACTCGATCCGGCGCAGCAGCCGGGCCACGCGAGTGTCGAGCCTGGTCTGGACGCCCTGCTCCTCGCTGGGCCCGCAGAGGGCGTAGTTCGCGGGGATGGGGTAGCGCTCGGCGATCACCACGCCGCCCTGCGCGGCGAAGCGCCAGGCTCGGCGGTACAGGCGATAACGGTCGCGGGCGGTGCACACGCAGCGCAGCAGCTCGACGTGTGCCGCCAGGCCCGTGTTCAGCCAGCGCGCGACCTTGAGTGCGCCCCCGACCGCGAGGGTCGCGAGCGAGCGCGGTGGCCGGCCGAGGTGCACGCGCAGGGTGGCGAGCTCGCGTCCGAGCCAGGCGGTGAGCTCCGTGGCGCAGGTCGTCTTGCCCGCGCCGTCGCCGCCCACGAGGGCGAGTACCCGCCCGCCCGTGACGAGTCCCTTGCCCTCGACGGGTGCGGGCAATCCGAGGGCACCCGCGAGACGCGCCGCGATCGCCCGGGGCGTGGCGCCAAGGGCAGGCGGGCGCGCGAACGGCCGCAGCCCTAACGTGAGCGCACGGGCCAGCACGCAGATGCGCCAGCGCGACGCGCCGGCAAGGAAGGCGTCGAGACACCGCTCGAACAGCCGCACCGAGACCGCGGGCAGGTCCCGCTCGATCGTGGCCACGAGGTCGGACCACTCGGCGCGGGGCTCGAGTCGCTGCAGCTCCCGGCGCATGGCCGCGATCCAGTCCGAGCGGCCGCGCTGCACGATGTCCCGCACGGTGCAGCGTTGCGCCGCCTGCAGCACCGTGAGCAGCAGCTCGTGCTCGGGGGCGGGCGCGCGGACCACAAAGCTCGGTTGCGCTGCGGCGAGCACCGTTTCCGCGAGCGGCAACGTGTACGTCGTCCGCCACGGAGGGCCAATCACGATCCGATGATAGGCGTGCACGTGGACCAGATGTTCGGCCGCCGGCTCGTAGGCCAGATAGCTGTCCACGCCTGGCAGCTGCAGCCAGGGTGGCGCGACCGCGCGCTTGAAGCCGAGCGGCAGCAGCACCTCCACCAGCGCACGCCACGCGGCCGGGTCCACCAGCAGATCGAGGTCGCCGGCGCCCGTCAACCAGCGGTTTCGTTTGGAGTGACCCTTCCACTGGCAGTAGGAAATGCCGGCGCGTTCCAGCGCGTCGGCGAGTCGCTCGATGAGCGTCGCCGGGGCCTGCCGGACCGTCGTGCGGACCTGCTCAGCGGTCGTCATCGATGCTCGCTCCCGAGCTCGGCGAGGCCATGGGTGGCGGCCCCCACGAGCCGCGCCACGTGGCCGCGAATGGCCTGCTGCAGGCGATAGCCCCGCTCGGCCCAGAACCGCAGGGAGGTGAGCCAGGACGGGTTACTCAGTACCCAGCGATGCTTGGTGAGGTCGGGCACGGCGCCGAACTTCTCCTTGAAGACGCCCTCGCCGTTCAGGTCGAACGTCACGCATCCCGCCCGGAGCGCGCGCTGCATCACGGTCCAGGTCATCAGCTCCGTGGGGCGATACCAGCGGTAGCGCGTGCGGTGCGCCCACATCCACAGGTGCAGCTCCCGGTCGTCGATGAAAAACGTGCCGGTCGCGATGCAGGTGCCGTCGGGCATGCGGACCGACACGGCGACCAGGCGCCCCGCCTGCTTCAGGTGCCGGAAGCACTGCTGCACGCGCCGGCGGCTGAACGGCACGGCGTTCCCGCCCCGCAGGTAGACCTCACGCAGCTGGTCGTAGTGCTCGTCTACGAACGATTCATCGTCCTCGGTCCGGACGAGTAGCCCGAGCCGCTCGGCGCGCCGCACGTTGCGGCGGGCGCTGTCCTTGAGGCCGCGGAAGGTGCGCTGCTCATCGTCGGGGTAGAGGGCGGCGCGAAATGTCGGCGCCGGCTCGCCGCGGAACCCGAGCGCGCGCATCAGCGCCGGCGCCAGATCGGACGTCATGAGCTCGATGTAGCTCACGCGATGCACCAGCTGCAGATACGGCATCAGCAGGCTGAGGAGCTCGCGGGCCGAGACCCGGCGCCGATCCCACACCGGCCCGAGGCTCACGGTCTGCCAGCCCGGCAAGGGCGAGCCGAAGCCGCGCCACAGCCCGACGCGCGCCAGCAGGCCGGGCATGCAGCCCACCACCTCGCCGTGCTTTTCCCACACGAGATAGAGCGGCGTGCCGCATCCCGAGTCCGCCAACGACTCGATCCAGCAGCGGCGATGCATCACGCGGTGGTTCCAGAACCGCGCGACCAGGGTGTCCCAGGCCTCGAGCTCGCCCGCCGTCGCCTCCCGCACCCGCGCCACCCCGCTCTCCGTGCGGGCCGAAGTGGACCACGGGGTCGTGCTCGGGGCGGCGTCGACCGGCGGAGGCGCGGTGGCCGGGTAGGTCGCACCGATCAGTGACATGAGGCGGTGCCCGAGTCGGTGAAGGTGAACGTGCTCGGGTCCAGCTCACCGAGCGGCCCGGACGTCGGGATGAACTCCCAGTGGTAGAAGCCGGGCGTGAGCGTGAGCTTGAGCACGCCGTGCTCCGTGGTCGATACTTCGCTGTTCGCGCGCGTGGTCGTGGCGAGCGTGTCGTAGCCGCCGCCGCCGATGCCGGCCACGAATTCGCGGATCCCGTTCACGGGGTCGGCCACGCTGTCGGGCGTCTGCGGCGCAAAGCGCTCATAGTTATGCTCGTGTCCCGACAGGATCACGTCCGCGCCGTGCGCATACAGCGTGTCCCAGAACGGCTTGGTCGGTTGCGTTTCCTCGAGATGGGCGCCGTGCGTCGGGCCGGAGCTGAAATGCGGGTGATGCCACATGGCGAGGGTGCAGGCCGCCGGGTGAGCGGCGAGATCGGCGCTCAACCAGGCCAGTTGGGTGTCCATCTTAAGGACCCGGCCGAGCGCCTGCGACTCGAGGAAGTTCGAGTTCAGCACGATGATGTGCCACGCGCCGACGTCGTAGCTATACCAGCCTGTGGGCTGCTCGTGCGCCGCCACGCCGAAGTAGCCGAAGTAGCCGGCGGCCGTGGTGTCCCGCAGAGCGTACTCGTGGTTCCCGGGCGTGGGGTGAATGCGCTTCTTGAACCTGCCCCACGTGTTGGCCCAGCAACCGGGGCCGTCGGTGCGGGTGAAATCGCCCGGCTGGCCGTTCGGATAGGCGTTGTCGCCGAGCGTGAACACCGTGCCGGCGATTGTGTCGATCACGGCAGCGGTCTTTACCGAATGGACCTTGTCGCACTCCCCAATGTCCCCCGCGCCGATGAACACCTGTGGCGTGCCCGGTGCATCGACGTAGACGGTCGCGGTGTCGTTGTCCGTGGTCCCGGTGGATGCGCGACCGGTGAGGCTCAAGGCGTACTGCCCTACTGCAGCGTAGGTATGACTCACCGTGATCGTCCCCGTGGAGCCGACATCGCCACTGTCGACCGAGGCGTCACCCCAGGCCAGCGTCCAACGATACGAGCCCGGGCTCGCGCCCGGCGCGGCGATGCGCGCAGTGAGCGAGACCGCCTGGCCGGTGGTCGCACGGACGTCGGTGCCCACGTCGACGGTCGGTGCGGGAGGAGGTGGAGGAGGGCTGTCGCTCGACTTGCACATGGCGGCCCACACCCCAAACGTTGTCACGACGGCCAGCATCGCTACGCGTTCGTATCGCATGTCGTCCTTCCCATGTCCATCAAGGCTCGAGCTGCGCGAGCCGCGGGAGGGTCGTGGCCGGGTGCGTCGCACCGCTCAGTGACATGACGCGGTGCCCGAGTCGGTGTGGCTGTATTCCGGTGGCGTCTGGTCCACGGGCAGCGTGTACCCGACGGGAATGAACTCCCAATGGTACGAGCCGTCCAGCAACGTCAGCTTGAGCGCGCCGTGATCGACGCTTCCTGCTTCACTGTTCCCCACATGGGTGACCTTCGCGACGTCGAGGGAGTCGTAGCCGCCACCGCCCGTGCCGACCACGAACTCGCGGATGCCGCGTGCCGGATCCGCCACGCCGTCAGGCGTCTGGGGCGCGAACCGCTCGTAATTGTGCTCGTGACCGGACAAGATCACGTCGGCTCCGGCGTTATAGAGATGCTGCCAGAACGATGTCATGCGCGTATCAGAGCCGTGCACCACGCCGGAGCTGAAGCGTGGGTGGTGCCAGATCGCCAGCGTGCACGGGGAGGGGTGCGCCGCCAGATCGGCGTCGAGCCACGACAACTGGGCCGTGGTGTCGAGGACGCGGCCGAGGAACTGCTTCTCCTCGAAGCTCGAATTCAGGACGACGATGTGCCAGGCTCCTACGTCATAGCTGTAGTTCCCGACGGGCCCGTTACCCGCGGCGACGCCGAAGTAGTCGAAATATCCCTGGGCGGTCGAGTCGGGCTCGGTACCCGGGAGGTTTTCCTGGTAGTCGTGGTTGCCGGGCGCGGGATGGGTCCACTTCTTGAACTTGCCCCATGTAGGCGCATAGCAGTTCGCGTAATCGACAGCCCGGCCGTAGGGGTAGGCGTTGTCCCCCAGCGTGAAGACGGTGCCGGGAGTGGTGTCGATAAGCGCGGCGGTCTTCGCGGCCCACGGGATGCCGCACTCCCCGATGTCGCCGGCGCCGATGAAGGTCTGAGGAGTGCCCGGCGCATCGACGTGTGCGGTGATCGTATCCCAGCTGGTGTCGGCGGTCGCAGGTCCCCGCGCCGCGAGCCGTACGGTGTACTGTCCCGCGGCGGCGTAGCTGTGGCTGGCGACGACCTGCCCCGTCGAGCCAAGGGTACCGCTGTCGGCGGCACCATCGCCCCAGGTCACCGTCCAGTGGTAGGCGCTGCGGGTCGCGCCTCGCGGCACCGTCACGCGCGCCGTGAACGACGTGGTCCTGCCGGTCTGGGCCCGCAGGTCGACACCTGCATCGGCGCTGGGTGTCCCCCCCACCGGAGGAGGTGGCGGCCCGTCGTTTGTCTTGCACGTGACGCCCCACACGGCGAGCGTCCCCACGGCGGCCAGCATCGCTACGCGTTCGTATCGCATGTCGTCCTTTCCAGGCACATCAAGGCTCGGGCTGCGGGAGCCTCGGGGGGGTCGCGAAACCGGCTCCGGCCACCGATGCACGCGGCGATGGTGGCGAGCGTGCGACCGATGATCCGCACGTCTGTCTGCAGCGAAGCGTTGCGCACGTACACGACGTCGAGCGTGACCTTGAGCGGCAGCAGCCGCTCGACGTACGCGCTCTCGGGGTCGCCGCCCGCGAGCAGCGCGTCGCCGTGCGTGTAGTGGTACAGGCTGCCCGGACTCGCGAGCCCAGGCCGGACGGCCAGGGTCTCGCGCAAGAGCGGCGTGTAGTGCCGCGCCACGATGTCGGGGTCTTCGGGACGGGGACCCACGATCGACATGTCGCCGCGCAGCACGTTGAAGAGCTGCGGCAGCTCGTCGAGCTTGGTGCGACGCAACAGGGCTCCCAGTGGGAAGACCCGCGGGTCGTCCTGTCCCGTGATCCGACTGGCCTGCCGAGGCTGGCGTTGGTGCATGGTCCGGAGCTTGTACATGGTGAAGCACGTTCCCGTGCGGCCCACGCGGCGGGCTCGGTAGAGCACCGGACCCGGGCTCGAGAGGCGGATACCCAGCGCCGCGAGCGCGAGCACGGGCGCCACCAGCGCGAGGCCGAGGGCCGCGAGCACGATGTCAAGCAGGCGTTTCGCCATTGCGGCGCGTGCGGCGAACGGTGAGGAACACCTCCGCCGCTTCCAGGCAGGTCTGGTTGCCCCAGGCCTTGGCGCGGTTGCGGAGCGCGTCGAGCGAGCGGGGGTGCGGATAGGGCCGCACCTCGCTCTCGTAGCAGGCCATGGCGGCGATCTTGGTCTCGAGCGTCGCGGAGATATCCACCCACGTGTCAGGAACGAAGCTGCGCGGGTACGCCCATTCCGTGCTGCTCGCGGTATCGAAGGCGTAGACCGCGCCGATGCAATGCTCGGTGGGACGCGTGGCCACGAGCGCGGCCTTGAACAGCAGCTCGTGGTCGCGGTTCACGTCCCCGCCGTGCTGGCAATACACGATGTCGGGATGGAGCTCCTGCACGAGGCCCGTCAGCGGCGCGATGACGTCGGTGAGCGTCATCGTGTCGAGCCGCTGGTCGGGGAACCCGAGCATGCGGACGTCGTGTACGCCGAGGGTGCGGGCCGCGCGACAGATATGCTCCGACTGACCGACGCCCCCAGGCCCGTAGCGCAGCGACTCGCCTTCACAGGCAATGGCGGTGTGCACCTCGTCTCCCGCGCGGACATGCAGCGCGACCGTGCCGCCGCACCCCAGCACTTCGTCGTCGGGGTGAGCGGCGATCACCAGAACGCGACTAGGTGAGCGCGTGCTCATCGACACTGGTCCACAGCCGGCCGGTCCACAGCTGATCGCTCAGGTCGCGGCCCCGCAGGATCGTGCCGTCTTCCTGCTCGAGCTCGAGTAGCACGACCACGCCCTTGCCGCCGCCCACCTCCTCGCCGCAGGCGACCATCTGCCCGCACGCCTCCGTGACGGGACTCACGAGCGGACCCAGCACCGTTCCGGGCTCGACGGGAGCGGTGGTGCCGTTGCCGCTCAAGAGGAGCGCGGCCTGCCACACGGTCCAGCGGGTGCCGTCGAGCGAGCTGAACGCCCCGGGGTAGGGACGCGTGAGCGCGCGAATGAAGTCGTAGACCTCGCGGCTCGGGCGGGACCAGTCGATCAGGCCGTCGGCGGGGCGACGCCGCGGCAGCTCCGGGTGCTCGCTCGCGGGCTGCGGCCGGCCGGGCCGCTCGCCGGCGAGCAGCCGGGGCAGCAGGCGCAGCAGCATGTCGCAATTGGAGGCGGCGACCCGGTCGTACAGCGAGGCGACGGTGTCGTACGGCGTGATGCCGAAGGCGGTCTGGTCGATCACGGCGCCGCGATCCACGCCCTCGGCGAGCCAGATGAGCGAGTTGCCGGTCTCGGTTTCCCCCTTGATCAGCGCCCAATTCACCGGGGCGCTGCCGCGGTAGCGCGGCAGGTGCGACGCGTGCGCCCCGATCATGCCGATGCGGGCCAGCCGCAGCGCGGGCGGGCGGACGATCTGGCTCCAGCCGATCACGAACGCGACGTCGGGCTGGATGGCGCCGAGCGCGGCGAGGCCGTCCGGGCCGTTGATGTCGGCGATCTCGTACAGGGGCACGCCGAAGCGGGCGCACAGCGGCCCGTAGTCGATCGCACCCGAGCGGCGCGCGCGCCGCTCGGGCGTGAGCGTGATGACGCCGTGAATCGGCGCCCCGGCCTGCATGAGGGCCTCGAACGCCGGACCGCCCTCGGCGTGGAATCCGACCCAGGCGAAGCGCAATGGTTTCATCGCCGGTTGACCCGCACCACGTCGCGCACGGCCTCGATCACGTCGGTCACGTCATCGTCCGTGAGCCGGGGATTGAGCGGCAGGCTCAGCAGTCGGCCGTAGTTGCTCCAGGCGACGGGAAAGCTCTGCGGCGCGTAGCCGTAGCGATCGCGGTAATAAGGATGGAGATGGATGGGGATGAAATGGACCGAGGTCCCGATGTGGCGGGCGGCGAGCTCCGCGATGAAGCGATCGCGGTCGATGCGCAGCGTCTCGGGGACGAGGCGCAGCACGTAGAGGTGCCAGGCGTGCTCCACCTCGGGACGCTCGACCGGCAGCTCGAGGGCGTCCAGGTCGGCGAACCCCGCGGCGTAGCGCGCGACCACGTGCCGCCGGCGGCGCTGGAACCCGGCGAGCTTTTCGAGCTGCCGCAAGCCCAGCGCCGCCTGGATGTCGGTCATGTTGTACTTGAAGCCGGGGAGCAGGATGTCGTAGTGCCAGCTGCCACCCTGGTCGTAGCGACGCCACGCGTCCCGGCTCATGCCATGCAGGCTCACGACGCGGGCCCGGTCGAGCAGCGCCGGGTCCCCGGTGAGCATGCCGCCCTCGCCGGTCGTGAGGTTCTTGGTGGCGTAGAAGCTGAAGGCGACGGGATTCGGTCCGGACCCGATGAGACGGCCCCGGTACCGGGCGGGCAACGCATGCGCGGCATCCTCGATCACGGCGAGCCCACGCGCGCGGGCGACATCGTGGATCGCGTCCAGGTCGGCGGGGTGGCCGGCGTAGTGCACCGGCAGGACGGCCCTGGTCCTTGCCGTGAGCGCCGCCTCGAGCCCGCGCGGGTCGAGGTTCAACGTGTCGGGCGCCACGTCCACGAGGACGGGTCGCGCGCCGGTGTGCTCGATGACGTTGACTGACGCGGCGAAGGTCATCGGCGTGGTGATGACCTCGTCACCGGGACCGATGCCGAGGGTGACGAGGGCGGTGTGCAGCGCGGCGGTGCAGGAGTTGAGCGCCAGCGCCCCGGGCGCCGCGACGTACGCGGCGAACTCGCTTTCGAACCGCCGGGTCTTGGGCCCCGTCGTGATCCAGTCGGAGCGCAGCGTGTCCACCACTTCGTCGATCTCCTCCTGTCCCACGAGGGGCGGGGCGAAGGGCAGGAACGTGGCGCGGCGCCGGCGCGCGGCTGCGGGAGTGGGCGGGGGAGCGGGGGCCGTCACGGCGATCCCGGCGGAGCCGCGGTGCTCAGGCAAGGCTCTCATGGCGTGCCCGAGACCCACCGTTGCCACCCGGGTCGACGAGCGCCGGGACGACCAGGGCGGCGGGGGCGGCCGGGGCGACCGGCGCGACCGGGTGGTCGCGCTGGTACTCCGGCACGAGCACGGCGAGCGCGCGCACGACGTCCTCATGATCGCTCAAGGCCGCCACCGAGAGCAGCTGTCGCAGATCGCGTCCCAGCGTCGCGCCGTCGCCGTCGTCCCGCTCGATCAGGCGGATCTTGTCCACCGACGTGGGCACGGTGCGCTCCCCGGCGGCGACGAGCTCCTCGCGCAGCTTCTCGCCGGGCCGCAGGCCCACGAACTTGATGTGGATGTCCTGGTAGGGGACGAAGCCGGAGAGCCGGATCAGCTGCTCGGCCAGGTCCAGGATCCGGACCTGCCGGCCCATTTCCAGAATGGCGATGCGCTTCGCCGCTTCGGGGACCGTGGCGGCCGCCAGCACCAGCTGCACCGCCTCGGGAATGGTCATGAAGTAGCGCTTCACTTCGGGGTGCGTGACGGTGAGGGGTCCGCCCGCCGCGAGCTGCTTGTTGAACAGCGGGAGGACGCTGCCGTCCGAGCCCAGGACGTTGCCGAAGCGCACGACGCGGAAATCGGTGCCCGCGTCCCGGTGCGCCGGCAGCTCGAGGACGATGCGCTCCGCCACCCGTTTCGTGGCGCCGAGGATGCTCGTGGGGTTCACGGCCTTGTCGGTGGAGATCAGCACGAACCGGGCGACGCCGTTGCGCGCGGCGCACCGCGCCGTGCGCAGCGTGCCCACCACATTGTTCCACACGCCTTCCAGCACGTTGGCCTCGAGCATCGGCACGTGCTTGTAGGCGGCGGCGTGGAACACGTAGTCCGGCCGGCACGTCTCGAAGATTTCCTGGAGCCGATCCGCGTTGGTAACGCTCGCGAGCGCCGGGATGACTTCGGCGGTGGGGCAGGCCTCGCTCACCTCGCGGGAGATGAAGTACAGCGGGCTCTCCGCCCGCTCGAGCAGCACGATCCGACGCGGACGGAAGCGGGCGACCTGACGGGCCAGCTCCGAGCCGATCGAGCCTCCCGCGCCCGTGATGAGGACGCAGCGGCCGCCGAACTCACGCTCCATGGTCCCGAGATCGAGCTTGACGGCGTCGCGCCCCAGCAGGTCGTTGATCTGCACCTCGCGCAGATGGCGCAAGGTCAACGGACCGCTCGCGAGGAGGTCCTGCAGCGGCGGCAGGATCTTGCACTCGACGCCCGTCTCGGAGCAGCGGGCGACGATGCGCCGCATCTCCTCGCCCGAGGCAGACGGGATGGCGATCGCCAGCAGCTCCACCTGGAAACGAGCCACCAGCTCGCCCAGACGGTCCGAGCCGCCCACCACCGACACACCGTGCAGCGTGCGTCGGTGCAAGTCGGGGGCGTCGTCGATGAGCCCGACCACGTGCAGGAGCCCCCGGGGATCGTGCTGGATCTGGCGCAGCAACTGCTCGCCCGCCTCGCCCGCTCCAATAATGAAGGTGCGCCGCCCGCGGCTCGGCTGGCGATGGGGGTGCGAGGTCTCGCGCACCCAGCGCGAGGCGAAGCGGATGCCGCCCGAGAGGAAGATCGCGATCACCCAGTCGAGCAGGGGCACCGACCGCGGCATGCCCCTCAATCCCCCCGTGAAGAACAGGCCCGCGACGAACACCACCGAGCTCAGACTCACGGCGACGGTGAGGTTCACCAGGTCCGCCATCCCGACGTAGCGCCACCAGCCGCTGTAGGCGGAGAAGCGCTCGAAGAACAGCAGGCGGGGGATGAGCAGCCACGGAAGCGTCACCGCCCAGCGGTGTAGCTCCTCGGGAGGAATGGCGAAGTCGAAGCGCACGGCGTAGGCCGCGAGGTATCCCAGGGAAATGAGCACCAGGTGCACTCCCAGGATGACCGAGCGCCGGAACGGGTAGAGCCGTTGCATTAGCGTTTGGGGCATGACGAGCGTGCTGTCTGCACAATGCATGCTCACACACTGGACGCGGCGTCGATCACACACTCAAGGGGCGAGTGGCCCGGATTCCCGCTCGTCAGCTCGTGTGAGGCTCGGACGCCACACCACGGTTCTGTAGCATGTGGGAGACGAGCAGCACTAACCAGGAGCAATCACGCATCGGGCGGCCATCAACGTCGTTCCGGAGCGATTGCCCCCGCGCCGCGGTATTCCCCTTGCAGCGCTGCTCGGACCATGTCGAGAGAGCGTTCCCGCCTGCCGGAAGTCGCCTCGGTCGAAGGAGCGGTGCTGCGATCGTCGACGCTGCCGTCGGCGGAGGCTTGGTCGCGGAATGGAGCGTCGAGCGAAACCGACTGGCAGCACTATTTCGGGGCCGTACGACGGCGCAAATGGACGGTGGTCGCCGTCACCTGCCTCGGCACGGCTCTAGGTCTGTTCGCCAGCCGGCTGCTGCACCCACCCTACTCGGCCACGGCGCTGCTCTGGTTCGAGACCAAGGACCGCGCTGCCGCGGCGCGCGACCCCCGCTCCGCCTCTGAGGCCGACGAGCTCCTGAACCCGTCCGGGTGGATCGACCTGGTGGAGTCGAACGCCGTGCTGGAGGAAGTGGTGCGGCAGCGGCGGCTGTACCTGCGTCCTCCTCCCAACGCGGCGGACTCGTCCGCCCTCGCGACGCTACAGCTCGATGGGACGCCAGTTCCGGGGACGTACCGCTACACGGTGGACCGCGACGGTCGGACGTTCACCCTCGTGAACGGCGGCCGCGTGGTCCAGACCGATTCCCTCGCCGAGCCGGTCGGGAAGGGGCTGGGGTTCAGCTGGAGCCCCCGTGGCGGATTCGTGGCGCCGGGCCATGCGGTCGACTTTGTGCTCAGCACGCCGGCGGACGCGGCGCGGCAGCTCATGAAGACCCTGAGCGTGAGTACCGACGTCGACCCGGCCCTGATGCGGGCGGGGACCGACGCCAACTTCCTGCGCATCCAGCTCACGGGCGCCCGGCCGGCGGAGCTCGCGGCCACGGTGAACGCGATCGCGGACCGCGTGGTCGTGGTCGCCGCCGACTTGAAGCGCATCAAGCTGGTGGAGCTGGGACGCATTCTGGACGACCAGCGCCAGCACGCGCTGGGTAGCCTGCGGCAGGCGGAAGCGGCGCTGCGCGACTTCCGCATGCGGAGCGCGGGGGTGTTACGGCAGGGCGCGCCACCCGTCTCGGCCACGCTGCGGGGGGGTGGCGACCCGGTGTTCGAGCGCTCGTTCGACACCAAGCTGGCGCTCGATTCGGTGCAGCGGGATCGCCAGGCGCTGGAGCGCGCGCTGGCGCAGATTGTCGACTCGGGACCAGCGATCGAGGCCCTCCAGGCGATCGGCGCCGTACAGAAGTCCGCCGAGCTGTCGCTCGCCCTGCAGGAGCTGACCCAGAAGCAGGCCACGTTGCGGGCGCTGCGCTACCGCTATACGGATGCGAGCGAGCCCGTCCAGCGGGTGCGCGGCGAGGTGCAAACGCTGCTCCAGAGCACCATCCCGACGCTGGCGCGCGGGCTGGACGCCGACCTGGCGGCGCGCGAGCAGCAGCTCGGGCGTCGGGCGGACGCCGCGTTCGGCTACCTACACGACCTGCCGCCGCTGGCGCTGGAGGAGGCGCGGCTGCAGCGCGACGTCACGATCGCGGAGCAGCTGTTCACGACGGTGCAGCAGAGCTACAACCAGACGCAGCTGGCGGCCGTGAGCACGCTGCCCGACGTGCGCATTCTCGACCGCTCTACGGCCCCCGACCGGCCGGACAGGAACTGGACACCGCTGTTCGCGAGCGCGTCGTTCGTGGTGAGCCTCGGCCTGGCGGTGTTCGGCGTGGTCTTGCTCGACGGTGTCGATCACAAGGTGCGCTATCCGGAGCACGTGACCCACCAGATGCGGCTCTCCATCCTGGGCGCCGTTCCCCGGTTCGACTGGCGCCACTTGGGCAACGGCAAGACGGCTGACGCGGCGGCGCCGGTGGTCGAGGCGCTGCGCGGCCTGCGGCTGCGGCTGAGCCACGCCGGGGGCTCCGGTCCGCTGCTCGTGACGGTGACCAGTCCCGGCGTGGGGGAGGGGAAGTCGTTCCTGTCGTGCAACCTCGCCCTCGCCTTCGCCGACGCGGGTTATCGCACGCTGCTGATCGACGGCGACGTGCGGCGCGGCGGCCAGCACCGCATGCTGGGCCTGCACCGGGAGCCGGGGTTGATCGATTTCCTCGCCGGCGAGCTGCCGTTCGAGACGGTCGTCCAGGCCACACGCCACCCAGGTCTCTCGTTCATCGGGTGCGGGGCGCGCCGGCCAAGCGCGCCCGAGCTGCTCAGCTCGGACGTGATGTCCGACTTGATCGACCGCGTGCGCGCGGAGTGCGGTGTCGTGCTGGTCGACAGTCCGCCCCTCGCGGTAGGCGTGGATCCCTACGTGCTGGCGACGCGGACCGGCAACGTGCTGATCGTGCTGCGGGCGGGGGTGTCCGATCTCGACCTCGCCGCCGCGAAGCTGGATGTGCTCGACACCCTGCCGGTGCGCGTGCTGGGGGCCGTGTTGAACGACGTTCGGCCCTACGGGGCGTATCGCTACTACACCTACGACGCGGCGGCCTATACGGACGCCAAAGGCGCCGCCAGGCAGCGCCGCTCAGGGTCGGCGGGCGTACTATGGGGGCGCTCATGAGCAAGCGAACGAGCCGGTGGTGGCGTGGGGCGGTGCTCGCGGGCATGTGCTGGCTGGCGGTGACGCGGCCCGCCGCGGGCCAGGAGGACCAAGCGCCGGCGAGCGCGCCCCCGCCCCCGCCGCCCGAGCTCGTGGCTGGCCACCCGCTCGCGACCCGGGCCGCCCTGCTCGATTCGGCGCAGCACAGCGCCGCGGCCGGCGATACCGTCCGGGCCGCGGCGATCCGGACGCGACTCGCGACCGGGGACTTCCAGCCCGGTGAGCGCATCTGGATGCGCGTGGACAGCGAGCCCGCGCTGAGCGACACGTTCACGGTCACCACGGCCCGCACCGTGGCGCTGCCGTCGCCGGTCAACCACGAGATCACGCTCCGAGGCGTGCTCCGCTCCGAGCTGCAGGGCTATCTCGTGCAACAGCTATCGCAGTACCTCCGGAGCCCCGCGGTGCGGGCCCGCGCCCTGGTGCGCGTGTCGGTGCAGGGGGGTGTGGTGCGGCCCGGCTATTATGCCGTGCCGGCGGACGCCCTCGTGGCCGATGCTCTCATGGCAGCCGGCGGTACGCTCCCCACCTCGAAGCCGGGCAAGATGCGGCTGGAACGGGGCGGCGAACGCTTGCTCGAGGGCAAAGAGCTCGCCCAGGCCGTCGCGCAAGGGCGCACCCTCGACGATCTGAACGTGCAGGACGGCGATCAGCTGGTGGTACCGAAGGAAGGCGCCGGCATGGGCGACAACCTGCGGTTTCTCTGGGTGGTCGTCAGCATCACGGGCGGGATCGTCGGGTTGACGAAGGTGTTCGGGCACTAGGGGGGCGGGGTCGAGGGCGGTGGAGGGCGGTGGAAGACGGTGGAGGTTCCGCAACAAACTCACACCACTCGCAAGGAATTGGTTCGCCCCTTCAGGGCGAAGCTATTAGTTTGCACCCGTGAAGAGCGGGCTGCGGAGCGATCCGGCGGAATGGAAGGACGAGCGCCAGCGGCGCGGCCTCGCGGGCGAGGAGCAGGCGATCCGTTACCTCTTGTCGCGTGGCTGCCACATCGTGGCGCATCGATTCCGGGTCGGTCACACGGAAATCGACCTGATCGCGCGTCAGGGGAATCTGGTCACCTTCGTGGAAGTGAAGACACGCCGCGGAACCGGGTTCGGCAGCCCGCTCGAGGCCATCACGGGGGCCAAGCGCCGGGAGCTGGTGAAGGCGGCGCGCGTGTGGGTGGACCGGTTCGGAAAGCCTGCCGACATCTACCGCTTCGATTGCATTGGGATCGTGGACGGCCGGCTGGATCACGTGGCAGACGCGTTCCGCCCCGGGTGGCGCTAGCCGGGGCTTCGGTATATATTCGGGCCTCTCACGCGGAGGCTCCCAACCCATGTCGAGGATACTCATGGCGGCTGAAAACGAAGCTCCCAGGCTCACGGAGGAGCGCCGCAAGGCTCTCAACCTGGCGATCACGCAGATCGAAAAGACGTGCGGCAAGGGCGCCATCATGCGGATGGGAGCGGACGCGCCGCGGGTGCGCGTAGAAGCCATTCCCACGGGTGCGATCAACCTCGACGCGGCGATCGGCATCGGGGGCATTCCGCGCGGCCGGGTGACGGAGATCTTCGGGCCCGAATCGAGCGGCAAGACCACGCTGGCGCTGCACGTCGTGGCGCATTCACAGCGGCAGGGCGGGGCGGCCGCGTACATCGACGCCGAGCACGCGCTCGACGTCGAATACGCCAAGAAGCTGGGCGTCGACATCGACAACCTGCTCGTGTCACAGCCCGATACGGGCGAGCAGGCGCTCGAGATCACCGAGATTCTGGTGCGCTCAGGAGCGGTGGACGTGATCGTCATCGACTCGGTAGCGGCGCTCGTGCCGAAGGCGGAGATCGAGGGCGACATGGGAGACTCGCTCCCCGGACTGCAGGCGCGGCTGATGAGCCAGGCCCTGCGCAAGCTGGCGGGGGCGATCAACCGGTCGCGCACGGCGGTGGTGTTCATCAATCAGCTGCGCGAGAAGATCGGCGTCATGTTCGGGAATCCGGAGACGACCACCGGGGGCAGGGCGCTCAAGTTTTACGCTTCGGTGCGGCTCGACATGCGGCGCATCGGCCCCGTGAAGGAGCGCGAGGTGGTCATCGGCAACCACGTGCGGGTGAAGGTCGTGAAGAACAAGGTGGCGCCGCCGTTCCGTCAGGCCGAGTTCGACATCATGTTCGACGAGGGCATCAGCCACGAGTCGCTGCTGGTGGACATCGCGGCCGAGGCTGGGATCATCGAGAAGTCGGGGGCGTGGTACGCCTACGGCAAGGAGCGGATCGGTCAGGGGCGCGAGAACGCGAAGCTGTATCTCAAGGATCACGCCGATCTCGCCGCGGAAGTCGAAGCCAAGGTCAAGGAGCACCTCGGGGTGAAGCCCGCCGCGGTGGCGGCGGACGAGGAGGCTTCCGCTCCCGAGGAGTGAGTGCCGACCCTCACCGGCATCGCCCCCGATCCGCGCCAGCCGGGTTATCGGCTGGTGGAGGTGGATCGGGGGCGATTCGCGTCGCTGCCCGGCGACGCGCTCGAGCGGCTGGGCCTGGGGATCGGCGCGGAGCTCACGCCGGCGGTGCTCGGGCGGCTGCGTGAGCTGGCGGACGTGGAAGCGGCGCAGCGCGCGGCGCTGCGGGCCCTGGCGCGCCGCGCCCACGCCTGGCGCGACCTGGAGCGGCGGCTCGCCAAGAAGCAGCATCCGCCCGCGGCAGTGAAAACGGCTCTGGAGCGCTTGGCGGCGCGGGGCCTGCTCGACGACCGCCGCTTCGCGGAACAGTACGCCGCGGTGCGCGCGACGCGCGGCAAGGGGCCGGCGCGGATCGTCGCCGACCTGCTCGCCCAGGGCGTGGAGCGTGGGGTCGCGGAGGGGGCCGTGGGGCGGGCGCTCGAAGAAGAAGGGATCGATCCCCAGGTCGAAGCCCGGGCCGCGGCCGCCAAGCGGGCGCGGCAACTGGGTGGCTTGCCGCCACCGGTGCGGCGCCGCCGCTTGCTCGCATTCCTGGTGCGGCGCGGCTACTCCGGTCCGCAGGTGAAGGAGCTGGTAAGGGAGTTGTGCGGGTAGGCAGGCCCCGGTGTCTGGTCTTGGTAAACCCCGCGGCACCGGCGCGGGGTTAGTCTACGCTGAATGGGGTTCGGTGAACCCCGGGGCGTCGCCCCGGGGTTAACCCACCCTGAAGGGGCTTGGGTGTGCGCAAGCGGGGACCTCACAAAGCGTGCGGACTCTACGCGCACGTCACGTGGCACACGTGGCGGCGCACCGCACAGATACGGAAGTCAGACGCCCCACTTGTGACGGCCACCATATTGGATGCGGCCCGGCGTTGGGATGTCCGCGTCCACGCGCAGGCAGTCCTCGCGGACCATGTTCACGTGGTGGTCAGTTACCCCCCCGACGTTGCCCTCACATCATTCATTAGACATTGCAAGTCGGAGTCGGCGCGCCGCATCAACGTGGCGCGGCTCGACGCGCAGCGCGTGCGCTGGTGCCGCGGTTACTACGCCGGCTCTCTCTCGCGGAGCCACGTTCTTCCAGCGCGGACGTATTTGGCAGGGCAGTTTCAGCGGCACCCGAACAGCATTCCATGTTAGCCCGGGTTGGTTAACCCCGGGCCGGCGGCCCGGGGCTCAAGCTGCAAGTCCGCCACGGGGCCCAGTAGGGGCAGCCGCAGGTAACTCCGCGCTCGCCTTTCAGTTGCCCCGTGGCGCGCGCTATATTCCCCCCATGACTTCCGCCGAAATCCGCCGCAAGTTCCTGGCGTTCTTTGCGGCCCGGGGGCATCGCGAAGTGCCCAGCTCCCCCCTGGTCCCGGCGGACGATCCCACCTTGCTGTTCACCAACGCCGGCATGGTGCAGTTCAAGCGAGTGTTCCAGGGGCTCGAGCGGCGCGACTATACCCGCGCCGTCACCTGCCAGAAGTGCGTGCGCGCCGGCGGCAAGCACAACGACCTGGAGCAGGTGGGCCACACCGCCCGCCACCACACGTTCTTCGAGATGCTCGGCAACTTCTCCTTCGGCGACTACTTCAAGAAGGATGCGATCCAGTTCGCCTGGGAGCTGCTCACCAGGATCTACAAGCTCCCGCCCGACAGGCTGTGGGCGACGGTCTATCAAACCGACGACGAGGCCTACGAGATCTGGACCAAGACGATCGGCTTGCCGAAGGAGCGGGTGGTGCGCATCGGCGACAAGCCGGGCGGGCAGAAGTACCAGTCGGACAACTTCTGGCAGATGGCCGACACCGGTCCGTGCGGCCCGTGCAGCGAGATCTTCTACGACCACGGCGCGGGCATTGCCGGCGGGCCGCCGGGGT
>DATDFC010000041.1:0-71032 GCA_036522815.1 Gemmatimonadales bacterium | reverse complement strand
TCGACGTCGCCCGTGCTCCCCTCGTAGCCCCAGACGTTGCCGAACTCGCTGTTGATGTCGGGTTGCCGCGCCTGGCGGTAGCCGGACTCGAAGTTCCACGGCGAGCCCGGATAGGTGCTGTCGCTCACCATCCGGTCGTGCGCCTCCCACGCCCAGCCCGGCAGGTAGGAGTGCCACGAGTTCAGGTCGGTCTCGGTGTGGCCCCGGCCGCAGCAGGGGGAGTTGTCTTCCACGAGGCGCGTGGGGTCGAGGGCCTTCGCTGTCCTGTACACCGACGCGACCCATTTTTGCGTCTCGGGACGGTACACCTGTTTCCCCCCGACCTTCGTGAACAGCCCCCACGTCTCGTTGAACAGCACCCACGCGAAGATGGCGGGGTGGTTGTAATCGCGGGCCACCATGCCCCGGAGCGCCGACTCCGCTTCGCGGCGCATGGCGGAGTCGGGCTCGCCCCACGAATTGGGGACGTCCGCCATGATCAAGAGCCCCAGCCGGTCGGCCCAATAGAGTTTACGCGGCGCCTCGACCTTGACGTGCTCGCGCAGCCCCGTGAGACCGATGCTCTTGGCGCGCAGGATCTCCGCGCGCACGAACGAGTCGCTCGGATACGTATAGAACCCGCCCGGGTGGAACGCCTGGTCCAGCGTGAGCTGCAGGTACAGCGGTCGGCCGTTGAGGGCGACATAGCGGTAGTTCGTTCCGGGGAGGTCGACGACGGAGATCTTTCGCATTCCGAAGTAGCTCCGTACCCGGTCGTCGCCCACGGCGGCATCAACGTCGTAGAGGAACGGATCGTCCAGCGACCACAAGCGAGCGTGCGGGATCGGCACGTCGAACGTCACGCGGTCTGTCCCCTTCGGAATCCGCCAGCTCACGGCCGGGAGCTCGGCGTTCCGGAAGCGCAGGGTCAGCGTGAGGTCGCGCGCGGCCTGCTCGAGCAGCTGAGCCGCCACCACCACGCGCCCGCGGTCGACGTCGGGTGAAAAGTGCAGCGTTCTGAGCGGAGTGCGGCCACGCGCTTCCAGGTAGGGCGTCTGCCAGATGCCGCGTGCATTGCCGTAGCCCTGCTTGCCTTCGAGCTTGAAGGCGCGGGGCGCGTCGTCGATCCGCAGCACGAGCCGGTGCTCTTGCCCGGGTTTCAGGTATCGCGTCAGCTCAAACTCGAACGGGATGTAGCCGCCGTCGTGCGTGCCCAGCTGCTGGCCGTCGAGCCAGGCGGTGGTGCGCCAGTCGGCCGCGCCGATCACCAGGAACACGCGCTTCCCGGTCCATGCCGCCGGCACGGCGATCGACCGGGCGTACCAGGCGATCACCGCGCTGTCGGGCACCCCGGACAGAGGACTGCCCCACGGGAAGGGCACGACGATGGTTCGCGACGAGGGCAGCTCGCCGCGAGACCAGCCGCGGGCCTCGCCTGAGTCCGGGGCATCGAACTGGAATTGCCAGGGCCCGTTCAGGTTCTGCCACAGGTCGCGCTGGAAGTCGGGGCGGGGATGCTCGGCGAGGGGGATTCCCCCAGCCCCCTGGTCCTCCCCTGTCCTCACCCCCTGTCCCCCTTTCCGCTCGGAAGTCCTCACCCCCTGACCCCCTCTCCCTTTGGGCGAGGGGGAACTCTCCGCCGTCCCCCCTCTCCGCATGGCGGAGAGGGGGACAGGGGGTGAGGACCACGCGTCGGAGAGGGGGTCAGGGGGTGAGGACCCAGAGGGAACGAACAACGTGACTCCAACCGCAATCGCGAAGAGGGGGTGCTTGCGCATGCCTCAAAAATACGCTCTGCCCCGAGGGGTAGCGCACGGGCCGCGGGCGTATCACTTTCGCACCCGATGAAGTCCACGGTACGGGGCTGGTCCATCATCCTGGCGGGGAGCGCCGCATGTGCCCGTGGCGCGCCCGCTCCGCAGCCGTTCGGCACCACCGATCGCGGGGAGGCCGTGAGCGTGTACACCCTCAAGAACGCCCACGGGATGGAAGTCAGGGTCCTCGATTACGGCGGCATCATCGTGTCGCTCCGAGTCCCGGACCGTACCGGCCGGCTCGACGACATAGTCCTCGGCTTCGATTCCCTGGCCGACTATCAGCGGGGGTCGCCCTACTTCGGCGCCATCATCGGTCGCTACGGCAACCGCATCGCCCGCGGCCGTTTCACGCTCGATGGCCGGACCTATACGCTCGCCACCAACAACGGCCCCAATCACCTGCACGGCGGCAAGCGCGGTTTCGACAAGGTGGTCTGGAAGGCCGCGCCGTTCCAGCACGCGGACTCGGTGGGGCTGGTCCTGACGTACACGAGCCCGGACGGCGAGGAGGGCTACCCCGGGACGCTGCATGCCACCGTCACGTACACGTTGACCGATAGCAACCAGCTGATCTTCGACTACCACGCGACCACCGACCGCGCCACACCCGTGAACCTCACGCAGCACAGCTACTTCAACCTGGCGGGCGACGGCAGGGGCGACATCCTGGGCCACGTGGTGACCCTCAACGCCGACCGCTTCACCCCGGTGGACTCGACGTTGATTCCCACGGGCGAGATCCGCAGCGTCGCGGGAACGCCGTTCGACTTCCGTACGCCCACGGCCATCGGGGCCCGCATCGATCAGGCCGACCAGCAGCTGCGCTACGGTCCGGGCTATGACCACAACTTCGTGCTGAACAAGGGCGGCAAAGACGGCGAGCCGACGCTCGCGGCGCGCGTGTACGAGCCTACCACCGGGCGTGTGATGGAGATCTCCACCATGGAGCCGGGACTGCAGTTTTACTCCGGCAACTTCCTGGACGGCACGCTACGGGGAAAGCATGGCGTCGTCTACGGGCGCCGCACCGGGTTCGCCATGGAGACGCAGCACTTTCCCGACTCCCCCAACAAGCCGGCGTTCCCGTCGACGATCTTGCGTCCGGGGGAGCAATACCGCTCGCGCACCATCTACCGGTTCACGCTGCAGCCGTGAAGTGGCTCGGTCGCGGTACCCTGCTCGCGCTGCTCGTCGCCCCGTTCACAGCGGCGGCGCAGGGACCGCGAGCCACGCTCGCGTTCGACCGCGCCTGGCGATTCCACCTGGGCGACGTCCCGGCGGCTCAGGACCCGACGTTCGACGATGCCGGCTGGCGCACCCTGGATCTGCCGCACGACTGGAGCATCGAGGGGGAGTTCAGCGACACGAACCCGGCCGGAGCGAGCGGTGGGGCGCTGCCCGGTGGAGTCGGCTGGTACCGTAAGGCCTTCTCGGTAGCCACGCGGGACAGCGGCCAGCTGGTGTTCGTCGAGTTCGACGGCGTGTACCGTAACAGCGAAGTCTGGATCAACGGGACCTACCTGGGAAAACGGCCGTACGGGTACAGTTCCTTCAGCTACCAGCTGACGCCGCACCTGCGCTACGGCCCGGCGGGCAACGTGATCGCCGTGCGGGTGGACAACTCGCAGCAGCCTAACTCCCGTTGGTACTCGGGCTCCGGTATCTACCGGCACGTCCGTCTGGTGACCACGAACCGCGTGCATGTGGACCAGTGGGGGACCTATGTCACTACGCCGGAGGTGACTGCGGCTACGGCCCGGGTGACGATCCGGACGACGCTGCGCAACGCGTCACCGGCCGACCAGTCGATCACGCTGCGGACGCTGATCTCCGACGCGGCCGGCAACGTGGTTGCGACGGCATCCGGCGCGACCCGCGTGCCGGGCGACTCCGTCAGCGAAATCGCGCAGAACCTGGTCATCAGGAAGCCGATTCTCTGGTCGGTCGAGCGACCGTATTTGTACCGGGCCGTGTCGCGGGTGGTGTGCGGTGGGAGGCCCTGCGACGACTACGCCACACCGTTCGGCGTGCGGACCTTCACGTTCGATCCCGAGCAGGGGTTCATCCTCAACGGGACGCATGTGAAGATCCGGGGTGTGTGCCTGCACCATGATCTCGGGGCGCTGGGCGCCGCCGTGAACACGCGCGCGCTCGAGCGCCAGCTCGAGATCATGCGGGCGATGGGCGTCAACGCGCTCCGCACGTCCCATAACCCGCCGGCCCCCGAGCTGCTCGATCTCACCGACCGCATGGGCTTCATCGTGCTGGACGAAGCCTTCGACATGTGGAAGAAGGAGAAGACCAAGTACGACTACCACCTGGACTGGGACGCGTGGCACGTGCGCGACCTGTCGGACATGGTGCGGCGCGACCGCAACCACGCGAGCGTCTTCATGTGGAGCATCGGGAACGAGGTGATGGAGCAGTGGACCAACGGCGACTCCACCGCCGCGCCGATCGCGCGCGAGCTCGCCGGGATCGTGCGGGCCCTCGACCCCACGCGGCCCATCACGTCGGCGAACAACAACGGCAGTCCCGGGAATCCGGTGCTGCAATCGGGCGCCCTCGACCTGCTGGGCCACAACTACCATCACGAGGCGTGGGCGAGTTTTCCGCGAGCATTCCCGGGGCAAAAGTTCATCATCACCGAGGCGATGTCGGCGCTCAACAGCCGCGGGGTCTACGAGCAGCCCTCCGACTCGGTCGCCAGCTATGCGACCCCCTACGTGAAGGACAGCGGACCGCAGCCGAACAAGGATTACCGGCTCTCGTCCTACGACGACCGCAAGGCATTCTGGGGCTCGCTGCACGAAGAGTCGCTGCGGCTGTTCGAGCGCTATCCATTCCTCTCGGGGATGTTCATCTGGCAGGGGATCGACTACCTGGGCGAGCCCACGCCGTACGAGTGGCCCGCGCGCAGCTCTTATTTCGGCGTCGCCGATCTCGCGGGCTTCCCCAAGGATCCCTACTACCTGTACCAGAGCGTGTGGACGAGCCGAGCCATGCTGCACGTCTTCCCGCACTGGAACTGGGCGCCCGGCCAGACCATCGACGTCTGGGCCTACACGAACGCCGACGAGGTCGAGCTGTTCCTGAACGGCGCTTCGCTCGGGGTGAAGCGGAAGCCGGAGCAGGTCTCACATCTGATGTGGCGGGTCGCGTACGCACCGGGAACGCTGCGCGCCGTCGCGCGCACCGGCGGGCGGGTGGTGGCCACACAGCAGGTCAAGACCGCGGGGCCGACCGCTCGGCTGGCGCTGACGCCGGACCGGGCGGTGATCCACGCCGATGGCAGCGACTTGTCGTTCGTCACGGTGACCGTGGAAGACTCAGCGGGCGTTCCCGTCCCGACGGCGGAGCCATTGATACGCTTCCGTCTTGCAGGAGATGCGCGCATCGCGGGAGTCGACAACGGAAACCAGATCAGCCATGCGCCGTTCCAAAGCGACCGCGTGCTGTTGTTCAACGGCAAGGCGCTGGTCATCGTGCGCGCGGGCGACCGAGCGGGGACGGCGACGCTGACGGCGCAAGCTGACGGGCTCGAACCCGCCACGCTGCGGCTACGGCTCCAGTAGCAAGACGCCGGTCTCGGCCGCCCCCGGTCCTGAGGTGGTGAAGACGGTCGTGTCCCGGCCGGTCTCCGCGCCGTAGCGGGTCGCCACGTCGCGCACCAGCGCCTCCGCCTCGCGCGTACCGAGCACCGCTACGGTGCCGCCGCTTCCCCCACCGGTGATCTTCGCGCCGAACAGTCCGCGCTCCGGGCCAAAGGCGGCGACCAGCTCCACCAGGCGATCGGTGCCGTCGCTGCCGAGCCCACAGGCGCTGTAGCTCCGGTGGGACTCATACATGAGTCGCCCCAGCTCGAGCGCCGCGCGCGGCTCCGCCGCCAGCGCGCCGAGCAGCTCGGCGAAGCGCAGCACGCGCGCGTGCTCGCGGATGGGGTGTTCCGTGGCTTGGCGGACGGGGTAGCGCCGCTCATGGCGCACCTGCGTGGCCGTGTCGGTCAGCCCGTCGTAGCGCTCGAGGAACTCGGCCCCGGACATCTGCTCCGGAAGGACGTCGCTGACGGCCGAGAGATCAGACCCCGTGAGATTCGCGAGATAGCCTCCCCAGCGCGGATCGTCCACGCGCACTCGAGACCCGTCTCGCACCGCGCGCAACCCCGCCGCGGCGGCGATCATGCGGTAGCCCATGAATGCCGCCGTGCGCACGGTGCCGTAGTCCGCCCCGGCGACCGCGTGGCTGATGCCGGAATCGATGCCGTAGAACCGGAATCCCGCGGGAACGGCGACGTACCCTTCGATCGTGCCCGGCTGGCAGCGCAGCTGGAGCAGCCGATCGCGCCGGCCGCACGCGCTGGTCATCTGATCCATGATGCCGCAGGGGGCACCGACCACGTGGTTTTCCACCGCCTGGCAGGCCGCCGCGAGTTGCTCGGGGGTCATGGGGCTGCCGCAGCCGGCGGCCACGGCCGTCCCGGCGGCGACCTCGAGCGCCGCGGACGATGCGACGCCTCTGCCTTCCGGTACGGTCGAATCGATCAGCAGCCGGAGGCCCACGGGCAGGGGCCGTCCGGCTCGAGCGGCGTGTGCGAGGCAGTGCTGCACAATGCCCACGACGTAGCTCGCCCACCGGTCGGCGGCCCGCCCCACGAACCGCGCCGCCAGCTCCGCCGGCGTACCGAGCGGCAGCTCGACGCTGAAGACATGCCACCGTTCCCCGCGGCGCGTCGCGATGTCGCAGCGCGGTGTGTCCTGCCACTGGAACAGGGCCGCCGTCGCGCATTCGAGTGGCAACTCGAGCACACAGGCGCCGCTGTAGTCGGCGATCCCGCCCATGACATCCAGTCGTCCCGGCGCCCGGGCGATGTAGATAGGGGAGTCGGCCGCGAAGAACGCGCGCAGGCGCGGGTCCGCCTCCTGAGGCAAGGCGCGCCGGCGGTCGAGGGCGCGCTGGAACCAGACGAGGTCTCCCGAGTCGCGGACGTCCGGAAGGCGGCGCAGCGGGATCAACGCAGCAATCCCCGCCGCCGCAGCGCAGCCTGCAGCACCGGCTCGACCAGCGCGCGGAGCCGTTCGTTCGCGTATCCCACCCACGCCACGTCGGCCGTGACATCGAACGGCGCGTCGAGCGGCGCGCCGCTCGGGTCGCGCACGATCACGCCTGCCTCCTCGGCGATGAGCGCCGTGCAAAGATCATAGGGGTGGCAGCACAGCCCCGGCGGCAGACCGCCGGCGGCGCGGACCGGTTGCATCAAAGGCCGCAGGTCGGCGACCAGCCGATCGTGACCGGCCAGCAGCTCGTACAGCTCCCCCCCGGTTGAGGCATACTGGTCTTCGAAGCACGCCGCCCTCCCCGGGGCCGGCGGGACCAGCGCCTGCACCACTTCATCGTCGATCGCGGCCAGCGTGTCCCGGGCTCCAGGAAAAAATCGCACGACGGTGGCGAACCCGTGCGCGATGGTGTCCGCGCGCGACGGCCGCAACGTGAGACCCTCCCGCGCGCCGGACAGGCGATTGAACCGCCGCGCCTCGACGCCTCGCCCGCGCTGCGCCCACAGCTGATCCGACAAGTGCTGCTTGAGGAGCGGAATCTCCGTCTGCACCGCCAGGACGATGTCGCGCAAGCGGGTGGCGGCACCACGATTCGGCGCGATGCCGGTGAGAATCCACGCGCTGCGCTTCTGATACATGAGTCCGCGCGTGCCGTCGATCGGGTCCACCAGCAGGCGCCAGCGGCAATCCTGCTCCCGCGCCCCGCGCGGCAGCACGAGGCCGTCGCCCGGAAGGCCCTCGGCCACGAGGCACAGCGGCGCCGCGCGGGCGACGTCCGTCAGGCCCTGCACGAGAATGTCCTCGCCCACCCGGTCGATAGCGTAGGTCGTGTCGCCCGCGCCTGCCGTGTCGGAAGCGACGGCGGCGAGCAGCTCCGACGACTGCCGGGAGCACGACTCGAGCACCGCGTCCCGGATGCGCGCGTGCAGCGCGAGGATGGGCTCGAGCAGGCGCTCGACGTCCGTCACCTCAGCCGCCCTGCGTGTAGTGCACGCTCGCGACCGTCCGCAGCTCGGCCGCCTTTTCCTCGGGGGCCGTATCGTTCAAGAAGTTGCCGCCGCCGATCTCCGGACCGGCGAGGTATTTGAGCAGGCCCGGCTTGCGCAGCGGCGTGTGGATCTGGATGTGGAAGTGAAACCCCGGGTGGGGCGATCCGTCCGTGGGCGCCTGGTGCAGCACCATCACATAGGGGAACGACATGCGCCACAGGTTATCCAATCGAATCAGCGTCTCCCGCAGCACCGCCGCGAAGTCCACGAGCTCCGCGGCCGAGAGGTGCGCCAGGCTGGGGCGCGTCGCCCGTGGCGCCACGAACGTCTCGTACGGGTAGCGGGCGAAATACGGAACAAAGGAGAGCGCCTGGTCGCGGCGGACCAGCAGCCGGCGGCCATCCGCTTCCTCGGCCGCCAGGATGTCCTGGAACAGCGGCCGACCGTGCTCCGCCAGGTGCGCCGCCTGCGCCTCCGCCTCGAGCTCGATGGTCTTGAACACGAAATTCGTGGCGTAGATCTGGCAATGGGGATGGGGGTTGCTCACGCCGACCACCTCGCCCTTGTTCTCGAATACGAGCACGTGCCGGACGTCGTCGCGATGCCCGAGTTCCCGGTACTGCGCCTGCAGCACCTCGAGCAGCTGCACCAGCTCCCCGGCCGGCAGCTGGGCGAGGGTGAGATCGTGCCGCGGCGTGAAGCACACCACCCGGGCACATCCGCTGGCGGGCCGGTTCCGATAGATTCCCCGTGGCGCGGCGAGCTCCGCGGGTGCCGCGGGGCCGACGCACGGGTGGTCGTTGTCGAACACGAAGACCCCGGTGTAGCGGTCGTTCCGCTGCCCCGAGCTGCGTACGTTGCCGGGACACAGATAGCAATCCTGGACGTAGGGCGGCAGCGCGCGCGGCGTGTCGTCCACGCGCTCGCCCTGCCAGGGGCGCTCGTTGCGGTGGGAGGATACGACCACCCACTCGCGCCGCAGCGGATGCCAACGCTGTTCCCAGACCATGCCCGTTAGAGCGGCAAATCTAACCGGCCATTCGGGGAAACCCACCACATGAGTCCGAGAGCCACGCAGGACGCCTATACGCCCCGCCCGGAGCACCACTTCACGTTCGGGCTCTGGACGGTCGGCAACCCCGGCCGCGACCCCTTCGGGGATCCCGTGCGACCGGCGCTGTCCCCCGTCGACATCGTCCGCAAGCTGGCGCAGCTCGGCGCGTACGGCGTCAACCTGCACGACAACGACCTGGTGCCCCGGGACGCCACGCCCGCGGAGCGGGATCGGATCGTGCGCGAGTTCAAGCAGGCGCTCGCCGACACGGGGATGCGCGTGCCGATGGCGACCACCAACCTGTTCTCCGACCCCGTCTTCCGCGACGGCGCTTTCACCAGCAACGACGCGCGGGTCCGGGCATACGCGCTGCAGAAGACCATGACGGCCATCGACCTGGCGGTGGAGCTGGGGGCCACGATGTACGTCTGCTGGGGCGGGCGAGAAGGGGTGGAGACCAACGCCGCCAAGGACCCCCGCGCCGCGCTCGGCTGGTACCGCGACGCCATCAACTTCCTGTGCGAGTACGTCCGGTCGCAGCGCTACGACCTGCGGTTCGCGCTCGAGGCCAAGCCCAACGAGCCGCGCGGCGACATCTTCCTGCCCACCACCGGTCACATGCTCGCCTTCGTCTATACGCTCGATCATCCCGAGATGGTGGGCGTCAATCCGGAGGTGGCGCACGAGCAGATGGCCGGCCTCGACTTCTCCCACGGCGTGGCCCAGGCGCTCGAAGCGGGCAAGCTGTTCCACATCGATCTCAACGGGCAGCAGCCGGGACGCTTCGATCAGGACCTGCGCTTCGGGAGCGATGACCCCAAGGCGGCGTTTTTCCTGGTGAAGCTGCTCGAGGACGCCCGCTGGCCGGGAATGCGGCACTTCGACAGCCACGCCTACCGCACGGAGGACGAGGAGGGAGTCTGGGCGTTCGCCGCTGGAAGCATGCGCACCTACTTGATCCTCAAGGAGAAGGTGGAGCGCTTCAATCACGATGCCGAGATTCAGCAGTTGCTGACGGAGCTGGGCCGGCGGGGCGGCGCCGCGTCCGAGCGCGTGACCTTCAGCGCGGAAGGGGCGCGCGCGCTCAAGACCAGGACATTCGATCTCGCCGCGCTCCGCCGCCAGGGCTACGCCTACGAGCGGCTCGACCAGCTCACGATGGAGCTGCTGCTGGGGGCACGCTGAGGTGGCGGACTCCCTGTTCCTCGGGCTGGACGTGGGTACGAGCGGCGTGAAAGCCATTCTCGTGAGCCCGGCGGGAGCGGTCGAGACCGCCGCGACCGTCCCCCTCGCGCTCGACACCCCACGACCCGGCTGGGCGGAGCAGGATCCGGCGGCGTGGTGGGAGGCGAGCGCGGCGGCCATCCGCCGCGTGCTCGAGCAGCGCGCGGGTGCGCGCGTCGCTGCGGTCGGGATCTCGGGTCAGATGCACTCCTCCGTGTTTCTCGACAAGAGCGGCACGGTGATCCGCCCCGCGCTGCTGTGGTGCGACGGGCGAACCACGGCCGAATGCCGCGAGATCGTGGAGCGCGCGGGCGGCGAAGCCCAGCTGCGCGAGTGGGTGTGCAACCCCGCGCTCGAAGGCTTCACGCTTCCCAAGGTCCTGTGGTTGCGCAACCACGAGCCCGCGGCTTTCCGCCGGCTCGCAACGGTGCTCCTCGCCAAGGATTTCATTCGGCTGCGTCTCACGGGTACGATCTCCTCGGAGCCGTCCGATGCGTCCGGCACGCTCATGTTCGACCCTGCCGGCGTGCGCTGGAGCCGCGCCATGATGGAAGCGGTCGAGCTTCCTCTCTCGCTCTTACCCGAGGTGGGCGGATCGTCGGACGTGCTCGGGCGTGTCAGCGAACCGGCCGCGTCGCTCACGGGCCTCGCGGCCGGTACTCCCGTCGTGGGGGGCGGGGCCGACAACGCCTGCGGGGCGGCAGGCGTGGGCGCGATCACCCCCGGCGAGGCCGTATCGAGCTGGGGCACGTCCGGCACCGTGCTCGCCCCGACGGCCGAGCCGCGTGTGGACCCGGGCCTGCGGGCGCACACCTTCTGTCACGTCGTGCCCGGCGTCTGGTACGTGATGGGCGTCGTGCTCTCGGCGGGGGGCGCGTTCGCCTGGTACCGCGATCAGCTGGCGCGCGAGCTCGCCGACAGCGATCAGCGCGATGCGCGGCTGGTCGAGGAGGCGGCCGGCGTGCCGCCCGGTGCCGAGGGCGTGACGTTCCTCCCGTATCTCCAGGGTGAGCGCACACCGCACCGCGACGCCTCGCTCCGGGCGGCGTTCGTGGGGCTCAGCCTCGCGCATTCGCGGGCCCACATGACTCGCGCCGTGCTGGAAGGCGTATGCTTCGCGCTGCGCGACTGCGTGGCCATCCTCCAGGAGCTCGGGCTTACCCCGGCGAGCCTGCTGCTGACGGGGGGAGGGGCGCGCAGTGCGTTCATCCGCCGGCTGCAGGCGGACATCTTCGGTCTGCCCGTGACGACGGTCAACCGGGAAGAGGGGCCGGCCTACGGGGCGGCCCTGCTCGCGGCCGTGGGGGCGGGGGCGTTCGCGGACCTCGCGTCCGCCGCCCGGTGCACGCTGACCCGGGAGCCGCCGGCGCCGCCGGATCCGGAGGCGCAGCGGGCGTATCAGCAGGTCTACGAGCGTTTCCGCGCGTGCTATCCGGCGGGTATTCGCTCGTGAAGCCGTGTCTCGTCGCCCTGGGGCTGCTGCTCGCCCCGTACGCGCCCGCGGCGGCGCAGACGGAGCCGCACGCCCAGGCGCGGCCGCGCATCCTGGGCGATCTCGTGGATGTGAGCGAGGAGTTCGAGCAGCCGGATCAGATCCATTTTGTGGGCAGCCGCGTCGCACAGTTCGATCCGGCCACCGGCGCGGGCGTGCTCCGCTGGGACCGCTACGTACGCCAGCCCAGCTACTCGTTCAACAAGATGGATATGGTGCTGGCGCGCGCCGGCGCGCACGAGTTTCCCGGGACGGAGTACGAGCGTGACCCGGCGCTCCCCTTCGAGATCACCTTCGTAAGCCCGCGCACCGTGCGGCTGCGCTTGTTCACGCGAGACCTGCCGACCGCCGCCCGCCGCGACACCGATTCCCTCATGCTGGCCGGCCCCGTGCCCACCGACCGTTCGTGGAGGGTGGAGAGCAGCGACAGCGTCGTCCGCTACCGGAGCAGCCACGGTGAGCTCCGCCTCATCAAGAACCCGTGGCACATCGAGTTCTACGACGACGCGGGCAGGCTGCTGACCCGCACCCAGACGCTGGGCGACCCCGCCTCGTTCCAGCCGTACGCGCCGTTCTCGTTCATCCGACGCGCGCGCGACCTGGGTCGCAGCACGGCCGCCAGCTTCGAGCTCCAGTACGATGAAAAGATCTTCGGGACCGGTGAGTCGTTCACGCGCTTGAACAAGCGCGGCCAGAAAATGGTCATGTACTTGCGCGATGGTCAGGGCGTGCAGAACTACCGCCAGTACAAGGCGGTCCCCTTCTTTTTGAGCAGCAACGGATACGGCATGTTCGTGCACACGAGCGCGCCCGTCACTTTCGATTTCGGCCATGATTTTGATCAGCACACCGTCATCTACACGGGCGACGAAGTGCTCGACCTGTTCGTCTTCCTGGGCCAGCCCAAGGACGTGCTGAGCGAGTACACGGCGCTCACCGGGCGCAGCCCGGTGCCGCCGCTCTGGTCCTTCGGGCTGTGGATGAGCCGGATCACCTACAAGACGGAGGCGGAGGTGCGGGACGTGGCGGCCAAGCTGCGGCGCTACCTGATCCCGAGCGACGTGATCCATCTGGATACCGGCTGGTTCGAGACCGATTGGCGGAGCGACTACGAATTCTCCACCACGCGCTTCCCGAACCCGCGCGCCATGATCGCGGACCTCGGGAAGATGGGCTTCCACGTGAGCCTGTGGCAGTACCCCTACTTCACCCGCAAGAACAAGATCTGGACCGAGATGCTGGAGGGCGGCTACGGCGTCCGCGACGAAGCGGGCCGGATCGCGCCTGAGGACGCCACGCTCGACTTCTCGAACCCGGACGCGGTCCGCTGGTACCAGGGCAAGCTGAAGAATCTCCTGGATATGGGCGTGGGCGTCATCAAGGCGGACTTCGGCGAGGGCGCGCCGCTCACGGGCGTGTACGCCTCGGGACGCACCGGATGGTACGAGCACAACCTCTACCCGGTGCGCTACAACAAGGCCGCATGGGAGATCACCCAGCGCGCAACGGGCGACGGCATCATCTGGGGGCGGAGCGCGTGGGCCGGGAGCCAGCGCTACCCACTGCACTGGGGCGGTGACGCGGAGAACACCAATTCGGCCATGGCCGCGACGCTCCGCGGCGGACTGTCATTGGGGCTGTCGGGCTTCACCTTCTGGAGTCACGATGTGGGGGGCTTCGTCAACCGGGCGCCGCGCGAGCTGTACCGGCGCTGGCTCCCCTTCGGTGCGCTCACCTCGCACACGCGCACGCACGGCGCCCCCCCGCGCGAGCCGTGGGAATACGACTCGGCGTTCGTGCGGGACTTCCGTCGCGCGGTCGAGCTGAAGTACCGGTTGATGCCCTATATCTACGCGCAGGCCAAGGCGTCCTCGGACAGCGGATACCCCATGCTCCGCACGCTGTTTTTCGAGTACCCGAACGATCCGACATCCTGGATGATCGAGGACGAGTATCTGTTCGGCTCGGACCTGCTGGTAGCGCCACTGTTTGACGAGGTCGATCACCGCCGGCTGTACCTCCCGCCCGGCACGTGGATCGACTATCAGACCGGCCGCGCCTACCCCGGTGCCGCGTGGCACGACATTCCGGCCGGACCGATCCCGATCGTGGTCCTGGTGCGGAACCACGCGGTGATCCCGCACGTGGCCGTGGCGCAGCACACGGCGGCGATCGATTGGAGCAACGTCGAGCTCCGCGTCTTCACCACGGACGGCGGCCCGGCGACGGGCAGCTTCGCGCTCCCGAACGGCGAGCTGCACACACTCGAGCTACGTCCGACCGCGACCGGCTATGCGCTACTGCGCGATCCGTTGGCGGGAAAGGTCAAGTGGCGGATCACACGGGCTCCGCCCGGCTCATAGCCCAGCCCACGCCTTCGCCTGGGCGATCACCGCGCCCATCTGCTCGCGATACTTTGCGAACGTGTCGTCCACCACCATCAGCGTTGGAATGAGGCCGTCGCGCTTGGACAAGGACAGGGTGGTCGGGTCCCAGCGGCTGAACCCCGATTCGTGCACGCCGCTCGAGCCCCGTCCCGGCGCGGGATGCGAGAGGTGCGAGAAGAACCGGGCGAACGGCACGGCGCGCGGCGTATACACGTGGTACAACGGGATGAACTCGACCAGCGCGTCGTACAGGAACTCACCGCAGGCGAGCACCTGCGGGTAACGACCGCGCAGGTCGGCCACGAGCCGGCGCGTGCCCTCGTGCATGTCGGCCTTGGTGTTGTTGACCCAGCCGCCCACGATGTCGAGGAAGTAGGCGTCCACGCCGTAGCGCTCGATGACGTCGGCGATGCGCGCCGTGAGCCAGCGGCGCCATGACTCGACGCCCAGGTTCATGTACACGCCGAAGCCCTCCTGGTGGCGATCGTTGTCCCAGTCCACCCAATTGAGATCGAAGCGATCGCCGTCGACCCGCTCGGTGGCCCCGTCCGCGAACTGTGCGAAGTTCGGCAGGCGGCGATTCGAGGCGTTGGCCCCGAACATCGGCATGATCCGGAAGCCGAGCCGGTGGCCTTCCTGCACCAAACGTCGGAACCCCGCCTCGCCGCCCAGGCGTTCGGCAGCCCGGTACGTAGGATAGTCCCAGTAGTAGCGTCCGTCCCAGGCCGAGATGAACACGAGCACCCGGTCCGCCGGAATCTGCGTCGCGATCCACTCGAGGATCGTGACCATCTTGGCATAGTCGTTGAACACGTAGCCGGTGTAATGCATCCCGTGCAGCGTGACGACGAGCTCGGTGCGTCGCAGCCACGCGGGCACGTCGCCGCGCGCTTCCCAGCGCGGCCAGCGGTAGGCCCGCTCGAGGTGCGCGTAATGCGGTGCGACCGCCGCCTCGAGCGTCGCGGCGCGACCCACCCGCCACGCCGGGACCTGCACGCGGGCCTGGTCGAGCCAGCCCTCGACTTCGTGGATCAGCTCGACGCGGTATCCCCGCTCGCCCGGCTGGAAGTAGAAGCGCTTGGTGCGCACGCGGTCGTCCAGCGAGGAGAGCGCGACAAACTCCTGCTCGCTCGCTTGCACGACGGCGAGCGGCGTCCCCATGCCTCCGGCGGTATTGCCGCCGAATAGGTCGCCGCCGCCGAAGGGATAGCCCCACAGCACCTCGTTGTCGTGGGGGTCAAACGGGTCCGCGCCGCCGCTCGACAGCTTGCCGCGCGGCACGCCCCGCAGCACGGTGGTCACGGCCTTGATCGGCTGATCCATCTCCGCGGTGACGTCCCACACGACGGCGTCGCCTTCGGTGCGGAGCCTCACGATGACCCGGCCGGACGCACCTTCCTGGCCCCCTGCCCATACGAGTCCCGCAGCCCTGACCTCGAGACCCTCGGTCGTCTGCGTGATCGTCATCTGGCGTGCGTCGAGCCCGTACGCGTTCTCGCGCGAGAACACCAGGAACCCGAAGCGCCGCCCGGCGAACTCCACCGACGGCTCGGGAAAGTCGAAGCTGAACTTCTGGAAGGCGCGGCCCCGCGGCGGGACGAACACCTCGCTGGTGGACGTGAGCGGAAGAACCTGGGGGGTGGGCTTGCTCACCCCGGTCGCACGCTCTGGATTGCTCGCCAGCGCACCGGCGCCGGCGGCGCCCACGGCTTTCAGCCAGTCGCGACGGGAGAGTGGATCGATCATGGCCTGAAAGATGGCGACGAAACGCTTCCTTGACACCGGCCGCGTGACGTGTAGTGTGGCGGTCCCGAACCCTACGAGCGAGCCCTTGTGACCGGCTGGGACTGGGTGATCATCCTGCTGTACTTCGCGCTCCTGCTCGGCCTCGCCTGGTGGGTGGCCCGGCGCAACCGCGACACCGCCGACGACTATTTCCTGGCGGGCCGAAACCTCGGCTGGTTTCTCGTCGGCGCGACCATCTTCGCGTCCAACATCGGCTCGGAGCACGTCGTGGGGCTCGCCGGCGCGGGGGCGACGAGCGGCGTGGCCCTCGCCCATTACGAGCTCCACGCCTGGTGCCTGCTCGTGCTCGGATGGGTGTTCGTCCCGTTCTATTCTCGTGCGCTCGTCTACACGATGCCGGAGTTCCTGGGCCGCCGCTTCTCCCCCACGGCCCGCTGGGTGCTGTCGGTGATCACCCTCGCGGCGCACGTGCTCACCAAGTTCGCCGTGGCGATCTTCGCGGGCGGGGTCGTCTTCGCCACCCTGTTGCCCGATGTGGCCCTGCGGGTGGGGGGGGCCACGTTCAACAGCTTCTGGATCGGCACGGTCGCCGTGGTGCTGCTCACCGGGCTGTACACCGTGCTCGGCGGCATGCGGGCCGTGGCCTACACCGACGCGCTGCAAACGTTGATCCTGCTCGTGGGCTCGGGCCTGCTCACCATGTTCGGGCTCGCCAAGCTGGGCGGCTGGCATGAGCTGCGACGCGTGATCGACCCCGACATGTTCAACCTCTGGAAACCGATCGTGCCGGCGGGGATGCAGGGCGCGTGGGCGCCGGTGAAAGAGACCGGTCGCATCGCCTGGTACTTCAACGGGAACTACCCGTGGCCGGGCATGCTGCTGTGCGCGCCCATCATCGGTCTGTGGTACTGGTGCACGGACCAATACATCGTGCAGCGCGCCCTCAGCGCGAAGAACGAGCGCACGGCGCGCAGGGGCAGCATCTTCGCGGCGTACCTGAAGCTGTTCCCGGTTTTCATCTTCATCATCCCCGGCCTCATCGCCCTCGCGCTCGCCAAGACAGGCCGGGTCCCGGGGCTCGGCGCCATCGTGGACGCGCAGGGACACGCCATCCCGCAAGCGGCGCAGGCAGCGTTCCCCCTGATGGTGAAAGACCTCCTGCCCGCGGGCATCCGCGGCGTGGTGGTCGCCGGCTTGTTGGCGGCGCTCATGAGCTCGATGGCCGGCGCTTTCAACGCCTCGTCCACGCTCTTCACGATGGACCTGTATCTGAAATTCCGGCCCAATGCGCCACAGCATCGCCTGGTATGGGTGGGGCGCGCCGCCACCGCCGCGATGGTCGTGATCAGCCTGCTGTGGATTCCCGTGATCCAGAGCGCGCGCGGGCTGTACGACTATCTCCAGGGCGTACAGGGCTACCTCGCCCCTCCCATTTTCACGGTGTTCGTGTTCGGCATCTTCAACCGGCGGCTCAACTCCAAGGGGTGCCTCGCCGCGTTGATCGTCGGCTTTGTGCTCGGCGTCTTCCGCCTGGCCGTGGACACGCCGGTGAGCCTGCACCTGGCGGGGTTCGCCGACGGGTATGCGCCCGGCTCGTTCCTGTGGATCGTCAACAATCTCTACTTCCAGTACTACAGCGTGTTCATCTTCGTGATCTCGGTCGTCGTGATGTTCGTTGTGAGTTACGCGACGGCGCCACCGGCCCCAGAGCAGCTGGCGGGGCTGACCTATGCGACGGTCGCCGCCGAAGATCGCCTCCAGTCGCGCAGCAGCTGGAACCGGCGAGACGTCATCGCTTCGGGGCTAGTGCTGCTCTTGATTCTCGCGGCGTACCTGTATTTCCGGGGCTGACGTGCACCGTTCGGTATGACGCTCTCCCGCCGCAACGCCCTCAAGCTCGGTCTCGGAGCCGGCGCCTTCCCGCTGCTGGGCGGCTTTCCCTTTCCGTCCCGAGACCCAGCCGCCGCGCCCAAGGCTCGCGGGCGTGCCGTCCTGCGGGCCCGCGCCCTGCCGCTCTCCGCCGTGCGCTTGACGGGCGGCCCGCTCAAACACGCGCAGGACCTCGATCGGCAATACCTGCTCGCGCTCGAGCCCGATCGCATGCTGGCGTATTTCCGCCAGCGCGCCGGTCTCGCGCCCAAAGCCGAGCCGTACGGCGGGTGGGACGGCGGCGGCCGCAATCTCACCGGACACATCGCCGGTCATCACCTGTCCGCCGTCAGCCTGATGTGGGCGGCCACGGGCGACGTCCGGTTCAAAGAACGCGCGGCCTACATCGTCCGGGAGCTCGCGCAGGTGCAGGCCAAGCATGGAGACGGCTACCTCAGCGCCCTGGAGGGCGGCCGAAAGGCGTTCGCGGCGCTCGCCCGTGGCGAAATCCGCTCCGCCGCCTTCGATCTGAACGGCGAATGGTCCCCCTGGTACACCCTGCACAAGCTGTACGCGGGCCTGCGCGACGCGTACCGCTACACGGGGGACCGGACCGCGCTCGCCGTGGAGATCAAGTTCGCCGCATGGGCCGAGCGAATCCTGTCCGGGCTCGACGACGCCCAGATCCAGCACATGCTCAATACCGAATTCGGCGGCATGAACGAGGTGCTGGCCGATCTCGCCGCCGACAGCGGTGACGAGCGCTGGCTCCGGCTCTCCTACAAGTTCGAGCACCGCGCGTTCATCGAGCCGCTGCAGCGTCACCAGGACGACCTCGGCGGCACGCACGCCAACACCCAGATTCCCAAGCTCCTGGGCTCGGCCAAACGGTACGTGTACGCCGGCGACCCCGCCGATCTGGTCGCGGCGGCCTTTTTCTGGGACCAGGTGACGCAGCACCACAGCTTCGCCACCGGGGGCCACGGCAAGGACGAGTACTTCGGCCCGCCCGACAAGCTGAGCGACATGGTCGACGGCCGCACCTGTGAGACGTGCAACGTCTACAACATGCTGAAGCTCACCCGCCTGCTGTTCGCCCTCGATCCCGACCCGCACTACGCCGACTATCACGAGCGCGCCCTCTTCAATCACATCATGGCGTCGATCGACCCGGAGGACGGCCGGGTGTGCTACATGGTGCCGGTCGGCCGGGGTGTGCAGCACGAGTACCAGGACATGCTCCACGGCTTTACCTGCGACGTGGGGACGGGAATGGAGAGCCACGCCCTCCACGGCGACGGCATCTACTACGAGGACGGCCACCGGCTGTGGGTGAATCTCTACGCGCCCTCGACGGCGGAGTGGGCCGGGGCCGGAGTGCGGCTGGCCATGGACACGGGATTCCCCGAAGGGGAGACGGCGAAGCTGGTGTTCCATCTCACGGCGCCGAGGGCGTTCACTCTGGCCTTGCGCCGCCCCTACTGGGCGGGCGATGGGTTCGCCGTCAAGCTCAACGGTGAGCCGCTGCGGCAGGACGAAAAGGAGAATGACGATCGGGAGACGGTGCGGGGCCGCCGCCAGTACGGCTATGCGTATCCGGTCAGCTCATACCTCGAGCTGAAGCGCACCTGGCGCACCGGCGACATGGTGGAGGTCACCCTACCGAAGTCCCTCGGCCTCGAACCCGTACCGGACAATCCGCGCCGTGCCTCCCTCATGTGGGGTCCCCTCGTGCTGGCGGGCAACCTGGGGCCGGAGCGGGCCCGAGAACCCGCGGAGGGCGAAGCGATCGAGCCGCCGCCCAAGGTGCCGGTGCTCGTCGCCGCCGACCGGCCGGTCGCCGAGTGGATCAAGCCCGTCGCGGCAACGCCGGGGGGCTTCAAGAGCGACGGCGTCGGCCGGGAGCCCGACGCCGCTGATCAAGTGCGCGACGTGGAGCTGGTGCCGTTCTACCGGCTGCACCGCCGCACCTACGCGACCTACTGGGACCTGTTCACGCCGGACGAGTGGGAGGCCAAGAAAGCCGAGTACGCGGCGGAAGCCGAGCGGTTGCGGCGGCTCGAAGCGGCCACGGTGGCGTATCTCGAGCCCGGCGAAGTCATCTTCGAGCGTCGGTTCAACTACCAGGCCGGCGAGGGCGTCGAAACGCAGCGTATCCTCGGTCGCCCGGGCCGGCGCGGGAGGAGCTGGTTCTCCTACGACGTGCCGGTGGAGTCCGCGCATCCGATGGTCCTGCTCGCGACTTACTACAGCGGCGACCGGCGCGGCCTGCCCGCGGAATTCGAGATTCAGGTGGACGGGCGGCACGTGGCCGACCAGGCGCTGCGCCTCAGCGACCCGCACCGCTTCTTCGATGTCGAGTATCGAATTCCCGAAGAATTGATCGGGGAAAAGGGCAGGGTAACGGTGCGGTTCCAGGCGAAGCCGGGGAGTCAGATCGCGACGGTGTTGGCGCTGCGGATGCTGCGGGGCGACGCCCCACGGTAGGACTACTTCGCCTGACGCAGCACCACGCGGTAACCACCCCGCAGCGCCGTCCCCTGCGCGGTCAACACAATCCGCTCGAGCCGGTCGCCCCACACGGAGCGCAGCCGCTCGTCCGAGACCCGGATCTCCTCCGAGGCGGCCTTGAGCGCTCGTGCGTCGTAGGTCAGCAGGTAGCGATCGTCGAGGCGAGCCTCGCCCGGCCGCGACGTATCCACGTGCAGCGATGTCATGAGATTCAGGCGCACGGGCTCCTTCCACGTTTTCAACTCGTAGCGGTCCTCTAACTCCACCGCCGGAGCCCTGCGGTCGAGCGTCACGCGACGCTCCCAGCGCTCGACCCCAGCCTCGGCCGGATAGGCGGCGGCGATGTCGGCCGAGAACGTGACCCGAGTCGCTGTCTCGTTGAACGACACGTTCTTCGCCTGGAACTCCCGTCCCGGTGCCTGGATGATTCCGTTGATGGTCGGCAGGTTGTGATAGGCCGATTGCATCGTCCAGATCTCGTAGCGCTGCGGGCTGAAAGTCTTGGCGGTATAGGTCTCCACGCCCACGTCGATCAGGACGGGTTGGCCGTCTCCATAGACGATGAAGTTGCCGACATCGTTGTGGTTATGGCTCTGTCCGTTGTGCCCGCCCCACGCGGCCACGTACAGGCCCTGCGGCGCGTTGGGGATGGACCGCGCCGCCATGAGCTGGAGATCCGGCAGCCAGACGGAGCCGGGTAGGGGCTCGGCGACCGGTGCCGCGGCGATCTCCCGTGCGACGAGCAGCGCTGGTAGTATGCGCCCTGGTGACGACGAGCCTGGTCGGTACGGGCCGCGGCGCTGCGCCAGCCACGCCCCGAATCCCTGCATCACGGGATCGCCGATGCGCTTCCCGTACCGATACACCAGCTCGGCATCGGGCGTGAGCTTGGCCGGGGCGTCACCCATCGGGACGAAGTACGCGTCCTTGATGTAGACCCGGTAGATGTACTGGCCCATGTTCCGCACGAGCGGTGAACTGTAGATGTCGACCTTGGCGTTGGTCGCGCCGCGCAGCAGCTCCAGGTTGTCGAACAGCGACGCCGCGGCCCGATCCCAGTAGCCCGGGCCTTCGTCCGAGGCGCCATCGTCCGGATAGCCGTTGATGAAGTTGTCGAGGCTGCGCATGATCTTGTACACGGAGGCGGCGCGGCGCTGCGGGTCGGCCTCGAGCACCAGCACAGCGGCGAGCCAGTTGGAGTTGATCCACGGGTTCCAGTTGTTCAAGTTCTTGCGTTCTCCGAACCCCATCCACCAGAAGTCGTCGCGCGCGAGCGCCGGCGTGAGCACACGACGATCGACCTCCGCACGGACCCGCTTGCGCAGCAGCGGCGACACCGTGTCGAGCCGGTCGCCCAGCAGGTAGTCGGTCCAGGCGAGCAACGCGCCCGTTTCCGCGGCGAACAGGTCGACGATCGGCTCGGTGACGTCGGGCAGTCCGCTCCCGGCCCGCTGCATGCCGAGGTGCGCCGTCGATCCCCAGAAGGTCTGCTCGGAGATGGCCCAGATGCCGTTCGCGATGTCGTCCAGGAAGCGTCCTTGGTTCTCGAACACCTCCGCCATGACCAGCGTCGCGAGCTTCTCACGCTGGCGGGTGTTCATCGCGTCGTAGTTCGCCCGGGTCCCGTCGCGGATGTACTGCAGCGTGACCGTGGCCGGGATGCGCTCCCAGGTCGTGCCGAGGTGTTGCTGCGCTTGCCGGATGAAGCTCGCCCGAATCTCCTGGGGAACTGCCTCCCAATCGGCCCGGTCCCGGATGGTGGGATAGGGGTGCCACTGCGCGGCCGGGAGCAGCGCGGCGGCGAGCGCCTGCTCGCTCAGTCCCCCCGTCAGGAGGTTTCTCGGACCCTGGGTCGCCGAAACCACGAGCGCGAGGACCAAGCATGCGGCGGTCATGCGGCCGCTACAGGTTGCCGCGCTTCAGCTCCTCCACCGCGTGGTCGCAGGCGCGCGCGGTCAAGGCCATGTAGGTGATCGATGGATTCACGCACGACGTGCTGGCCATGCACGCTCCGTCGGTCACGAACAGGTTGGGCACGTCGTGCGCCTGGTTGTAGCCGTTCAGCACCGAGGTCTTGGGGTCTCGGCCCATGCGGGCCGTGCCCATCTCGTGGATCGCGAACCCGGGCTCGGCGCCGAGCTGCCCGCCGCCGCGGTAGGCATCGTAGGTCCGCACGTTCTTGCAGCCCGCCGCCTCGAGCATTTCCGCGGCGGACGCGGCCATGTCCTTGCGCATCGCCAGCTCGTTGTCGCCCCAGGTGCAGTGGATCTTGAGAAGGGGAATGCCGAAGTCGTCGGTCTTGTCGGCGAGCTCCACGTAATTGTCCGCGCGCGGCAGGCACTCCCCGAACCCGGTCATCCCCATCGACCACGCGCCGGGATCGTGCAGCTTGCGTTTCAGCTCCACGCCGAACCCACGCTCGCCGCCGCCGCGCCCCCACCCCTGCCGTCCCGCGCCGCCCTGGTAGCCGAAGCCCCGCACGTAGTCGCGGCGCGAGGCGTCGTCGCCCAGGTTGCGGAACCGGGGGACGTAAATGCCGTTGGGCCGATTGCCCTCGTAGTAGTGGTCGAGCAGTCCCTCGATGCTCCCACTCGCACCCGCCAGGAAGTGATGGTCCATCAGATAGTGGCCCAGCACGCCGCTCGAGTTGGCGAGGCCGGTGGGGAAGCGCGGCGAGGTGGAGTTCAAGAGCAGGCGCGTGGTGCCGAGCGTGGAGGCGCAGAGAAACACGATGCGCGCCTGGTATTCTCGCGTCTGCTTCGTCTCGGCGTCCACGACGCGCACCCCAGTCACACGATTCTTGCCCGCGTCGTAGATCACCGAGTGGACGACGCTGTTTGGCAGCACCGTGAGCTTTCCGGTGGCGCGCGCCGCCGGCAGCGTGGACGCCTGGGTCGAGAAGTACGAGCCGGTCGAGCAGCCGCGCTCGCACGGGCCGCAGAAGTGGCACGGCAGCCGCCCGTTCAACGGCTGCGTGAGGATCGCCACCCGTCCGATGGTCACGTGCCGACCGGGAAACGCCTTCTCGATGCCCGCCTTCACGAGCTTCTCGCCGGCGTTCATCTCCATCGGGGGCTGGAACTCGCCGTCGGGGAGCTGGGGCAGGCCCAGCTTCTCGCCGCTCACCCCAATGAAGCGCTCCACGTAGCTGTACCAGGGCGCCAAGTCGGCGTAGCGGATCGGCCAGTCGACGCCGTGCCCGTCTTTCAGATTCGCCTCGAAATCGAGGTCGCTCCAGCGGTACACCTGGCGCCCCCAGATCAGCGACTTGCCGCCCACCTGGTCGCCCTGGATCCAGGTGAACGGCTGCTCCTCGATGTAGGGGTTCTTCTGGTCCTTGATGAAGAAGTGTTTGTTCGACTCGCGGAACTGGCCGGTGCGCGCCTGGATCGGGTATTCCTCGGCGCCTTTAGTCCCCACGGAGAGGCGCGCGTCGCGCAGCGGCAGCTCCCAGCTCGGCTTGTGCTCCGTGATGTAGTCCTTGCGGTGCACCACCTCGCGCCCGCGCTCGATCATCAGCGTGCGCAGACCCTTCTCGGTGAGCTCCTTCGCCGCCCAGCCGCCGGTGATCCCGGACCCGACCACGATGGCATCGTAGGCGATCATGACCAGGCCCTCCCGACCGATGCGTAGGGGATGTCGCCGCGATACGCGCCGAACGGTGACGGGTGCAGCTCCTGGGTGGCGCCGATTTGCGACGTGTAATAGCCGACCAGGGTCAGCTCCTTCATGCGGTGGAAGAACCCGGCCTCGCGTGGGCGTGGAGCGTCGCTCGCTGCCACGGGATACGCCGCCTCGTCCAGCTCGGTGAGCAGGGCCACCTGTTGCTCTGGCGTGCAGTCGACGAATGCCTTGCCGTGCCGGGCCCGGGTCCGCGCGTCGACGTCCGCCAGGCCCGCCAGGAAGCGATCGCGCTCGGGGGCGGGATAGTGATCGCTGAGCAGCGTGTCCACGAAGCGCTGCACGCCCGCCGCGCGGGCGCCGGGCGTATCGGTCTGGGGGATGATGTGGTCGGCCATCACGGCGACGAGCTCGAGCTGGCCGGCGGTGAGCGTGCGCGGCGCCCAATCCTGCGGCGGCGCGGTCCAGGCGCGCCGGGTCGCCGCGTCGAGCGCGCCCGCCAGCGTGGGGGCGGAGATGGCGCCGCCCAGGAGGATCGCGACGCGGCCCAGGGCGGCGCGGCGGGTGATCAGGTCGTCGTGCTCCATGTGCTCGCTCATTTGACGTCCCACCAGACGCGGGTCGTGGGCGTGTCTTTCGCGCGCACGGCCGCGTAGCTCTGGCTGTTGTTCGTGATCTCCGTGGAAGGGTAGACGACACGTGCCGTCCGCTCCAGCAGTCTGCCGCCGAGGCTATCCGGCGGCAATACGGGGAAGTCCGTGCGCCGCAGCTCCGCCCATGCCTCGTACGGCTGCACGATCCCGAGGTGGAGCCATTTCTGCGTCGCGATGCGCTGGAGCGTGCCGTCGTAGGCGACGCCGAGGCGAGCTTTGAACGCGCTCATCACCGCCGCCGACGGGAGCGGGATCTTTGGGGTGACGGCGCTGTTGCGGTTGTAGGTATCGTAGTACATCGCTACCGAGAGGTCGAGCGCGCTCTCGTACGCGGCCTGCGCGTCCCCCGTCGCCCACCCCCGCATGTACGCCTCCGACTTGAGGAATTGCACTTCGGCGGCCGTCATCACCCAGCCCGGGAAGTTGTCGTTGTGACTGAACATGAGCGAGTCGAGCCGGGAGTAACGCGTCCGGTCGACGGGCGGTTGTTGATCCTTCGGCGACGACGGCAGGCCCGCGTAGCGCACGACGGTGTCGAGCACCGGGTCGAACAGGATCGGGAGGCGGGGGTCCGTGTCCGCGACCATCATATCGAGCATCACCTTCGGGGCCCACGCTTTGTTGGGACGCTCGCTGGTCGCCCGGCTGCGGTTCCCGAGGGAGTTGTGGTCGTAGATCCACGACGGGTCCATGTACCAGGCGACGTTCTGCGCGTTGGTCTCGACCAAGGGGTAGGTGGTTGGGTCGGTCAGGATCTCCTGTACGATCGCCCGGGCCTGGGTGGCGGCGACCTCCGACAGCCGCATCGCCAGGCGCAACCGCAGCGAGTTGGCGAAGCGGCGCCAGCCCATCAGGTCGCCCTTGAGCAGGAGGTCCTGCGCCGCAAGGGCAGGGTGGACCACGCTCAGGCTGCGCAGGCTGTCCGACGCGTCTTTCAGGTCCTGCAGGATGGCGTCGTACACCGATTGCTGCGTGTCGAACTTCGGGAACAGGTTCTCGCCGACCGTCTGCCGGGCGGTGAACGCTTCGGAGTAGGGGATGTCGCCCCACAAATCCGTGGTGCGTGCCGTCGTGAAGGCGTTCACGATCTTGCCGAGGTGGAGGTACACCTCATAGCTCGCCTTCTGGTCCGCCGGCAGCCGGTCGTAGATGACCCGAATCTCCCGCACGTCCATGGCGGCCTTGGTGTAGTAGTCCGTCCAGGTGTTCTGCCATTGGTCGCTGACGGGCTGCATCATGTGCACGTCGTTGACCGTGCCGGAGACTTGCGCCCAGGCGGCGACGTTCTCGTAGACCTGCCAGTACCATTCCCCGTAGTGGATCGGGAAGTCCGCGTTGATCAACTCTTGCGTGAACAGGTATTCGATCCGGGCCGTGGTGGAGCGGTCCGGGTCGAGGAACAGGGAATCGTAGGCATCATGGCACGCGGTGGTCGCGGGCACGATCAGCAGCGCGAGCCAACGAGCGCATCTCTTCATGGCGTGTGTCATGGCGTCCTCGCTCAGAACGAGCCCGTGATCTTGAACCCGAGGCTCCGCGTGGTCGGGTGGTATCCGATGTAGTCGTTCAGCCCCTGGCGATAATCGACGGTGGACGTGGCCGATTCGGGATCCACGTTGTGAAGGGTCTTATAGAGATAGAACAGGTTCCGCCCGATCAGCGAGAACCGCAGATTGCGGGCGGGGATGTGTCGGGTCCACGCCGCGGGCAGGTCGAAGCTGAGCGCCAGCTCGCGCAGCTTGATGTAGTTGTTGTTGTACACGATCTGCGGGTAAATGCCCTGAGCCTTCCAGTCGAAGTTCGTTTCGTAGTACAGCCACTCCGGCACCAGCTTGTCGTTCGGCACGTAGCCCGTGACGTTGCCGCTCCCGTCGAACGTCTCGCGCACCCCATGCAGGATGATGCCGTCGTGATAGACGATGGAGCCGTTCGGGGCGACGGCATCGTGACTCGCGAGCTGGACGTAATTCCCCGACGCGTCGATGTAGTAGGGCAGACCGCCGTGGGCCTGGTCGCGTCCGAACAGCGTTTCCATGGCCCTTCCGGTGGAGAGGGAGTAATAGTCGAACATGCTCGCGTACTGCCCGCCCATGCGCACGTCGAGCGTGAGCGACAGGGCGACGCTCTTGTAGCGGAACGTGTTCCCCAGCCCGCCGAGCCAGTTCGGCATGATATTGCCCACCAGGCTCAGGGTATCGCTCTTGGCGTAGAACCCATTCTGGTCCACGATCTTCTGGCCATCCGGCGCGCGCCGGAAGTCGTAGCCGTAAATCTCCCCGAACGGATGGCCGGGCCGCGCCTCGATGTAGAGGTTGTCCTCGAAGTTCTGCAGCACCAGCGTCTGCAGTCCGGCCGCCAGGCTCCGCACCTCGTTCCGGTTTCTGGAAAAGTTGAGGGTGGTGCTCCACTCGAAATCCGGCGTGCGGATCGGGGAGCCCGAGAGATGCAGCTCCTGGCCGGTGTTGGTCATCAGGCCCGCGTTGACGACGATGTTGGTCGCTCCGGAGCTGGCGGCGATCGCGAGCGGGATGATCTGGTCGACGTTGCGCTGGTGATAGAACGACGCATCGACGTGCCACTTCTCGTCGAACAGGCCCAGCTCGAGCCCGGCTTCGGTCTCGAACTTGCGCTCGGGCTTCAACGCGAGCGGTGGCACGGTGGTCGAAAAGCTGTTGAGGGTAACGCCGCCGTCCCAGGTGGCGAAGTTGTAAACGTTGTTGGCCAGGTAGCGCGGGGCGCCGCGACCCACCTCCGCCCAGTTCAGGCGAAGCTTCCCCGAGGAGACCTCGCGCGGCAGTCTCACGACGTCGCTGAACACGAAGCTGGCCCCCACCGACGGATAGAAGTAGGAGTTGCTCGCGGGGGGAAGCGTGGAGGTCCAGTCGTTGCGGCCCGTCGCGGTCAGGTAGAGGTAGTCCCGGTAGGACAGCATCGCCTCGCCGAACACGCCGTCGGTGCGGTCTTCGCCGCGCCCCGCGTACTGGCCCGGCGTACTCGCCGAGTTGTTGAGGCTGAACCAGTTCTCGGTTACGAGCCCGCCGTTGGTCCACGCCGCCGTTTCGCCGGTGCGATTTCGCAGGGTCGAGGCACCGACCTGAAGCTTCAGGCCGAGCGACGTCGTCAAGGCACGCTGGCCGCTCAGCAGGACTTCGCCGTAGAGCACCCGGTCCTGGCGCCGCCGCACCTCGTACCCACCCGACGGTCCCGCGCTCGCCGGCTGCGTCGTGCGTTGGTCGTTCTCGAGCGTGTTGTCGGTGTAGTCGGTCCCGCCCTCCAGCCGCAGGTTGAGCCAGTCCGCCAGGGCGTAGTTGAGCCTGAGCGATCCGACGAGCCGATCCTGCCCCGACACGTATTGATCCGCGAGGCCCGTCCAGAAGACCTGCCGCATCATGTCGGCCTCGCTGGGGTGGAGCCGCGGGTAGACCTGCTGCGTCGTCAGATAGCCAGCCGGCGTCTCGTAGTCTTGCCTCAACAGGTCGGTCTTGAGCGAGCGCGGGAACGAAAAGGCGACGTACACCCGGGGAGGGGGATTGGTCAGCGTGCGGTCGAAATAGTTGAGACTCACGTCGGCGCGCAACTTGTCCGACAGCTGCATGTCACCGGTGAGGCTCACCGTGTTGCGCGTCTGCCGGGCCCCGGGGAACGTTCCGGTCCAGTCCCCGCGCGTGAAGCCGAGACGATAGCGACTCCGGTCGGTGGCGTTCGAGAACGTCACACTGTTCTCGAGGGTCTGTCCCGCCTGATAGAGATCCCGGTAGTTGTCCGGTTGCGGCGAGAACGGGCGCATCTGCCCGTCCCACCACATGACCATCTGGCCCTTCATCGCCGGACCCCAGCTGTGCGCCGCCCCGATCCCGCCGCCGTACGCCACGTACGGTGTCTTGGTCGCCGAGTCGTAGATGAACTCCCCGTTGTTCGGCCGGTTTTGCAGGATCAGATCGAGGATGCCACCGCCGAACTCGTTCTGAAACTGGGGCAGGAAGGCGACGTGGTCGAACAGCGACGAGGAGCTGAACTCCACGCCCATGCCGTCATGCTTCGAGCCCCGCTTGGTCGTGATCAGGATGACGCCGTTCGCCGCCTGCGATCCATACAGCGCCGCCGCGCCCGCGCCCTTCAACACGGTCAGCGACGCGACGTCGTTCGCGTTGATGTCGTTGATCCCGGTGCCCAGGTCGCGGTCGTACACCCACCCCACGTCGCTGTAGCCGGAGTTGTCGTCCCGGATCGGGATGCCGTCCACCACGATCAGCGGGCGGTTGCTCCCGGTGATGGACTTGATGCCACGGATGGTGAGATTGGTGCCCCCGGTCGGCCCCGAGCTGTTCTGCTGGATCTTGAGGCCGGGGACCTCGCCGTACAGGGCGGCCGGCACCGTGGACGGACTGGCCTTCGTCAGGTCCGAAGGGCTCACTCCGCTGATGGCGTATGGCGTCCCGCGCTTCGACTGCTCGACCCCCAGGGCGGTGACCACTGTCGCGTCCAGCTCCAACGCCTTCGCCTCGAGCGCGAAGTCCGCGGTCGCTGCGCCCCCCGCGGTTACCGTGACCGTATCGCTCTGTTCGCCGTAGCCGATGACCCGCGCCCGCAGCTGATAGGTGCCCGCGGCCACGTCCGAAACGGTGTATTCACCGCCCTGGTTGGTGATAACCGATCGGTTGGTCCCCGCCACGAACACGCGGGCATCCGCGATGGGACGCTGATCGGCTTTGGAGACGACGCGTCCTCGGATGGAGCCCGCGGCTTGGGCGGCGGCGCTGCCTGGGGCTGCCAGCAGCCCCACCAGCGTGGCGACGAGCACTGCGACTGGACGTGCGATGGCGCGCATGCTGCGCTCCCGAGAATAGGGTGCAAGCGGCGAGACGGCCGCGCGGCGCGGCCGCGAGTCTCAGAGAAAAACCCTTGAGGGATGAACCGGACTTACATGTTGCGACAACGCCACAGCGCCGGGTGCTACTACGTCTCGCTCGCCCCCCCGATCGCCGTGGCCAGCACCGTCTCCGGGGTCCACTGTCCGATCGGGCGGGCGGGGGAGAGCCGCCCGCGGCTCATCACCGCCAGCCGATCGCACAGCTCGAACAGCTCCGGCAGATACGAGCTCACTAGCAGCACCGCCTTGCCCTCCCCGGCCGAACGCGCGATGGCCTCGTAGATCTGGGCCCTGCTCCCGACGTCGATGCCTCGCGTGGGCTCGTCGAGCAGCAGGACGTCGGCGTCCTGATGCAGCAGCCGGCCGACCGCCACCTTCTGCTGGTTCCCGCCGGAGAGCGCGCGCACCGGCTGAGTGGGCGCGGCCGCGCGAATGTGCAGCGCGTCGATCCAGCGCGTGGCAGCCGCTCGCTGCCGGTCGAGGTCGAGCCATCCCCACCCGGGCGAACAGGCGGAGAAGCGCGTCGCCGTGAGGTTGTCCGCGACGGATAGGGTAAGAGCAAGGCCCTCCCTGCGGCGGTCCTCACTCAGGTACCCGAACCCCTGGGCCAGGCGCCGGGAGGGCCGCGCCCCGGACACAGCGAGCGGCCGCCCTGCGAGGGCGATCCGCCCCGAGGCCCGGGGCTCGAGCCCGAACAGCGCCCGTATCAGCTCGCTGCGCCCGGAGCCCATCAGCCCGGCGATGCCGAGCACTTCGCCGCGGCAGAGCTCGAAGCTGGCGTGCTTGAGGACCGGCGGCGCGGCGACATCGTGCACCGCGAGGATCACGTTGCCCTGGCCCTCACCCCCTGTCCCCCTCTCCGTTCCGGAGAGGGGGAACGGGGCCGCGCGCCCGACCATGTGCGCGATCAGCTGATCGTTGCTCGTCTCCGTGATGCTGCCGCTGGCCACGCTGCGGCCATCGCGCAGCACGGTGTAGCGGCCCGCGATCTCGCGCACTTCTTCCAGGAAATGGCTGATATACACGATCGCAATGCCGCGCGCCGCGAGTTGCCGGATCAGGGCGAACAGGCGTTCCACGTCCTCGCGCTGCAGGCTGCTGGTCGGCTCGTCCATCAGGACGATGCGCGCGTCGGCCGCGAGGGCGCGGCAGATCTCCACCACCTGCTGCGCCGCCAGCGGCAGGTCGCCCACGCGGGCGTCGGGATGGAGCCCGGAACGCCCGAACTGCTCGAGCAGCGCGACGGTGCGGCGCCGCGCCGCATCCCGGTCCACCCAGCCGCCGCCCCGGGCGGGCTCGAGACCGAGCAGCATGTTTTCCGCCGCGCTCAAGTGCGGACAGAGGCACAGCTCCTGGTGAATGAGCGCGACGCCACGGTGGCGCGCGTCCCTGGGACCGGCCGGCGCGTACGGCCGGCCGTCGACGTGCATCGCGCCGCGATCGGGCCGGACGGCGCCGGCGAGGATGTTCATGAGGGTGCTCTTGCCCGCGCCGTTTTCCCCGATCACGGCGTGCACCTCGCCCGCGGAGAGGGTGAGATCCACGCCGTCGAGCGCCGTGGTCGCCCCGAATCGCTTGGCGACGTCGCGAATCTCGAGCAGCGCGGTCATTGCTCCGTGAGATACCGCGCGATCGGCGGGTGGATGAGCTCCTGCGTCGCGGCGGAGTCGAGGTTCGCCGCGGTGACCAGCATGACGCCGGTGTCGATGCGGCGCTCGACCGGCTTGCCGCGCAGGTGGTCGACCATCGCCGTCACCCCCAGGTACCCCATGCGCATGGGGTTCTGCACCACGACGCCGTCGAGCTGATGGTTGCGCACCGCGTCGATGAGGATGGCGCTCGCGTCGAACCCCACGAATCGCAGCTTGCCGGCCTTGCCGATGTCCTGCAACGCGAGCAGCATGCCGATCGTGGACGATTCGTTGGGCGTGAAGATCCCCTGCAGCACGCCGCCGTAGCGGTTGAGCAGGTTCTCCGAGGCCTGCTTGGCGGTCTCGCGCGTCGGTCCGGCGTATTGATCGGTCGAAATCAGCTCGACCCTCGGGTAGCGGGAGCGCAGCTCCTCGAGGAAGCCGGCTTCCCGGTCCGTCGTGGAGGCGGAGCCTTCGGCATAACGCAGCAGCAGCGCCTTGCCGCGACCGCCCAGCACCTCGCCCAGCCGGTCCGCGGCCATGCGCCCGCCCTTGCGGTTGTCCGTCGCCACAAAGCTGATCGGGACGTCCGACTCGAGACCGGAGTCGATGATGACCGTGGACACGCCCGCCCGCTGCGCCTCCTCCACCGGACGCACCAGGGCGCGGTTGTCGAGCGGTGCCAACACGATCCCGCGGATGCCCTGGCTGAGAAACCCCTCCACGACCTGCACCTGCTGCTCGCGGTCGTCCTCGCGGAACGGTCCCTTCCACACGATGCGCACCGGCGTTCCCTGGGTCGAGAGCTCGCGCGCGGCCTGGATCGCGCCGGCATGGATGCTCTTCCAGAACTCGTGCGTCGTGCCCTTGGGAATGACGGCGATCGCGAGCTCCTTGTCGGAGCCGGAGCGGCTGCAGCCCGCCAACAGCGCGGCGCACAGGACCGTGGACATGAAGGCTCTCACAGAGTCACTACTCCCTTGATGTAGTCCGGGGCGGCGTAATCCCCGGCGAATGCGCCGGGCACTTGGTCGAGCGAGCGGTAGCGATGCGTGATCAGCGGAGCCACGTCCACCCGGCCGTGCTCGATCAACCGCAGCGCGCGCACGTATGTGGAGGGCCGGCCGTCGGGCTCGTGGCCGCCCGATGCCCCGACCGGCGAGAGCAGCACGGGCTCGCGGAACTGGAGCTGGCTCAGCACGCTCACGTCCACTCCCGCATGGCCGTGCCCGTACAACAGCACCGTCGCCTGCTTGCGCACCAGCGGCGCGATGGACGCGAGCATCGTTCCCGATCCCGTGGCCTCGACCAGCACTTCCACCCGGCGGCCGCACGTGCGGGCCAGCACGGCGTCCACCAGATCCGCAGCCGTCGGGTCGATCGTCTCCGCCCCGAACCGCTCGGCCAGGGTGCGCTTGGCGGCGCTCGGCTCGGTGACGAGCAAGACACCGTCGAAACCCAGCACGTTGCGCAGGTACTGCACCCACAAGAGACCCGCGGGACCCGCCCCGCAGATGAGCACGTACCGCTCCTTGCCGCCCCTGCCGCCCTGCAGTTCGTAGCGCGCCGGCGTCCGCAGCAGCACGTCCGACGCGTGCACCACGCACCCCAGCGGCTCTGTCAGCGCGGGCGTGGCGGCGTCGAGCGCCCCCCCCTCGATGCGCACCGCGTTCACCGCCGGGATGGCCAGGTATTCGGCCAGTCCGCCCGGCAGGCCGGTGATGCCGTGCTCCTGATACTGCTCACACTGATGCGAGTCGCCGCTGGCGCAATATTCACACGGCAGCGAGCGCCCTTCGCTCACACAGCTCCGTCCTTGATCGACTACGACGCGATCGCCGGGATGCAGGTCCTGCACGTCCGCGCCCGTTTCTTCTACGATACCCGCGATCTCATGCCCCAGGATCTGCGGCTCGCGCGCCAGCGGAATCGGCCGGCCGCGCTCGTCGCGGTGGTAATTGCCGTGCCCCGCGAAGATGTGCCAGTCGGTGCCGCACAGTCCGACGGCGGCGACGCGCAGCAGGATTTCCCGGGGCCCGGGATCAGGGCACCGGACGTCCCGTATCTCGATCCGGCCGACGTCGCAGAGAAGCGCGGCTTTCACCGGAGGTTGTGGAGGTTGTGGACGTTGTGAAGGTTCTGGAGGTTTGAGCCGAGACAACCTCCACAACCTTCAGAACCTCCAGAACCTCTCCCAACCTGCAGTTCGACCACCGACGCGATCGTGCTCGGCGGGACCCGGGGCAACTGCACGACCACCCCTGAATCCCCGCGCTCGATCGCCAGCGGCTTTCCGTCCGCGAGCAGAGTGGCGGAGCTCGGCGGTTCGCGGACGCCCGCGAGCAACAGTTTCCCGTCCTTGGGCCAGTCGAACACGTGGGCGTACAGCTTGCCCGGTTTGGCCGTGTAGCGCCCCCACGGGGGCAGGCCGTAAGCACTCGCGGTCGTGCCGTAAATCGCCTCGCCGTTGGCTTTCATCCAGTCGCCCATCTCGTGCAGGCGCGAGACGATGGGCTCCGGGAGCAGGCCTTGCGCCGTCGGCCCCACGTTCAACAGGAAGTTGCCGCCTTTCGAGGCCACGTCGATCAGCGTGCGGAGCAGGGTGCGCGTGTCCTTCCAGTCGTCGTCGTACGACTTGTAGCCCCAGGTGTCGTTCATCGTCATGCAGGTTTCCCAGTCGACACCGGGAAGCCCTTCGGGGGGCACCTGTTGCTCGGGGGTCCCGAAGTCGCCCAGCCCGATCTGTCCCGCCTGGTTCAGGCCGCTCAGTCCCTGGCGCGTGTGCCCCACCCGGTTGTTCACGATGAGGCTCGGGCGGATCGCGCGGACGTAGTCGTAGAGATCCCGTCCGCGGTCGTCGTTCCAGTCGGCGATCCATTCGCCATCGAACCAGAGCACGTCGATCTCGGGATACTGCGTGAGCAGCTCCTTGAGCTGCGGCTTCATGTACGTCTCGACGTAGCGACCGAAAGCGGGATTGCTCCAGGTGCGTGAATTGTATTCGGGTGCGTTCGGACCCTGGGCGTCGGGGTGGTGCCAGTCCATGATCGAGTAATACACGCCGAACTTGAGGCCCGCGCGATGGGCCGCCTGCGCCAGCGCCTTGAGCGCGTCCCGCTTGTACGGCGTCGCGTCGACGATGTCGTAGCGCGAGACCTTCGAGTCGAAGATGGCGAACCCGTCGTGATGCTTCGACGTGATGACCATGTACTTCATCCCCGCGTCCTTGGCGATGCGCACCCATTCATCGGGATCGAACCGTGTGGGGTTGAAGCGGTGGACGAACTCCTCGTAGTCTGGGATGGGGATGTGTCCCCGGCTCATGATCCATTCGCCGATGCCCGGGATGCGCTCGCCCTTGTACGTGCCGGCGGCGACGGCGTAGGCCCCCCAGTGGATGAACATCCCGAAGCGCGCGTCGCGCCACCAGTTCATGCGGGCGTCGCGCTGAGGCGGCGTTTCGTGGGTGAAATCCTGGGCGCGCGCTGGTTGGAGACGGCCGGCGCAGCAAAGGATCAACACGAGGACGACGATACGGCGCAGCGACATGTCATCTCCTCTGTTCATTCCCACTCTAGAAGAGTGGGCCCAGTGAACCACTGCGCCTCAGGCGCAGTGCTGTGTCGGGCCCACGCTTCAGCGTGGGAAGGCCCGGGACGGTGAGATCGATCTCCTCATCGTACTTAGGGCTTATTTCCACGCCGCCCCGTCAGGATACCTGTACGTCTCCCGGCTCTCCGGCTTCATCTCGATACTGTACCCCGGCGCCGTCGGCGCCAGGTAGCGGCCGTCGCGCACCACCACGGGGTCGACAAAGTGCTCATGCAAGTGGTCCACGTATTCCACCACGCGATTCTCGAGCGAGGCGCTGACGGCGATGTAGTCGAACATCGCGAGGTGCTGCACGTACTCGCACAACCCGACACCGCCCGCATGGGGACATACCGGAATCCCGAATTTGGCCGCGAGCAGCAGCACCGCCAGCACCTCGTTCACGCCGCCCAGTCGGCAGCTGTCGACCTGACAGAACTGAATCGCCTTGACCTGCATCAGCTGCTTGAAGACGACGCGGTTCTGGCATTGCTCGCCGGTCGCGACGCCGATGGGGGCCACCGCCTTGGCTATCGTCGCGTGGCCCAGCACGTCGTCCGGGCTGGTCGGCTCTTCGATCCACCAGGGATCGAACCGGGCCAGCTCATGCATCCAGGCGATGGCCTGGTTCACGTCCCAGACCTGATTGGCGTCCACCATGAGCTTGCGATCGGGCCCGATCTCCTGGCGCACCAAGGCGGCGCGCCGCATGTCGTCCTGCAGGTCCCGTCCGACCTTGATCTTGAAGTGCGACCAGCCGCGCGCCACGCCCTCGCGGCACAAGCGGCGGATCTTGTCGTCGGGGTAGCCAAGCCAGCCGGCGGAGGTGGTGTATGCGGGGTAGCCCGTGGCGCGGATTTCCGCTTCTCGCGCTGCCCGCGTGGGAGCGTGCCGGCGCAGCAGCACGAGGGCCTCGTCCGGCGTGAGCGCGTCGGTGATGTAGCGGAAGTCGATGCAGCGCACCAGCGCCTCGGGACTCATGTCGGCGAGCAGCTTCCAGAGCGGCTTGCGCTCGATCTTGGCGTAGAGGTCCCACACGGCGTTCACGATGGCCGCCGTGGCGAGGTGCAGCACCCCCTTTTCCGGTCCCACCCAGCGCATCTGCGAGTCGCTCGTGAGCCGCCGCCAGAAACCGGCCATGTCGTCCTTGATCTGCTCGAGCGTGAGACCCTGCACCAGGGGTGCGAGCGAGCGAATCGCGGCGACGCACAGCTCGTTGCCCCGCCCGGCGGTGAACGTGAGCCCGTGTCCGGTCAGGCCGTCGGGCCGATCGGTGCGGAGAATGGCGTACGCCGCGGAGTAGTCCGGGTCCGGGCTCATGGCGTCGGAGCCGTCCCGCTCCCGCGAGGTGGGGAACCGGACGTCGAGGGCGTCGATACGGGTGATGGTACTGGGCATGGGGGCTCGGGGGTCGGGGCTCGGGGCTACATCGCGGTGAAGCCGCCGTCCACGGGGAGCGCGACGCCCGTGACGAACGAGGCTTCCGGAGAAACCAGCCAAAGCGCGGCGTCGGCGCACTCCTCGGGAGTGCCCAAGCGTCCCAGCGGCTGCGCGGCCGTGTACGCCGCCCATGCCGCCGCCGGATCGGGCATCGCGTCGGCAAAGTCGCGCAGCATCGGCGTGTCGATGATCCCGGGGCAGAGGGCGTTCACGCGGATCCCGCGCGTGGCGTAGTCGAGCGCCAGCGCTTTGGCGAGCATCACCACGGCTCCCTTGGACGCGCAGTAGACGGGCGAGTCGGTTTGCGCCACGAGCCCGGTCTTCGAGGCGGTGAACAAGATCACGCCGCCGCCGGGCTGCGCCACCATGATGGGGAGCGCGTGGCGGACGGCGTACATCGGGCCTTTCACGTTCACGTTCAGCAACCGGTCGATCTCGTCGTCGGACGTCTGGGTCAGGACCTTGGGCAGATTGACGCCGGCGTTGCAGAACAGGATATCGATGGAGCCGTAGTGCTCGACGCAAGCGTCGATCATGCGCTCGCTGTCGCCGCGCCGGCCCATGTCGCCGCACAGGAAGCGCGCGGTTCCCCCCGACCGCTCGATCTCCTGCACCAGGGCCTCGCCCGCGGCGCCCTGCGCGTCCACGAGGAGCAGGCGGGCGCCCGCACCGGCGAAGCGCAGCGCGCTCGCCCGTCCGATGCCGCTCGCGGCGCCGGTGATCACCACTGCTTTCCCCGCCAAACGCCTGTTCGTCTCGGGGGTCGGGGCTCGGGATTCGGGGCTCGGACCACTCACGGCATCCCGAGCCCCGAGCCCCGAACCCCGAGCCCCGCTTCAAAGGCGCGCACGCGTTGCCGCGATGAGCCCAACCCGTCGATCCCGAGCTCCACCTCGTCACCGGCCACCAGGTAGCGCGGCGGGCGCAGTCCCAGGCCCACGCCCGCCGGCGTGCCGGTGGAGATGATGTCCCCCGGCAGGAGCGTCATGAACTGGCTGATATAACTGACGAGCGCGGGGACGCCGAACACGAGCTCGCGGGTCGAGCTGGACTGCCGCGTCTCGCCGTTGACCTTGAGCCAGAGCGGCAGGTCGTGGACGTCGCGCAGCTCGTCGGGGGTGGCGAGGAACGGCCCGAGCGGCGCGAACGTGTCGCAGCTCTTGCCCTTGACCCATTGCCCGCCCCGCTCCAGCTGGAACGACCGCTCGGAATAGTCGTTGTGCAGCACATAGCCCGCGACGTGCCGCGGTGCGTCGTCCGGCGTGACGTACGCCGCCCGGCGGCCGATCACGACCGCCAGCTCCACCTCCCAGTCCACCTTGGTGGCGCCGCGCGGGATGACCACGTCGTCGTTGGGGCCGCAGATGGCGCTCGTGGCCTTGAAGAACAGGACCGGCTCCTTGGGCACCTCCTGACCCGTCTCGCGCGCGTGGTCTCGATAGTTGAGACCGACGCACACGATCTTGCTGGGCCGGCAAAGCGGGGGTCCCAGCCGCTTGCCGTCGGGGACGGCGGGCGCCGCAGCGCCTTCACGCGCCCCCCACCGCGCCAGTCGCGCGAGGCCGCCGGATTCGAAAAACGTCTGGTCGTAGTCCGTGCCGAACCCGGAGGCGTCGATGCGCCGCCCGTCAGGCAGGATCAGGCCGGGGCGCTCCTCGCCAGGAGACCCGAATCGGATGAGTTTCATCGCTCACATCTTCAAGGTGACAAAGCCGCCGTCGATGGCGTAATTGCTCCCCGTGATGAACGCCGCCGCATCGGAGCAGAGGAACAGCGCCAGCTCGGCCATTTCTTCCGGTCGTCCCATGCGCCCGATCGGCTGCGTACGGGACAGCTGTTCGAACATCTCCCGTTCCCGGCCGGGATAGTTCTTGGCCAGGAACCCGTCCACGAACGGTGTATGGACCCGCCCCGGCGCGATGGCGTTGCAGCGGATCCCCTGCGCCACATAGTCGCGCGCCACCGAGTACGTCATGGTCAGCACGGCGCCCTTGGTCATCGAATAGGCGAACCGGTCGGGAATCCCCACGGTCGATGCCACCGACGCAATGTTGAGGATCACGCCGCCGCGTCCTTTCATCTGAAGGACGGCCGCCCGCATGCAGTGGTAGACGCCCTTCACGTTCACGGCATAGAGCCGGTCGAGGTCATCCTCGGACGTCTGCTCCACGGTGCCGACGTGGGCGATCCCGGCGCTGTTGACGAGGATGTCCGCCGGGCCGAACCGCTCGGCGACTGCCTCAAAGGCGCGCCGCACGTCGGCCTGCCGGCTCACGTCGCAGGGAACGGCGAGGCCTTCACTCCCGCAGGCGGCGATCTCGCGCGCCACGTCCCCCGCCGCGGGCTCGGCCACGTCCAGCACGGCGACTCGCCCGCCCGCGCGGGCGAACCGCAGTGCGATCGCCCGGCCGATGCCCGATCCGCCCCCCGTGACGAGCGCGACCTTGTGCTCGATCTCGTTCACAGGCCGTACACCCGGGCCGCGTTGTCACCGTAAAACCGGCTGCGCTCGCTGGCGCTCCATCCTCGTGTGAACCGCTCCGTGAAGCCGTACCACGTGCCATAATCTCCCGCCAGCGTCAGGACCGGCCAGTCGCTGCCGTACAGCACGCGCTCCGGACTGAAGCACGCGACCACACGCCCGGCGTAGGGAAGGAGGTCCTCTGGGCACGAGGCTTCTCCCGCCTCGGTGAGCAGTCCCGACAGCTTGCAGCACACGTTCGCGTGCGCCGCCAGCCGCGTGATGTCGGCGCTCCACGCTTCGAAGCCCCCCCCATCGTGGATCGCGGGCTTGCCGCAGTGATCGAGCACGAACGGGGTGTCGGGGCACTGTTCGATGAGCTCCGTCACCTCGCGAAGTTGGTCGTGGGTGGCGCACAGATCGAAGACCAGGCCCAGGCGCCCCACCTCTCGCACTCCCTCGATGAACGCGCGCTGCACGCAGAAGCCGGCGGAATGACCCTGGATGTTCTGTCGGATGCCTTTAACGAGCGTCGAGCGCGAGAACGCCTCCAGCTTTTTCCCGAGCCCCGAGCCCCGAGCCCCGAGTCCCTGAGCCACATCGACGAAGGCGACCATCCCCGCGATGCGCGGCTCCACCTCCGCCAGGCGCTCCACGAACTCCACCTCCCGCCGGGCTTCTTCCGGCCGGCAATTGGCCTCCACGAACACGATGTGATCGATAGGGATCCGACCGGTCGCGGCCGCGTAGTCCGGTGGAAGAAACGCGCGCTGGAGCGACGGTAGCGCGTCGAGCCAGGGATAGTGCAGCTCGGCGGGATTCCAGAAATGGACGTGGGAGTCGACTATTCCCACCGCCGCCTCCACCCAATGCGGAATGCGGAATGCCAAAGGCGGAATTGACATGAAAGGTCGCTCGCCGAGCGACGCCTTCCGCGACATTCCGCATTCCGCATTTCACATTCCGCATTCATGTTCCGGCCCATCCCGCCCTCACCCGATCGAGCGCTACAGCGAGCACAATGATTCCCCCGATGATGATCTCCTGGATGTAGTTGGGCCATCCCATCTGCTGGCAGCCGTTGCGCAGGAACGCCATGATGAGCGCGCCCACCACCGAGCCGAACACGCTCCCCTCGCCGCCCAGCAGGCTGCCGCCCCCGATCACCACCGCGGCGATGACGTCGAGCTCCGTCCCGATCGCCACCGTGGGATCTCCCTGGCGCAGCCGCGACAGCTGCATCACGCCGGCCAGCCCGAAGAACAGGCCCGCAGAGCTGTAAATCGCCAGCTTGAGCCGGTCGATCGCGATGCCGCAGGCGCGCGCGGCCAGCTCGTTCGAGCCGAGCGCGAACACGTGCCGGCCGAACACGGTGCGGGAGAGTACCATCGCCGTGAGCGCCGCCAGCGCGAGCATGATCCAGACGCCGGGGGGGAGCACCATCCACGCCTGCCGCGGGAACGTCACCAGCAGGTCGTTCACCCACGTCGGCGGCACGTTGACGGTCTGCTCGTGCGCGATCCATTTGGCGATGCCGCGCGCGATGCCCAGCATCCCCAGCGTGGCGATGAATGGCACCACCCGCAGGCCCGTGATGAGCAGGCCGTTGCCCAGGCCCACCAGTCCGCCTGCCACGAGCGCCGCGGCGGTGGCGGCCGCGGGGGACCATCCCGCGGCAAGCCCGAGCGCCGCCACCACGCCCGTGAGCGCGATCGCCGCGCCCACCGAAAGGTCGATGCCGCCGCTGATCATGATCAGCGTCATGCCGATCGCCCCGAGGGCGACGATCACCGTTTGCGACAGGACGATGCGCAGGTTGACCGGCGAGAGGTACCGCGCCGGCGCGTCGGTGAGCAGCGCGAAGACCAGGACAACCGCTACGAGCGCCAGCGCCGGCCCGAGGCGCGCCAGCGAGGCGCGGGCCGCCGCCCGGGACACGAGGCGCCACCGCCCCCCCGCCCGGCGCGTGGGGACCGCCGGCGCGACCTTAACGTTCGAGTGCGTCAAGCACGCCCTCCCGTTCCGCGACGACCACTGGCGCTCCCGCCCGAGCCGAGCGGTACATCGCCTCCACCAGCGCGACGCTCCGGCGACCCTCGCGACCGTCGCACAGCGGGGCCGCGCCCGAAGTGATCGTAGCCACGAAGTCCTGGAGCACCCGTGTGTGGCCACGCGCGTCCGCGACCACCGGCGATGACGCACTGGCGTTGCCGGACGGCTCGTCATCGTGCGGCGGCGCTTCCAGCGGCGTCCGCAGCTCGACCGAGACGACCCGGTCCCGCTCGACCACGATCGTTCCCTCCGAGCCGGTGAGCTCGACCCGACGCGGCAGCCCCGGAAACGCCGCAGTCGTCGCCTCGAGGGTACCGACGGCGCCGCTCGCGAACTCGAGGCACGCGACCGCCGTGTCCTCCACGGCAATCGCGTGCAGCGCCGTGCGGGTGGTGGCGTACACGCGGTCGACGTCCCCGAGCAGCCAGAGCAGCAGGTCGATGGTGTGGATCCCCTGATTCATCAGGGCGCCGCCGCCATCGAGTCCCCAGGTTCCGCGCCAGCGCGAGCCCGTGTAATACTCCGGGGGGCGGTACCACCGCACGCGGGCCGACGCCACGATGGGGCGGCCGAGCCCGCCCCGTGCGATGAGGCGCTTCAGCCAGATCAGGTCGGGCGCCGCGCGATCCTGAAAGATCACGCCCAGCTTGACGCCGGCCCGGTCGCACTCGGCCGTGAGCCCGTCGATGCGCGCGGTCGTGATGTCGAGCGGCTTCTCCACCAGCACGTGCAACCCCTGGCGCGCCGCCGCCTGCGCGTGCTCGGCGTGCAGACCCGACGGCGTCCCCACGACTACGACGTCCATGGGCCGGTGCGCGAGAAACGCGTCCTGCTCCCGATAGGCCTTGCCCCCGTATCGCTGCGCCATGGCGGACGCCTTGGCAGGGTCGCGTCCCCAAAACGCTACGAGCTCGACGTCTCCGACCTCGCGAGCCGCGCGCGCATGGGTGTCGCTGATGTTGCCGCACCCGACGAGGCCGATGTGAACGGTCATGCGCCGGACGCGTTCCCTCGCGTCAGTCCCTCCCACAGCCCCTGGAGGTACATGGCGCCCAGCGCCCGGTCGTACAGGCCGTACCCGGGACGCCCGCGCTCGCCCCAGATCATGCGCCCGTGATCGGGTCGCATCGGCCCCGTGAAGCCGATGTCGCGCAGCGCGCGCAGCACCTCGTACAGGTCCACGCCGCCGCAGGCCGACGGGTGGGCCGTCTCGTGAAAGCGCCGCTCTCCCGTGACGCGCACGTTGCGGCAGTGGGCGAAGTGAATGCGATCGCCGATGCGCCGCACCATGGCGGGCAGATCGTTTTCCGGATCGGCGCCGAGCGATCCCGTGCAGAACGTCACGCCGTTCGCCGGCCTGTCCACCAGCGCCACCAGGCGCTCGAGATCGGGGCCCCGGCAGATGATCCGCGGCAGACCGAAGATCGGCCAGGGGGGGTCGTCCGGATGGATCGCCATCCGCACGCCCACCTGCCCGGCTACCGGGACCACGCGCTCGAGAAAGTAGGCGAGGTTGTCCCACAGGCGCTCGGCATCCACCTCCCGGTACGCCGCGAGCAGCCGCTCGAGCTCCGCGGCGCCGTACGCCGTGGCCCACCCCGGGAGATCGCCCGTGCCGCGCGACAGGTCCATGGCCGCGAGCGCCCGGTCGTCGTACGCCAGTGCCGTCGATCCGTCGGCCAACGGCTGCGCCAGGTCGGTGCGCAGCCAGTCGAACACCGGCATGAAGTTGTAGCACAGTACCGGAATGCGGAGCGCGCCCATGGCGCCCACGCTTTCACAATAGTTCGCGATGAGCCGGTCGCGGCCCGGGCGGCCGAGCTTGATGTCCTCGTGCACGGGAATGCTCTCGACCACGGCGAACGTGAGTCCGGCGCCCTCGATCTCTCCCTTGAGGCGCTCGAGGCGCTCGCGGCTCCAGGCCGCGCCCACCGGCACGTCGTACAGCGCGCTCACCACGCCCGAGACGCCCGGGATGTGCCGGATGTGCGCCAGCGGGATCGGGTCGTCGCGCCCGAACCAGCGGAACGTCATGTGCATGCGCGCACCAGCTGCTCGATCTCCTGCGGGGTGGCCCGATTCCAGTCGCCTGGGATGGTCAATTTCAAGGCGCCGGCCGCGGCGGCGAACTGCACGGCGTCGGCGGGGTCTCGATCGGCGGCGAGCGCGGCGATCAGGCCTGCGGCGAAGGAGTCGCCGCCGCCCACCCGGTCCACCACACGCACCTGGTAGCGCCGGCTCTGCCAGGCGCCCCCGGACGACGCGTCGTACAGCGCGGCGCTCCAGCCGTGCTCGCTCGCCGAGAGTACTTCGCGCCGCGTCAGGGCCACGCGGCGACAGCCGTACCGCTCGGCGAGCCGCTGGGCCAGGGAATCGTCGGGCCCTTCCACGCCGAGCATGCCGCGCACCGCGTCGCGGTTGCCGATCAACAGGTCGGCTCCTTTCACGAGCGGCTCGATCAATGACCGAGGCTCGCGTCCCTGCCAGAGGGCGGGCCGGTAGTTGAGATCCAGGCTGATGCGCACCCCGCTCGACCGCGCGGCGGCGATCGCCGCGGCGAGTGCCGCGTGCGGGCCTTCCCCGAGGGCGGGGGTGATGCCGGAGCCGTGAAACCAGGCGGCGCCCTGAACCGCCTTCGCCCAATCCACCGTCTGGGGCGTGATGGCGGCGAACGCGGAGCCGACCCGGTCGTAGACGACGCGACTGGCGCGGATATCGGCGCCCGGCTCGACGAAATAGATCCCCATGCGCTCGCTCACCGCGCCGAGCGCGATCGATCCCGTGCCCACGCCCTCGGCTTGCAGCGCGTGCAGCGCGGCGTGGCCGATGGCGTTGTCGGGCAGCCGGGTGACGTAATCGGCGCGCACGCCGAGCTGCGCCAGCCCCACGGCGACATTGGCCTCGCACCCACCGAAGCCCGTGCGGAGCTCGGGCGTTTGGAACAGGCGCTCCTGTCCGGGCGGGCTGAGGCGCAGCATCAGCTCGCCGAACGTCACCGCGCGCGCGCCGCTCACGCCGGTGCCTCGGCGGGCTGGCGGCGAGCCACCGCCACGCGGTCGATCAGCGCGCGGGCGCGCGCCGTCAGCCGGTCCCAGCCTTGCTCCGCGACGAGCGACGGGCTCACCAGGGCGCCCCCGAGGCTGACCGCGATCGCGCCGGCGCGGATCCAGTCGCCCGCGTTGTCGAGCGACACGCCACCGGACGGCACCAGGCGAAGAAACGGCAGCGGGGCGAGCACCTCGCGAATGTAGCGCGGTCCAACGAGCGAGGCGGGAAACAGTTTGATGTGCGATGCACCGGCGCGCGACGCCTCGAGCAGCTCGCGCGGCGTGAGCGCGCCCGGCATGCAGGGAACGTTCGCGTCGCGACAGCAGCGCATGACGCCCTGATCGAGGGTCGGGCTCACGACGAAGCGCGCGCCGGCGGCGATGACGTCGCGCGCGGACCCCTCGTCCAGCACCGTGCCCGCGCCCACGACCGCGCCGGCGACGCCGCCTTGCGCCGTGAGGTCGCGAATCGCCGCCACTGCGCCCGGCGTCGTCAGGGTGATCTCCACGACGCTCACGCCCCCGGCGACGAGCGCGCTCGCCAGGGCGCGAAAGTCGGCACCCGCCGGGAGCCGCACCACCGCGATCACGCCGCTCGCTAATGCCGCATCGATCATCCGAGAGTCGCCTCTACGCTTTCGTGCTCGAGTCGCGCCAGCGCCTGGGTGGTCGCCTCGAGGAAACCGGGAAGCCGCGCGAGAGAAGAACCCCACAGCGCCTCGTCGGCCAGGGCGTGGGCCGTGAGCCGCTCCAGCATGTCGCGCGGGAGCGGGCCGGACACGTGATCGATGTCCAACGGCAGCCAGTGCCGGGCGACGAGCGGGAGATCGGCATCGCTGATCGGATACGTGCGGCCGCGCCACCGCCCGTGCGGCGCGGACCCGGGCGGTGCGCCCTCGGAAACCGGGCGAAGATATCGCAGGTGGGCGGCGCACGCGAGCGCGAGGCCCTGCGGAACGCGCCGCTCCTGCTGGACGAATCGCTCGATCGCCGGCGCGACGCGTACCCGCATCTTCATGGTCTGGTTGGTGGCGATCACGCGCCACTCGTGCTCGAGCCAGGGATTGCGAAACCGCTCGAGCACACTCGCGGCGAATGCCTGCGCCTGGACGGGTGGCACGTCGGTCGCCGGCACGAGCTCCTGGAACAGCGTGCGCTCGAGAAATGGCCCCAGCCGCGGATGCTCCGCCGCCTCCCGCACGGTCGCCACTCCGGCGAGCAAAGCCAGCGGGGCGAGCGCGGTGTGCGCCCCGTTCAGCAGGCGCAGCTTGCGCTCCCGGTACAGCGCGATGTCGGACGCGAACACCACCGCGTGGGGAGCCCCATCGATCGGAAACGCCGCCCGCAGCGCAGCCGGGTCCCCTTCGATGGCCCACAGGGCGTACGGCTCCGTGACGGTGAGCAGCTCGTCCGAGTAGCCGAGCTGTGCCTCGAGCGTGGCGCGCGTTTCGGGGGGCGGGCTGCCGGTGGTAATGCGGTCCACGAGCGAGGAGCAGAAGTGCACGTGGGAGGCGAGCCAGGCGCGGAACCGCTCGCCGCACTGCGACGCCAGCCGGTCGATCATCGCGGCGAGACGCGGTCCGTTGTCGGGGACGAGCTCGGTCGGAATCACGTACAGCGGCGGCCCGTCCGGCAGCCGCTCGAAGCGCGCGTGCAGGACGTCGACCAGCTTGGCGGGGAATCCCGCCTCCAGCCGGAAACCGGCTTCAGTCACGTTGCTCACGATCACTTGCAGCTCGGGTTGTAGGACGGCGGCGCGCACCGCCTGCCACTCCGTATCGGCGACCAGCGCACGCGACACGGCGCCGATCAGGCGGGTGCGCTCGATCGGCGCGCCAGCGAGCAAGCCGCGTTCCACCAGCGTGAACAACCCCTCCTGGGCGTTGATCGCCCGCGCGCTGCCGTGCGGGGTGCTCTGTACGACCACGATGCGGCCGTGGAACGCGCCGGCGCGGTTGGCGGCGTCCACGGACGCGGCGCACAAGGCGCGCAGCAGCATGCCGGTGCCGAACTGCAGCACGCGCTCGGGCAGCTCGTCCCGGCGGTAGGCGCTGTTCGGCCACTGGGCCCGACCGACTAAAGGAAGGCCGCTCGCGGCGTGCACTCTGGTTTCGACCTCGTTACAGGAAGATCACCGGCGGTCTCGAACTTGCAACTCGTGACTTGACGCACAACGGCGTGAACCGGGGACCTGTTGCGACGCCGCAACGGTCGCTCACCACAGGCCACATGCTCGACACACATCGCCGCTCTCCGCTGCCGTTCCCCCATCGCGTGGCGCGCGCCACGCCGCAGTCATCGCATTCCTGGGAATCGGCCTTCCAGGCCTATTACGTCGAGCTGTGCGAATACGTGCTCCGCTTCGTGGGGTCGGCGGAAGCCGCGCAGGATCTGGTGCAGGATTTGTTCTTGCGTCTCTGGGACAGCCGCGGCCCGCGCGATGCGAGCCGGCTCACGCGGCCCTACCTCTACGTGGCGGCCCGGAACCGTGCCCTCAAGTATCTGCGCCACCGTCGCGTCGTGACGGCGTGGATTGCCCGCGCGGCCGGTGAAGAGATTCCGCCGTGCGACACTCCGGAAGACCTGTGCCTGCGGAGCGAGCTCGACGCGGCCGTGCAGCAGGCCATCGCCGAGCTGCCGAAGCGCTGCCGCGCGATCTTCGTGCTGCGCCGCCGCGAGCAGCTGAGCTATCGTGAGATCGCGACCCGCCTGGGCATCTCGCTCGGCACGGTGAAGTCGCAGATGTGGCGCGCCACGCTGCGGCTGCGCGCCAAGCTGGCACCCTACCTGGCTCGTCCCCGCATTTCCGAAGACCGCGTCGGCTAGTCGCTGCGCCGTCATACTCCCGTCCCCTTCGCGGGTTGTCGAGGCAGGAGGCTCGCCATGGCGGAGGGGATCGAACAGTCCGACCTGCTGCGCTTCGTCGAGGGCGACTGCTCGCCCGACGAGGCGGCCGCGATCCAGGCGTGGATCGCCGCCGATCCGCAGCGCGGTGAGCTGCTCGACGAGATCCGCGCCCTGTGGCGCCTCACGGGCTCGACCACACGGCCCTGGGTCGTCGCGGAGGCCCGGATCCGACTGCTGCGAGGCCGCGGCCGTCACGCGGCGCAGGGGTCGGCCGGGTTCTCCGCGCGGCCCCGACCGTTGCGGCGTGCAGCGCCGCGGTTTGGGATGGTCCGCATCGCCGCGGCGATCGCCTGTGTCGTGGCCGGCACGCTCGTGTGGCGGCTCCGCCCGCGCGTAGCGCCGTTTCGCGAATACGCCACGCAGCCCGGACAGCGCCTCCAGCTCGAGCTCCCCGACTCCAGCCGCGTGTTGTTGAGCGTGGGCACGCGGCTGCGCGTGCCGCGCGACTTCGGCATCAGTGCACGCGCCGTCGAGCTCGACGGCGAGGCGTACTTCGTGGTACGGCACGACCCCCGGCGTCCCTTCCTGGTGCGCACCCGCCGGGGCGTGACGGAGGATCTCGGCACCAGCTTCGACGTGCGAGCGTACCCGGAGGACGACTACCTCCAGGTCGTGGTCGCGGCCGGCCGGGTGGCCCTGCGGGGCGGCGACTCGGTGCTCAGCCTGCGGTCGCGTGATCGCGGCGTGCTCGACGCGCGCGGCGTGTTGCAGGCGACGTCGGGTGTCTCGCTCGGAGACTACCTCGGGTGGACCCGCGGCACTCTCGTGTTCCACGATGCGCCCCTGGACGAGGTCGTAACGCAGCTGGAGCGCTGGTACGACGTGGATATCGCGGTGACCGGCGTGGCGGGGTCCGATGAACGGCTCACCATCGCGTTCGCCACCCGCTCGGTCGATGAAGCCCTCGCGATGCTCGCCCAGGTGGTCGACGCCCGCTGGACCAGGTCCGGGAGGACGGCGCGACTCACACCCTCGCGTCGGCGACCGTAATCGGAGGAGACCCACCATGCGATTGCTGATTCCGTTTGCAGGGTTGCTCGTCGCGGCGACGGCGCCGGTTTGGTCGCAGCAGGCGGCCGCCGCGTCGCCGTTGGACCGCACGGTGACGCTCACGCTCGAGGGCGTGCCCCTGAAGGACGCGCTCGACACGGTCGCGCGGCAGACCGGCGTGCGTATCGCCTACTCCGGTCGCGTCGTGCCGCTGAACCGACCGGTGTCCGTGCAGCTCGCCGCGGTGCGGGTTGAGGCCGCGCTCGATGCGCTGCTGCACGGCACCGGTGTCGCGTCCACGCTGGACGGCAGCGGTCAGATTCTGCTCGTCACGGACCGATCGGCCGGGCGCGCGCGGCGACAGTCCGGGTCGATCGCCGGAACGGTCAGAGACTCGAGCACCGGGGCTCCGGTGGTGGACGCGATGGTCACGCTCGTCGGGACGGCGCTCACGGCCAAGACGGGCGCCGACGGTCGCTTTACGATCCCCGGGGTCGCGGCGGGGAGCTATCGGATACGCGTACGCATGCTGGGCTACACGGCGGCACTGGTCAGCGTGACGGTGCAGGACGGTGAGCAGGCCGTCGCCGATGTCCAGCTGGCCAGAAGTGCGATCGAGCTGAATCCGGTCGTCGCGATCGGGTATGGTGCCGCCGACCGGCGGAATCTCACCGGAGCGGTGGCGTCCGTGACCGCCGAGCAGTTCGAGACCAAGGCGGCTCCGACGGTCACGCTCACCGCCGGCCTGCAGGGCAAGGTCGCGGGCGTGCAGGTGACCTCGAATTCCGGGATGCCGGGCGTGGGGATCCAGGTGCGTGTGCGGGGCACCGGCTCGATCACGGCCAACACGGAGCCGTTATACGTGATCGACGGCCTGCCGGCGGAGCAGGGGTCGAACGACACCGACCCCAAAAACAATCCTCTGATGTCAGTCGACCCGAACGAGATCGAGTCGATCGACATTCTCAAGGACGCGTCCGCGACGGCGATCTACGGCGCGCGCGGCGCCAACGGCGTGGTGCTGATCACCACCAAGCGGGGTCAGACGGGCACAACGCAGTTCACAGTGGAGTCGAGCGTCGGCTTCCAGAACATCGCGAAGACGATCTCGGTACTGAACGCCCCGCAGTTCATGCAGCTGTCCAACCAAGCGTATCTCAACGCCGGGGGCGCCCCGGCGAGCGTGCCGTTCAGCGCCGCACAGATCGCGTCCGCTGTGACGTACAATTACCCTGCGATGATGCTGCGCACCGGTCTCCAAGCGAATCAGGGACTCAGTCTGTCCGGGGGTGACCAGAAGCTGCGCTACCTGATCAGCGGCAACTTCACGCGGCAGCAGGGCATCGAGATCGGCTCGGACTTCAACCGCTACAGCGTGCGGCTCAACCTCGACGGCAACGCGAGCAGCCGGTTCCGCTGGGGCTCGAGCCTGAGCATGACGCGCGTCGCGCGCAACGCCGCCCGAGTGGAGAACGGCTCGCTCGGGAACAGCGCCAACGGCATCCAGGCGGCCATGCAGTTCGCCCCGTTCCAGGCGCCGAAAGACTCGGCCGGCAACTGGATCAAGACCTCCCCCTCGACGGAGCCCGTCCCGAATCCGATCGCGAACGCACTCGAGGAGACCGACCTGAACACCACGTCCCGTCTGCTGGGCAGCGTGTTCGGTGAGCTGGCGCTCAGCCCCTCGCTCAAGCTGAAGAGCACTCTGGGTGGGAACTTCCAGTTCGATGGGATCCACTTTTTCGCCCCGCGTACCATTCTCGATGGCGGCAACAGCGGCAGCGGGTGGATGTACACGAGTCAGGGGCGCAATCTCACGAGCGAGAATACCATTACGTACGCGCGTCCCCTGGGACCCGGCAATCTCGACCTGTTGGGCGGGTTTTCGGTGCAGACGTGGTACGATGAGAGTGTCACGGCCACCGCGGCGGGTTTCCCGACGGATTTCACCAACGTCTACAATCTCGGCTCCGGATCGCAGCTCTATCCGCCGGGGAGCGGCGTCAGCGAGCACGCGCTGATCTCCTACCTGGGGCGCGCCAACTACAACGTCGCCGACAAATACCTCTTCACGCTCACCGGGCGGCGCGACGGCTCGAGTGTGTTCGGTGCCAACCACAAGTGGGGCTTCTTCCCGTCCGGCGCCTTCGCCTGGCGCATGGGCGACGAGCAGTTCATGCGGGGGCAGTCGCTGTTCAGCGATCTCAAGCTGCGGTTGAGCTACGGCACGGTCGGCAATCAGGCCGTCAACCCGTACCAGTCTCTGTCACAGCTCTCGGTCGGCTGGGTCGCATCGGGCCCGACGGAGATTCCAGCGATGACGCTGAGCAGCCTCATGCCCAATCCGGACCTCCACTGGGAGCAGAAGACGGAGTTCAACGCGGGGCTCGACGGGGCGGTGCTCGACAATCGGGTCGCGTTTTCGCTCGACGTCTACCGCTCGAAGACGCGAGACCTGCTGCTCCTGATGAACGTCCCCGTGACGACCGGCTACAGCCAGCAGCTGCAAAACGTCGGATCGATCCAGAACAACGGCGTGGAGTTGTCGCTCACGACCGTCAACGTCTCCCGCCCCGACCTCAACTGGCGCAGTACGCTGACCCTTTCACACAACGGCAACCAAGTGCTCGATCTCGGGACGCGCCCGGACACCTCGGGCAAGCCCGTGCCCATCAGGCAGTTCACCGTGACTCCACGGACGGGCAACTTCTTCGACGCGGGCGACGTGTACCTGGTGCGCGTGGGCGAGCCGCTTGGCGCGATCTACGGCTATCAGGTCACCGGCCTGTGGCAGCGGGGCGATACAGGCGCCGCGTGCTACCTCACGGACAAGACTGCCTGCACGCCAGGCGAGTACAAAGTCGCCGACCTGAACGGGGACGGTAAGATCACCGCGGCCGACCGCACCATCCTCGGCAACAGTCAGCCGAAGTTCTTCGGGGGCTTCAGCAACACGGTCACCTACGGCCGGTTCTCGCTCGACGCGCTGCTGAACTTCGTGTACGGCAACAAGGTGATCAACGCCGGAAACGCGTACGGCTGCCTCGACATCATGCAGGCGAACGAGCGGACCTGCGTGCTGGATCATTGGGACTCCACGCACACCAACACCATGGTGCCGCGACCCAATCGCGACCGCGCCCGCTCGCTCTACAGCACGTTCGTGGAAGACGGATCGTATCTGCGGCTCCAGACCCTCACGCTCGGCTACGACTTGCCGGCGGGCCTGCTGTTCCGTGGCGCCGCGTCGGCCCGCGTGTACGTCACGGGCCAGAACCTGTTCACGATCACCGGCTACTCGGGCTTCGACCCAGACGTGAACAGCCAGGGCGGGGATCCGCGCTATGGCCTGATCGACATCGGCGCCTACCCGCGGTCGCGCGTGTGGAACTTCGGCGTCCGGGCCACCTTCTGAGCCGCGAGGACACAGCCATGAGATACCAGCCATCGCTTACGCCCCTGGTGCTCGCGGTCGGCTTGTCGCTCGCCGCGTGCTCCGACCTGCTGCTCGAGAATCCCAAGGGATTCACGACCACCGACACCTTCTTCAAGACGGGCGCCGATCTGAACAGCGGCACGCTCGCGATCTACAGTGCGTTGCGCGGGTTCCAAGGGCAAAGCAATTGGACGACGCCCGAGCTCGCGTCCGATCAGACGCGCGCGGACAATCGCGAGCCCAACGCCGGGACCTACGGGCCCGACCGTCTCAACTGGAGCGCGTCGAGCGGTCGTGCGACGGTGCCGTTCGGCACCCACTACGCCGTCATCACGGAGGCGAACCTGGTGCTCGCCAAGGGACCGGGCATTCAGACCTCGGACACCCTCACCAAGGCGTATAATCTCGCCGAGGCAAAGTTCCTGCGCGGGTATGCCTATCTGCGGTTGAGCAAGATGTACGACGGGGTGCCGCTGCTCCTCACTCCGGAGGAGCAGGCGAACCCGAGCCCGACCCGCGCCACGGTCGAAGCGGTTCATCAGGCGGTGATCAAGGATCTGACCGAGGCCAAGGCGGGCCTCCCCGCCGCATGGTCGGGGGACGACGGCTACGGCGACCCGACCCAGGGGCGCGTCACCAAGGGGGCGGCCGAGATGGCGTTGGCCGACCTGTACCTCTGGCGCTCGAGCTTCATGGGGAAGAACGAGTGGCAGCTCGCCTCCGACTGGGCCGACAGCGTCATCGCCTCCGGTCTCTGGTCGCTCAACGACGACTACATCAAGACGTTCCTGCCCAGCAACAAGGGCAACCCGGAGGAGATCCTGGTGGTCACCAACTCCGGCGTCGTCGATCGCACCAGCAACATCTTTCAGCTCTTCTACTATCCGCGCGACTGGGGACTGGACGCCGGGCAGGGCGGCGGCTGGGGGTTGATCCACCCGACCGACTGGTTCTTGAACAGCTATCTCCGGGGCGACTACCGTGGATCGCGCGGCTTCGAGGGATACAAGACCGACTCGGCGTACGTCGCGGGCGGCTGCGGCCTGACGATCTGTGCGGACACGCTGGGGGACGGACCCATGCCGTACAAGTACCGCAAGAGCGACAACGGCGCGACCTGGTGGCTGGGCGACGTGGACGTCCCCCTGTACCGCTACGCCGAAGCGCTGCTGATCTACGCCGAGGCGCAGAACGAGCTCGGCAACACCGGCGTCGCCGTGCAGTACTTGAACATGATCCGCGCCCGCGCCCGCAAGGGCACCGGCGCCCAGGCCCGCACCGAGCCGCATGACTACGGTACCGCCGGCGAAGCGATGGACAAGCTGTCGGTGCGCGATGCGATCTTCATGGAGCGCGCCTGGGAGTTCGCCTTCGAAGCCAAGCGCTGGTTCGATCTGGTGCGGCGCGACTCGGAGGAGCCGGGTTACTGGAAGAACAGCCTCATCGCGCACGATCCGAGTTTCGCACCGCCCAAGACGGCGCCGGACGAGTACAAGAAGCGGTGGCCGATTCCTCAGGCACAGATCGACGCCAATCCCGCCCTCTGTCAGAACCCGGGGTACGGTGGCACCCCCTGTCCGGCCGGCGTGACCGTGCCGTGATCGCACGCGCCCCTCGGCTCGTTCGGCGAGGGGCGGCTCGCTTCCAAGCTGCACGTTCGCATCATCGCCCGGCTGACCCGTCGCACGTAGTCGACGTCGCACGCATTCCGCATCGGTGACGAGCACGTCGTAGACGACGCGCAACGCACGCGGCCCGCCGCCCGATCGCGCGCGCGGCGCTAACCCCTTGTGAGTCTTGTCACACTCGGCACGCGCGCGACGCGGGCCGATTCGCGATCGCGCCGGCCTCGAATTTGAAGTGCCCCGTCGCCGACCGTCACCGTTGCACCCTTGTGCCGCCCAGGGGGACGACGTCCATGTCCGTCTTGTTGTGTCCGCACGCCGACAGCGGCGTCGAATTCGACGTCGCCCGCCTCGCTATCCCGTTCCCGCAGTTCTCGAGCTTCGCCTCACCGCTTCGCTGCCGGAGGCTGCCATGAAACGCTTCGGTGTCCTATTGCTGTGTCTGAGCTTGCCGGTTCGAGTGGGCACGGCCCAGGACGTGGGCCAGCCAACAGGTACGATCGCCGGCACCGTGACCTCACAAGAGACGGGCGCGCCGCTCGCCGGCGCCGGCGTCACGGTGGTCGGCACGCGGCTCGAGGGCGCCACCGGCGCCGACGGCCGGTACACGATCGCCAACGTGCCCCCTGGCGCGTACCGCGTCCGCGCTCGACTCATCGGCTACAGCAGCACGGTGGATACGGGCGTCGTCGTGGTGGCGGGGCAGACCGCCACCGCGGACCTCGCCCTGCAGCAGCAGGCGGTGCAGCTCGAGACCGTGGTGGCGATCGGCTACGGCACGGTCCAGAAGCGGGATCTCACCGGCTCCGTGGCCTCGGTGCGCGGCGAGGACGTGCTGCTCAAGGCGGCCCCGACCAGCGCGGTCTCGAACGCCCTCCAGGGCAAGGCCGCCGGTGTCCAGGTCGTCGTGAACAGCGGCATCCCCGGGTCCGGCGCGAGCGTGCGCGTGCGCGGGACCGCGTCGATCAGCGCCAACAGCGAGCCCCTCTACGTGGTCGACGGGCTGCCGGCCATGCAGGGCACGAACTCCGACGACCCGACCTACAACCCGCTCAACGAGATCAATCCCGGCGATATCGAGTCGGTCGAGATCCTGAAGGACGCCTCGGCCACGGCGGTGTACGGCTCGCGTGGCGCCAACGGGGTGGTGTTGATCACCACCAAGCGCGGCCAGCGCGGCCACGATCGCGTCACGTTGGAGTCGAGCTACGGCATGCAGGACATCAGCAAGCGGATTCCCGTGCTCACCGGGCCCCAATACATGACGCTGGTCAACGAAGCCTACGTCAACGGCGGCCGCACCGCGCGCTATACCCCGCAACAGATCGCGAGCGCGCAGACGTACAACTACCCGAACATGCTGCTGCGGACCGCCGCCCAGCAGAACCATGCGCTCACGCTCTCGGGCGGCGACGCCAAGACGCGCTACCTCCTCTCGGGGAATTACTTGACCCAGGACGGCATCATCATCCACTCCGGATTCGAGCGCTATGGCCTCCGCTTCAACCTGGACCGCGAGATGAGCGACCGCTTCCGGGCGGGCACGAACTTGAGCGTGGCGCGGGTGAAGCAGTCCATCGACTGGACCGAGAACGGTGCCATCGGCGCCAGCGCGCGCGGCATCCTCGCCGCCATGAACTTCGATCCGTCCCTTCCCCCGAAGAACGCCGACGGCGATTGGAACCTGCGGGCGATCCTGGGCGAGCAGCTGGAGAACCCGCTCGCCAACATCTCCGAGATCACCGACCAGCGGAACGAGTGGCGTCTGGTCGGCAGCGTGTTCGCCGAGTTCCAGGTCAACGACGCGCTGCGCTTCAAGAGCACCATCGGCACCAACGCGCACTTCTGGCGGAACCCCTATTTCGCCCCGCGGACCGTCGCGGCCGGCGCGTCCGTCAACGGCAGCGCCAGCATGGGTACGGGCTACGAGCGTGAGATCACCAACGAGAACACCGTGAGCTACCACCGCCCCACCGGACCCGGCACGCTCGATCTGCTGGGCGGGCTCTCGGTGCAGACGGGGGAGTGGGAGTCGTCAGGGTCGCACGCCGAGAACTTCCCGACCGATGAGATCGAGTGGTACGACCTGGGGTCGGGGTCGAGCCAGCGGACGGTGTCGAGTGGCTACAACGACTGGGGCCTGCTCTCGATGTTCGGCCGTGCCAACTACAATCTGCGCGATCGCTACCTGTTCACGGTGACCGCGCGACGCGACGGCTCGAGCCGGTTCGGCGCCAACAACAAGTGGTCCTTCTTTCCCTCGGCCGCGTTCGCCTGGCGCGTGTCGGATGAGCCGTTCCTGCGGGGCCGGTCGCCCTTCAGCGAGTTGAAGCTGCGCCTCAGCTACGGGACCACCGGCAACCAGGCGGTGAGCCAGTACCAGTCGCTCGCCCGCATGGTCCCCGTCTTCGTCGGCATCGGAACGAACACGCAGGTCGTGACCCTGGTGCCGTCGGGCGACGCCCCGAATCCCAACCTCAAATGGGAGACGACCCGGCAGGCCAACATCGGCATCGACGCCGGCCTGTTCGACAACCGCCTCTCGCTCACGATCGACGCCTACCGCTCCGTGACCAACGACCTGTTGCTGTGGACGAACCTGCCGCGGACGTCGGGCTATTCGCGGCAGCTGCGCAACGTCGGTTCCGTACAGAACAAGGGCGTCGAGCTGGGGCTCTCCACGCTCACCCTGCAACGCGGCAGTTTCAGCTGGCGCAGCTCCCTCAACGTGGCGGCCAACCGTAACCGAGTGCTGGACCTGGGTGGCGTGAATGTCATGTTCCCCGGCGCCGAGCGGTACGGCTGGTTCCTCGACGGCAACGAGAGCTTCGTCGTCCAGGTGGGCCAGCCACTCGGCGCCATTTACGGCTACAAGGTCACCGGCCTGTGGCAACCGGGCGACGCCTGCTATCTGCAGCCGCCGCAGACGGCGGACTGTACGCCGGGCGAATACAAGGTGGCGGACCTGGACGGCGATGGCCTGATCACGCCGGCCGATCGCACCATCATCGGCTACACCGAGCCGAAATTCTACGGGGGCTTCGGCAACAATCTCGCGCTGGGACCGCTCTCGCTGGACGTGTTCTTCAACTTCTCGTACGGTAACAAGGTCGCCAACGTCAACAACGTGTTCAGTGAGCTGGCGACCGGGTTCCTGAACGAGCGGGCCGAGGTACTCGATCGCTGGACGCCGCAGAACACCAATACGATGATCCCACGCGCCAACAATGCCCGGCCCCGGCGCCTCTATAGCACGTTCGTGGAAGATGGCTCGTTCCTGCGGCTGCAGACGATCACGCTCGCCTACCAGCTGCCGCCGCGACTCTTGCCCGGCGCCAGCACGGCGCGTCTCTACCTGACCGCGCAGAATGCGTTCGTGCTCGACGGCTACAGCGGGTTTGATCCCGAGGTCAACAGCATCGGCGGCGATTCCCGCTACCGTGGCGTCGATGCCGGCGCGTACCCGCGCGCCCGCGTCGTCAACGTCGGCATCTCCGTCGGCTTGTGAGGATGACCATGACCACGAGACATTGCTGGATCGCACAGCTCGCGCTTTCGCTGGCGATCGTTGCGTGCAGCGACCTGCTCACGGAGACCCCCCGGTCCTTCCCGACCGAGGGTACGTACTACAAGACGCCCGCCGACGTCCGCAGCGCCACGCTCGTCGCCTACCAGCCGCTCGGCACCGACGACCTGTACCGCTGGTGGCTCTGGCTGACGATGGACATGGCGTCGGACCAGGTGCGGATGCACCCCGACGAGCCGAACTACCAGACGTATCACCCCGAATTCCTGCGCTGGGACGCAACCACCTCGAGCGTCACGTCCCCGTGGAACGGTCTCTACAACATCGTCTTCCGTGCGAACCTCGTGCTCAGCCGGGCTCCCGCCGTGACGTTCTCGGATCCCGCGGAGCGACAGGAGCTGCTCGCCGAGGCCACGTTCCTGCGAGGGTACGCCTATCTGCTGCTGAGTAAGCTCTATGACGACGTCCCGCTGCTCCTCTCCGAAGCGGACCACGCCAACTTGCGGGTGTCGCGAACCCCGGTCGCTCAGGTGGAAGGGCAGGTGGTGACGGACCTGACTGCGGCCGAGGCGGACCTCCCGGCCACGCGACCCAAGAACGAGCTGGGCCGGGCCACCAAAGGCGCCGCGCAGATGGCGCTCGCGGATCTGTATCTGTGGCGCTCGAGCTACCGCCAGACGGGCGAGTGGCAGCTGGCGTCGGATTGGGCCAAGAAGGTCATCGACTCAGGGGTCTACGGCCTGAACGACGACTACCTGAGCACCTTCCTGCCTGCCAACCACGGCAACAAGGAGATGATCTTCCTGATCCCGGGCTCGGGCGTCCAGAGCGGGACCAGCATGAACCTCGGCTGCATGATCTTGCCGCGCGCGCTTGGCTTCGGCACCGGCGGCGGGTGCGAGGTCGTCGGGCAACCGACGGCATGGCACTACGGTTCCTACCTCGCCGGTGACTACCGCAAGGAGGTGACGTACCGCACCTCGGGATGCAGCACCGACCCGAACGTCGGATGTGTCACCTTTGCCTGGCCCAACGTCTACAAGTACCGCCCCTCGAACGGGGGCGTGGGAGGCCCGCCCGATACGGACTTCCCGCTGTACCGTTACGCCGAGGCACTCCTGATGTACGCCGAGGCCCAGAACGAGCTGGGGAACGCCACCGAAGCGGTGACCTACCTCAACATGATTCGGGCCCGGGCCCGCAAGGGCACCGGGGCGGAGAACCGCGCCAGCCCGGCTGACTACACCGGCCCAATGGACCAGGTGTCGGTGCGCGACGCCATCTATCAGGAGCGCGATTGGGAGCTGGCGCACGAGGCGAAACGCTGGTTTGACCTGGTCCGGCTCGACAAGCTGGAGCCGGGTTCCTGGGCGATGGCCCTGCAGCAGCGCGATTCGATCCCGGCAACAGCGACTTTGCAACGCGACCTCCGGACCTTCAAGCAGCGCTGGCCGATACCGCTGACGCAGATCAACCTCGATCCGGCCCTGATCCAGAACTCCGGCTACTGAGCACCGGCTGTTCTCCCGCCTGCCCGCACCCTGCCGAGTAACCCCGGCAGGGTGCGGCGTTTCTATGAATGTTGTATGTTCGACCGTAGCGCCAACGCAACACTCTCCACCGCGTTGCGAAAGGAACCCGAAGGAACCACGCGTCCGCCACTAGGGTTGAACCGGCCTTACCCTGACTCGAGGGGGAGATATGAAGCACGCCATCTGCTGCGGATTTGCCGTCGCGCTGGTCACCGGCTGCGGGCCGACCGGATCGCGCCGGATCGAGGTCCCGACCCCCGACGACCAGATCTCCGTTGGCTATGGGACCCAGAGCAAGCGCGATGCGACAGCCGCCATCACGTCCGTCTCCCCCACCGAAGCGGACGCGCGCGTCACGCGCATCGAGTCTCTGCTGCAGGCCCGCGTGCCGGGCCTCGAGGTGCTCCCGCTCGCCAACGGCACCTTCACGCTGCGCATCCGCGGTCGTCACAGCCTCATGGGCCAGACCCAGGCCGACGAGCCGCTGCTGGTGATCGACGACATACCGGTGCCGCAAGGCTCACTCGGCAACGCGCTGGCCGGCGTGGCCCCGCGCGACGTGGGCCGCATCGACGTGCTCAAGGACGCCGCCGCCACCAGTGTCTATGGATCGCGCGGGGCAAACGGGGTTATCATCATTACAACCAAGCGAGCCTCGTGGCCTAATCCGTGATCGTGCCGCTGGTAGCACTGCTGCTGCAGAACCCCTTAGCGCCGGCAGCCGCGGCCGTCGCGCCTCGCGTCGTACGAATCTGGCTCGGCTCGCCCAGCCCGCTGGCACGCGGCGCGGCGGTTCGCGTGTACGTCGAGGCGAATGAGGACGGCAACCTCGTCGTCCTGCACCGCCGCACCGACGGCCGCATCGAAGTCCTCTTCCCCAAGAATCCCCACACCGATCCCTTCGTCCGGGCGGGCACCTACGAGATTCGCGGCCGCGACGAGCAGGCCGCCTGGGTGGTCGCCGAGCCCGACGGCAACGGGATGGTCCTGGCCGCGCTGTCGCCCGACCCGCTCAGGTTCGAGGAGTTCGTGCGCGCCGCCGCGTGGGACTCGGACGCGTTGGTCCCCTCCTGGTCGGGCGCGGACGCGGCGGGGTCGATGAGCGACATCGTGCAGCGAATGCTGGGGGACGGGTACTTCAATTACGACGTCGTGACGTACAGTGTCGCCCCACCGGTCTACGCGCAGCAGGACATGACGCCACAGGAGACTCCACCGGCGTACGACGCGTATCCGACGTGTGTGGACTGCACGTTCATCGGGGAACAGCTGGTGCTCTACGAGAGGGTGCTTGGCCGTCGCCACTTCCGGCGGGAGCGCGCGCCGGAGCCGCGCCGGCCGACGAGCGCGCTCGCACTCGCACTCGCACCCCAGACGATCGCCGGGCCAGCGCCGGCTTCGCCTCGATCGCGGTTCGCTTCACCCCGCCACACCCCCGGGTCCGCCTCGATCGAGCCCCGCCCGCGTGCCCCAGGCCCACGCACCCACGTGCGATACACGCGACTCTCGGCTCCCGCGCCGGATCGAACGATGGCCGCCGTTGCGCTGCCCGCCCGGGCCGCGCTCGTCTTCGCGGCTCGAGAGGGCGGGCTCGCACCCGCTCGCGTCGATCTGCCCGATCGAGCTGTGACGCGGGCCGCTGTCGCGGTGCGGGAGGGCGGGCGGGGGCGCGAGGCGCCAGTGGCGAGCCAGGCACCCGACCGGTCGCGCGCCGTGGCGGTCGCCCGGAGCGGTGAGGGAGCGGCGCACGGTCCCACCCAAGGCGTCGCGATTCCGCGAGAGGCCTGGGGCCCCGGTCGCCGCGCGACGCTACGGCGCTAGCAGGGTTGAACTGACCCCGGGCGCGAGCCCGGGGTGAACGAGTAACCCGCCTGTTACGTTACTGTCCTACCGTAAAATCGATTCGCTTCAGTACGGTCCCGGCTGCATCGTGCACTTCCACGTGCCACGCGCCGGTCCAGTCGGGTGGCACGGTCTTCTTGCTCCACGTGCGCCACGGCGACCCACCTACCTGCAGCTCGACGTCGCCCACCTGGGTGTCTCCGTGGAACCACACGTGGTGGATGCTCGAGCCTTCCGCTCCCGCCACCTTGGTCCAGCAGACCAGCTGCCCGACGTCGGCGGGGAAGGTGCTGCCCGTGTCCTGCGGCTGCCGATCGACCACGGCTTTGGCGACCACGGCCTCGGCGACGTCGACGGCTGGGGCGGGCGCGGCTGCAGGGGCGGGGGCCGCGGCCTTGGTCGTATCCTGGGCCGCGAGGCCACGGGTGAGCAGGGCCAGCGCGATGATCGGAGCGATGCGCATCATGACGGCTCTCCCACTGGGGTTGTCGGTTGTTCGTCGGTTGCCCGTTGTACGGCCCGCCGGCGACGAAGTTCCAGCCAGGCCCCGAGCGTCGCCGCGATCACGGTCCCGGCCGCCCCACCGCCCAGCTGGAAGCGCGCGAGGTATTGGCGCTGCCGCCCGGCGCACTTGCCCGAGAACAGCGCCCCGACCATGGCGCCGCAGGACCCCTGGATCGTCGTGAAGTAGTGGCCCGAGCCCGTCGCGAACACGAGCGGGAGGGCGCACAGCACCAGGTGACGGAGAAAGGTTTTCATGGGAAGCTCATCACGTAAAGAAAGACGTAGTTGTAGATCCCCGTGAGGAGCGCCAGGCACCACGCGAGCACGACATACGGACCGGTGTGCCGATGCAGCGGCCGCAGCCGCGCCACGGCGCGGCTCGTGAGCTGCCATGCGAGCCCTGCCAGCGCCGTGATGGCGAATGCGAGATGGATCTTGAAGAACGGCAGCGCGACGAGGGCGGCTCGTCGGGGACTGGGAACCATGAGGAAAGAGAATCCGACCACCACGGCGATCTCGATGACCGCGCTCACACTCATGAGGGTCACATGCAGGGCGACCTTGCCGCGTCGAATACGCGTGGCGCTGTAGATCAGGAGAGGCGGCCCCGCTATGGCCCATGTAAGCGCCGCGACAGCCGGCGGCGGAGCGCTCATCGGCCCCGCTCGACCTTCCAGCGATCCACCACCCGTCCCTCTCCACCGTCCTCCGTCCCCTCGATCACGTGATAGGCGTCGAAGTGCGCGACGGTGAGACAGGAATGGTTGGGAATGATCTCGACTTTGTTGCCGACCTTGTAGCGCCCGTCCAGTGCGTCCACTGATTCGGCCCGGATCAGGCCGTGCTCCTGCGACACGGTCGCCACGGTCAGCTCGGGCGCGTTTTTCACCGTGCCCATCGCCTGGGGCCCCACGTGCGCGGGGCCCGGGTCCTTCGAGAGCTCGAGCGCCCCGGCGTCCACCACGAAGTGTGACGCTCCTGGCTGATGCGACACCACGGTCGCGAGCACGCTCACTCCCACGTCCGCCGGCTCGCAGCACCCGATCAGCACCATGGTGCGGTCGTAGAAGACGTAGTTCCCCGGTCGCGCCTCGGTGACGCCCGTGAGATCGCGGGCCGCCGCCATCGCCGGCGTCGATCCGACACTCACCTCGCGGACCGCGATGCCCGCACCACGCAGTCGCCCGGCGAACGCCACCATGATGTCGCGCTCGCTCTCGGCCACCGCGGCCGCTTCCGTCTTGTTCGTCGTACGGTACGCGTGGCCGGAGTGGGTCAGGATGCCGTCGAACACGAGTCGCCGCTCCTCGCCCAATTCGGCGGCGACCTGAAGGGCGTATGGCGATGCCGGGTCCACACCCGCCCGGTGTAACCCGGAGTCCACCTTCAGCCACGCGTGCAGCCCCGAGCCGGCGAGCGCTCTGGCCGCATCGAGGTCGTCGACCACGACGCGCAGCGTCGCCCCGGTCTGCTGCACGATGCGACACGCGTGAGCGACGTGGCCCGGATCGATCGGAAACGCCCACGTGAGGTCGGTGATGCCGGCAGCGGCGAACACCTCGGCCTCCGCGAGCGTGGACACCGTGAGCCCGCGCGCCCCATGCTCGAGCTGCAGCCGGCCCAGCTCGACGCACTTGTGCGTCTTCGCGTGCGGCCGGAGCGCCACGCCGAGCTGCCGGGCCCGCGCCGCCATGCGCGACACATTGCGCTCAACGACATCGAGGTGGAGCAGCAGGGCAGGGGTTTCGACGTCTCTGACGTTCACCGTTCCCGTTTCCCCATTCCCCTTTCCCGTTATTTCACAACGTGAAATTCCGTCTGTCGCCGCAGTATCCAGCGCATGCGGCCATCGGGACCGAGCTCCGCGTCTTCTTCCTGAGCCGAGCGGACGCCCTGGTTGTCCCATTCGGGAACCGGGGTGGTCGCCTGCAGCTCGATCGAGAACCAGCTGCCCGGCACCAGCGGGACGTCGCCGCGGTCGGGAACGCCCTCCTGATGGTCCCACAGGCCGATCAGCGGCCCGGCACCATGACCGCGGTCGCCGATGGGATGGGTGTAGATCGTCCCGTTGATCCCCGCGGCGCGCATCTGCGCGAGCGCGGCCGCGAGCACCTCGTTCCCCGTGCGGCCGGGGCGCATCTCGGCGAGCAGGACGTCTTGTAGTTGGTTCGAGTTCGCGAGCGCCCGCTTGAGACCGTCGGGCACGTCCTTCTCACCCCGGCGCAGCACGTAGCCCATGTGCTGCGTGTCGGTGTTCAGGCCCAGCGCGGTGATGCCGAAGTCGCAATGCAGCACGTCGCCGCGCTGGATCACCACGGCGCCGGAATCGGACAGGTCCCGGCCGTGCCGCTGCACGTCCACGTCGGTGTGGAACCAGGTGCCGAAGCCGAGGTCGTTGACGCGCTGGCGCATCCACCAGGCGACGTCGTCCGTCGTGGTCCGTCCCGGAGTGATCACGCGGTTCGAGAACGCCGTGTCGATCACGCCCCACACGACCTCCATGAGGCGGCGGTACACGGGCAGCATTCCAGGCGCGCGGATCTCCTGGTACTCGAGCGGCAGGCGCTCGGCGCGCACGATCCGGGCGCGGTACCCCGCCGGGAGCGCTTCCTGGAGCTGCTCCCATTCGCCGGCGGACAGCCCGTCCGAAAAAGCGTGCGCGTGCGAGATGTCGACGGCGATGGTCGGCGGATTGCGCTCCTCGATCACGCGGCGCAGCAGCTCCCATTGGGCCTGGCCCACCAGCTCGGGGCGGCGGCCGATCGACGGGTCGATGGCCTCCCGGGCGTGGTAGGCGTCGTACAGGCCGCCCTGGGAAGTGCCGCCCAAGGCGAGCCGCTCGACGCCGCGCTCGGGCCCGCGATCGTAGAACACGTAGATCGTGCGGCGCCGCGCGAAAAACGTCGTGGCCGAGACGAGCGACCGGAAGACGGGGTCTTCGTTGTATTCCCGCATCGGGACCACCCACATCGCGACGTGATACTGCCGCATCAGCCGGGGCAGCACCGAGTCGAGCCGATAGCGCAGCCACTCCTGCTCGACGGCGGCCTGCTCGCGCAGCGTGCCGAGGGGGCGCGTCGGCGACGCCGTGAGCGGCAGCGCGGGCGTCTGGAGGAGCAAGGTGGACACGGCGAGAGTCGCGAGAGTCATGTGGAGCTCCGCCAGATGCCTAGCGTGAGGGCGAGCCAGCCGGCGAGGAACGCGAGTCCGCCCACGGGCGTTACGGCGCCGAAGCCGCGCGCGCCGGTGAGGGCGAGCAGATAGAGGGAGCCGGAGAAGATCACGGTCCCGGCCACGAACAGCCATCCGGCGGCCCGCACGGGCGGTCCCGGCCAACGCGTCGCCGCCCACGCGACCAGCAGCAGGGCGAGGGCGTGGTACATCTGGTAGCGCGCGCCGGTCTCGAACGCGGCGAGCCGGTCCGCGGAGAGGCGGGCGCGCAGTGCGTGTGCGCCGAACGCGCCCGCGGCCATGGCGAGCAGGCCCGACACCGCGCCGAGCGTGCCGAACAGACGGTCCATCAGTCGAGGTGGCGCCCGGTGACCTCGATGCGACGATAGCGCTCGATCCGGCCCGATCCGCCGACGAACGCCGACGCGAACCATCCGGTGATCCCCACCACGATGGACCCGAGCACGGCGGCGCCCAGGCCGCTCACGGCGAACCCGGGCACCAGCCAGGCCACGAGGTAGAACGAGATCCCGTTCACGACCAGAATGAACAATCCCAGCGTGAGCACCGTCAGCGGCAGCGTGAGGATGAGGATGACCGGCCGGATCACCGCGTTGACGATGCCGAGCAGCAGCGCGGCGACGATCAGGTGGTCCCAGCGGTCGATGTGGATCCCGGGGATGACGGTCTCGGCGGCCCACAGGCCCAGAGCCGTGATCACGAGCCGGAAGAAGAAGCCTTTCATCGTCCCTTCGCCTGCATTTGCCAGGCCGCGATGTTGCCCTCGATCTGGCGAGAGTGCTTCTCCAGGTGCTCGGCGTAGACCGCCAGCCAGTCCTCGGCGCCGTACGGACCCGACTCCGTGTGCCGGCCCACGCGACGCCAGTCCTGCTCCGTCGCGCGCTCCAGCAGCGGCACGGTGTTGGCGCGCACGGCCTTCACGGTGGCCAGCGCCGCGTCGATCGGATGCTTGTGGTAGTCGAAGCGCTGCGCCCAGCGGTCCTGGTCGTATCCGACGATCAGCGGCTCGGGCTCCGCCAGCAGATAGCGAAGCCGCATGTGGGCGTTGGTCTCGCTGTCGGCGCAGTGCACTACGATTTCGTGCGCGGACCAACGCTTGGGCCCCGGCTTCCATTGCAGCGCGTCGCGCGGCACTTTCGCGAGCGCAGCAGCGAGGAGGGCCGGTCCCCTGGCGTAGCGCTGGATCATCGAGGCGCGCTCGGCGGCGGTGAGAGGCATGTCAGGATCTCCGGAAGAAGATACTCGAATCGCTCAACTGTGCGCGCGACCGGCGACGAAGCGCGCCGTCGCGCCCGGGCGCACTTGCAGGTTCAGTCGGGAGTCGTACAGGATCGCTCCCATGAGCGAGTCCGCCACGCGGGTCGCCCCGATGCCGGCGAACGGCCCGAGCGCGACCGGCCACCCGTACACCAGCGCCTGCTCCGGGTAGCCGATCCACGTGACCGGCAGCGTGTCGCGCGGCACGCGGAACACGAGGGTGCCCCGGAAGTGGCAGCTGCGCCCGACCACCACCCGGGTGCTGTCCAGGATCACGTCGGTCAACTTGAAGCGGTCGCCCAGCTCGGGCAGCGTGAGCGTGTCACCCCGGGCCACCACCCAGTGACCGAGGTAGCGTTGCGCGTAGCGGGTCTGCAGGTGCATCGCCGCGGCGCTGCAGGGGTCCCCCGGTGCGCACCCCAGAGCAAGGAGCGACAGGGCTGCGAGGAGGACGCGGCGCCGAGCCCGGGCTCTGACCCCGGGGATCATCGGATCATGGCGTCACGCTGTCCGCCGCTCGGATGCGGGCGTTCGTCGAGTCGGCGGCGCGCAACGCGGCGCCCACGCCGCGCGCGCCCGGGATGCGCGACCCGGCGAGGATCGAGTCCCGCTGCCGCTCGGTGAGCGTATCGCGGGCGGCGGTACCGGCCTTGCCGGACCCGGCGCTACCGCAGGCGCTCGCGGTCAACGCCACACCGAGTGCGATCCACGCGATCGTCCCGTTCATGCGGGCAGCCCCTTTCGCAGCACGTCTTCCATCACGTCCGCGAAGCGATCGATCTCCGCGAGCGTCGTGTACACGTTCGGTGTCACGCGCATGCAACTGAACTCCTTGTGCACGATCGGCGTGACGAGGATCCGGTGCTTGTCCCAAAGGAAGGCGACGAGCTTGTTCACGTCCAGCCCCTCGACCGAGACGCTCGCCAGCCCGCACGACTGCGCCGGGTCGTACGGCGTGAGGATCCTCACGCCCGGCCGCTGCTCCAGCCGCTTTGCCCAGCGCTGGAACAGGTAGCGCAACCGCGCCCCCTTCCGCTCCGCCCCGAGCCCCTCGTGGAATGTCAGCGCCTCGGCGATGGCGTTGTGGTTCGCGGCCGGATGGGTCCCGATCTCCTCGAACTTGCGGATGTCGCGGTTCATCTCCGGCGGCGCCGCCATCAGCGGCCAGAGCCGCTCGATCTTCGCCTTCCGCACGTACAGGAACCCGGTGCCGTGGGGTGCCAGCAGCCACTTGTGGAGGCTGGTGCCGTAATAGTCGCAGTCGAGCTCGTCGCGGGTGAACGGGAAGTGCGCGAACGCGTGCGCGCCGTCCACGATCACCTCGATGCCGCGCTCCCGCGCCAGTCGCACGATCTTGCGGATCGGGAAGATCTGCCCCGTGAGGTTGGTGATGTGACAAACGTGGATCACCTTGGTCTTTGGCGTGATGGCGCGGGCGAAGCGGTCGGCCAGGTCGTCCTGGGACGGCGGCGGCACGGGAAACCCGATCTCTCGGACCACGATACCGTCCCGCCGCTCGCGCTGGTGCCACGTCGTGAGCATGCGCGGATAGTCCTGCGTGGTCGTCAGCACTTCGTCCCCACGCTCCAGCGGAAGCCCGAGCTGCACGATCTCGAGCGCTTCGCTTGCGTTGCGTGTGATCGCCATTTCCTCGGCGTCGCAACCGAAGCTCGCTGCGAGGCGGCGCCGCACGGCCTCGATCTCCGGCTCGAGCACCTGCCACATGGTATAGGCGGGCGCCGTATTGGAGTATTCGAGGTAGCGGCGCATCGCGTCCTGCACGATGCGCGGGCTCGGGCTCACCCCGCCGTTGTTGAGGTTGATGATCGTGCGATCGAGCGTAAAGGCCTCCTGGACCTCGCGCCAGAAGTCCTCGTCGCGGGTGACATCGTCGGCAGGCCGGCGATCCACGTGCCGGACCACGCGGGCGAGCCGCGGCAATGCGTCGTCCCGGAGCGTCGGAAGGGCGGCACCGGCCGCGCAGAGCGACTCGAGGAAACGGCGGCGTGTGGTCATAGGGTCAGCCTCCCCGAAGGGTACGGCGGATGAGGATGGTGTAGGCGACGAGGTTCACGACGACCACGACGGTCCCGAGCACCGCCTGGGCCGGCCGGGTCAGCCCCGCTGGATAGAGCAGCGGGATCACGTAGTGCTCGACGAACCCGCCCCGATAGCCCTCGAGTCCGGCCCGGGCCCGCAGCGCGTTTTCGAGCGGCGTGAGCGGGCAAATCCAGCCGGCATACTCGATGGCCGCCCCCCATAACGCCGCCGGCACGTGGGCCCACAGCACGGCGCGCCAGCGCCACGCGAGGAATCCACCCAGCATCACGAAGGCGACGAAGGCGGCGTGCAGCAGCACGACGCCGTCGGCGAGGGCGCGATAGAGCATTCTCACCCGCTCGCGGCGCGGGCGCGCTCTCAGACGCCCATCAGATGCTCAGCCGGGTTGAACAAGTTGTCGATCGCGGTTTCGATCCGCCCGGGCAGATCGAACAGATCGGTGACCGCCTGGGCCTCGGAGCCAGACAGGGAGGTGCCATCCGCATGGACGAGCTGGATGGTGCTCGTCGTGGCGGTGGCGGTGCCGCGGACACGGGCGTAGGCCACGCCGTTCACCGTGATCAACAGGTTCGCGGTCACACTCTCGGGGAACGACACGACGGTGATCGTACCCGTTACCTCCACCGTCTCGCTCCCGTGCAGCACGCTGAAGTCGATCGTGACCGTGAGGTGGTTCGCATCGGCGGTGGCGAGCGTTTCGTGCAGCTCCACGTGAATGACGGGATTGTCCAGGTCCCACGCGACGTCGATTTGCGCGTCGGGATTGTCGCTGGTGAGGTTCGTCGCCGAGAAGGTTGCGTCGAACGCGAGCGAGTGCGTGCCATCGCTCACGAACCCGATCGCCGAGGCGTTGAACGCCGTGGCGGGATTGCCGGTGACGCTGCCGCTGACGGTATAGTCCGCGTACGTGACGCCGGGACTCGCGGGCGTGCCGCCCTGCACGATCACGTGGAGCTTGTTGACGGCCGGGCTCGTGGTGCTCTCGTCGAGCAGATCCACGAAGCCTACCGCGTTGGCAGGCTCGGCCACAGTGCCGGTCAGCGGGTCGAGCGCGTACAAAATGATCCGCACGCCGTTCGTCGGTCCCGCGTCGGCGCCGACGACGTATTGGTGCGTGGCGTCGTCCCACACGAACGTCTGACCGAGGAACTGCGGTGGAATCACGCTGGCGCTGATGCCGGAGCCGAGCGTTCCCGCCGCTAGACGGAACGCCTGCAGCCGCCGCGGCGCGGCCAGGTACGCCTGGCCGGCGGTCTGCGGCGTGGTGATGGGCGCGGCCTGAAGCAGGGCCCCGGCGGGCGTCGCCACGGTGGCGGGAGAGCCCGCCGCCGACCCGACGACGCCGAAGCTCGCGAGCACCGACGATTGCAGCACGCCGGACACGGCCTGGAGGTCGGAGCTCAGCTGCTGGGGGTTGGCGAGATGGGCCTGGGGCCCGGTGCTGTTGCTGCAGGCGGCGGCGAGCGCGGCGACGAGCGCGAGGCCCCACCGGGGACGACCTGGACGAGCGGGCATGCTGGTCCTCCGAAATGTGGGCGATGCCGGCGACGGTCAGGGCGGGAGCGCCGCGGCGGAATGGTCCAGCCTGGAACCTACCCCGCGGTGAGGAGATCGGACCGTGACGGGGCCCACGATCCCTGCCGACAGGACGAACCGCTTGCCCGGGAGACGGTTACGCGATCACGCCGCCGCCGAGCAGCCGTCCGTCGGCGTCGTACAGGGCGCCGGACTGCCCGGGCGTGATCGCGCGCACGGGCTGGGCGAGGTCGAGTACCAGTGCGTCGCCCGCGCGCGCCCGCACCCGGCCCGGCACGGCCGCAGCGCGGTAGCGGCACTGCACGAATGCGGCGTCCCCCGGCGCCAGCGGCTCGGCGAGCCAGTTCACCTCGGCCAGCTCCACGGCGTGGCCGAACAGCTCGTCCCCGGGTCCGATCACCACTTCACGCGTCTCCGGGCGGATCGCGACCACGTACATCGGCTCACGGAATCCGCCGGGGAGGCCGCGGCGCTGTCCGATGGTGTAGCGCGCGAAGCCGGCGTGCTCGCCCACGATCTCGCCGCCGGCCGTGACGAGCGGGCCGGGCACGAGGGCGGGGGCGTCCACCGGGAGATGGCGCTCGAGCACGCCGACGTAGTCGTCATCGGGGACGAAGCAGATCTCGACCGATTCGGGCTTGTCGGCCGTGACGAGCCCGAGCCGCCGGGCGACCGCGCGCGTCTCGCGCTTGGTGAGGTCTCCCACCGGCGTGAGCATGCGCGCCACGACCGAGCGATCGATGCCCCAGAGGAAGTACGACTGGTCCTTCTGCGGGTCGCGCCCGCGGAACAGCGCGCCGTCCCTGGCGATGGCGTAGTGGCCCGTCGCGACGTGGGCGCACTCGAGCGCGTCGGCGTGGTGGAGGAAGTCGCGAAACTTGGTGAACGAATTGCAGCGCACGCACGGAATGGGCGTGCGGCCGCGGGCGTACTCGCTCACGAAGTCGGCGATCACGTCGCGGCCGAACCGGTCCTCCAGGTTCAGCACGTAGTGCGGGATGCCGAGCCGGTGGGCCACGAGCCGCGCGTCGCTGATCGAGTCGAGCGAGCAGCACGGCCGGTCGGGCACCGCGTCGCCGTAGCAGAACAGCTTCATGGTGGCGCCGACGACGTCGTACCCCGCCTCGACCAGCAAGGCTGCGGCGACGGAGCTATCTACCCCGCCCGACATCGCGACGAGAACGCGGCCCCTCACCGCACCCCTCCCCATTGCGGATTGCGGATTGTGGATTGCGGATTCGACGACCGCATTTCCAATCCGCACTCCGAAATCCGCAATCCGCAATTGGTCGTCGCGTTCATCGATGCAAGACGGCGGATAACTGCCGGACTTTCTCGACAATCTTCGGCAGGGCACCGACGACCGCCTCCACGTCCTCCGCCGTGTTCTCCTTGCCGAACGAGAAGCGCAGCGCCGCGACGCCCAGCTCGCGCGGCACGCCCATGGCCGTGAGCACGTGCGACGGCTCGACCGCCCCCGTGCTGCAGGCGGAGCCCGAGGAGCACGCGATCCCGGCGAGGTCGAGATGCATCAACAGCGCCTCGCTGTCCGTTCCGGGCAGCGACACGCTGGACACGTGCGGCGCCCGCGGCGCGTGCGCGGCGTGGACCACGGCATCCGGCACGACAGCAAGCACGCGGCGCTCGAGCTCGTCGCGCAGCGCCGCGGCTCGGGCGGCGAAGTCCGCCTGCTCGCGCGCCGCCAGCTCGACCGCCTTTCCCAGCCCGATGATGCCTGGCACGTTCTCCGTCCCGGGGCGGATCCCGAACTGCTGGCCGCCGCCGTGGATGATGGCCTCGACCGCGTGCCGGTCGCGCACGATCAGCGCGCCGACCCCCTTGGGAGCGCCAATCTTGTGGCCCGAAATCGTGAGCAAGGTGCAGTCCACGTCGGCGAGCGAGACCGGGATCTTGCCGAACGCCTGCACCGCGTCGACGTGGAGCGGCACGCCGGCCGCGCGGCAGCGCGCGGCGAGCCGGGCCACCGGCTGCACGACGCCCACCTCGTTGTTCACCCACATCACGCTCACCACGGCGACGCCGCGGGCGAGCGTCGCGGCCAGCGCGTCCTCCGCCACGGCGCCGGACGCGTCGACCGGGAGCACGATCTCCTCGCCGCCCAGCCGGGCGACGGCGTGCGCCGCGGCGAGGACCGCTTTGTGTTCGATCGCGGACACGGCGACCCGGAACGGCGCGCCCCGCTCCCGCGCGGCGAGCGCGCAGCCGATCACCGCTAGGTTGTCCGCCTCGGTGCCGCCGGACGTGAAGATCACCTGGCCCGGCTCCGCGCCCAGCGCCGCGGCGATCGAGCGCTTGGCCTCCTCGATGCCGGCGCGCGCCGCGCGCCCGAACCGATGCGCCGAGGACGGGTTCCCGAAGGCCTCGCGCCCGAGATAGGGCAGCACCGCCTCGAGCACCTCGGGGCGCACCGGCGTCGTGGCCGCGTTGTCGAGATAGACCAGCCGCTTGGGCATGCGGGTGAATCTAGACGCTACAGGGACTGCACGCCAAGCTGCAGCACGTCTTGGACTTCGAGCGTCTCGTGGCAGAAGAACGGCTCGCCGTACGGCCGGCGGATGAGCGAGCCGTAGTGCGCCGACTGCACCCGGATCAGCGCGTACAGGTCCTGGCCGGTGGGATGGATCTCGCCCGCGGCCTTGGCGCCGTCGAACTGCGACGCGTAGCAACGGATCGCCGCCATCTTGGTCTCGAACACCTCCGAAACGTCGACGACGAACGAGGGTTTGACGGGGTCTTCGCGGTACGCGAGGGCGTAGAGCACCTTGAACGGCCGGTGCGCGGTGCCGCCAGATCCGTACTTCGCGAGCCCCGCCAGATAGCAGGCGTCGCGCCCCAGCTCCGAAGCGACGCGGTGATCGGGGTGCCGGCCGATCGGGAAGGGAAGAATCACCACCCGCGGCTGTGTTTGCCGGATCAGCGCCACGACGTTCGCGCGTGACGTCTCATTGTTCTCGAGATGCGCGTCGGGGAGCCCGGCGTTCAAGCGCAGGTGAACGCCCAGGGCCTGGGCCGCGCGCTCGGCCTCCGCGGCGCGGGTGACCGCGTCGCCGCGGGTGCCGCTCTCGCCCTGCGTGAGATCGAGGATCCCGACCCGGTGGCCCGCCCGCACCGCCTT